>NZ_JAVTWB010000167.1:0-47373 GCF_032229525.1 Accumulibacter sp. | reverse complement strand
GGCAGGCTCGCGCCGACTCGAACGACAGCAGGGCTTGTTTTCGTTCGCTACCCCAGCGATAGCTCCCGATGTCGCCGTTTTCGCGAATGACGCGATGGCAGGGGATCAGCACGGCGATGCGATTGCGCGCCAGGGCGGAGCCGACCGCGCGCTGTGCGCGGGGATTGCCGATCAGCGTTGCCAGCGTCCGATACGAGACCGCGTCACCGGGTGCGATACTGATCAGCGCTTCCCAGACCTTGATCTGGAAATTGGTGCCACGTAGCAGCAAGTGTAGCGGCCGTTGCTGTTCGGCAAGGGAACATGCGCGTTGGACGGTTTCCGCGAGCGCCTCATCGTTGCGTATCAGCGTGGCGTGTGGCCATTCCGACTGAAGCTGTAATACGGCAGTGGTGTCGTTGGTGGACGCCGTAAACTGCAGATGACAAAGGCCGCGCTCGGTGCTGCCGGCGATCACCCGTCCGAATGGCGTCGGCCCGAAGCCGTAGGTGATGACCAGTCCTTCGCCCAGCGAGCGGACCTCGCCCGGCGTCACGGCATCGCAGGCGACCATCAGATCGTGTAACCTGCCAGGCCCCGACAGGCCCGCTGCGTACGCTGCGGCGAGGACGTCGTGCTGCGTTCGCAGTAGGGACCTGGCGTGCTCGGTGGTCAGGTATTGCAGAAAACGCTTGGGTGAAATTCCCGCCCAGACGCTGAAGGTGCGTTGGAGATGAAACGGGCTGATGCCGACGTGGTCAGCGATTTCCTCAAGTCCCGGCTGGCCAGGGGTGTTTTGTCTGAGGAAACGGATCGCGCGGGCGACCGTTTCATACGCCCGGCAGCGCTCGTCGAACGGGTTCACGCGGCTTGCCTCAGGCGCTCGAGAACGCCAGTGGTGAGCGCGATACCGGTCAGAATCAGCGCGCCACCGAACAGCGTATGCCAGCCAACCGCTTCGTCGAGAAAGACCGCCCCCCAGAGAACGCCAAAGACGGGGATCAAAAAGGTCACGGAAAGCGCGCGTGTGGGTCCGACATCGTCGATCAGCCGGAAGTACAGCAGGTAGGCGGCGCCGGTGCACACCACCCCCAGCAAAGATACGGCAGCCCAGTCGCCAGCGTCGGGAAGATGGCGAACGGGCGCCAGAAAAAACAGCGGCAGGACGACCAGACTGGCCATCCACATGCTGCCGTGCGCGTTGTCGAAGGGCGTCGCCACGCCAGGGCGTGCCTTGGCATAGATGCTGGCAATGCTGTACGACAGGGGGGCGAGCAGCCCGGCGGCAATCGCCATCCACTCACCGGCGTTGGCCAAGGCGATGTTCTTGCCGACCAGCACGCTGACGCCGGCGAGGCCACAGCCGAGACCGAGAGCGACGGCGCCGGTCAGCGGGGTGCGCAGCCAGAGGGCGCCAATCACCGCTCCGAAAAGTGGCGAGGTGGCGTTGAGAATCGCCAGCAGCGACGCGGGGAGCGACAGCGCGGCGTAGGCGAAGAGGAGAAAGGGCAGGGCCGAGTTCAGTAGCCCGACGGTCAGGAAATGCTTCCAGGTGCGCCTCAGTTCGAGAGGGCGTTTCAGCCACCGGCTTGCCAGCCAGAGGAATACGGCGGCAATGCCGACGCGGAACATGATCAACGCTACCGGGCCGAAGGCGGGAACGCTGACCCGCATGAAGAGAAACGAGGCGCCCCAGATCGCGGCGAGGCAGAACAGTCTGATGATGCTGGCGGTATCCATTGGCGTCTTCGTCGAATTGTGGTGTGGCTTGATTGTCGCCGTGTCGGCTGGCGCCTGCCACCCGATTCTTGCTCTTTCGGGAGCGCGCGGGCATTGCTGGTACGACAACGGATCGCGCCCTTTCGGCCTGGCCATTACGACGGTTTCGCGACCCTCGGGGTCGATTTTTCGCGGCCAGGTGAGGGGACTCCCCGGCGTCGCCGACGCGGCTGCTCGCTCGCCGGGCGCGCGGCGAATCCGGCCTCGCGGCGTTACCGGGCGTGGTCGGTGCGGGCTGAGCGGAGTGTCTCCTGGACCCGTGTCCCCGGGGCTAGCGACCGCCCTTGCTGCCACCCTTGTCCCAGCCATAGCGAATGGTTCTCTGCCAGCGGGTCTCCGCTTGGCGCAGGCCGTTGCTCGGGCTTGGCGAATACCGCTGCGTGGGCGTTTTCGGGGTGGGCGTCGCTTGCGGCTTGCTTGGGCGGGAAGGCTTGTCGGTCATTGCGGAGGGCTGGGATCGTGTGTCTGGCGCTATGGTAAACTTTGCGCCCATTCTAACGCTGAAGAGAAAGCCATGTCCGGCAACACCCTTGGCACGCTGTTCACCGTCACTTCGTTCGGTGAGTCGCACGGTCCGGCAATCGGCTGCGTGGTCGATGGCTGTCCGCCCGGACTGGCGATCAGCGAAGCCGACATCCAGGTCGAACTCGACCGTCGCCGGCCGGGGACTTCGCGCCATGTGACGCAGCGGCGTGAACCCGACCAGGTCGAGATTCTGTCGGGCGTTTTCGACGGCAGAACGACGGGCACGCCGATTGGTCTGCTGATTCGTAATCAGGACCAGCGCAGTAAGGATTACGGCAATATTGCCGAAACCTTCCGCCCCGGGCACGCCGACTACGTATACACGCAGAAGTACGGTTTTCGTGATCATCGCGGTGGCGGCCGTTCGTCGGCGCGCGAGACGGCGGTGCGCGTCGCCGCGGGGGCCATCGCCCGCAAGTGGCTGGCGGAGCGTTACGGGATCACCATCCGCGGCTGGATGAGCCAGCTCGGGCCGCTCGAGATCCCCTTCCTTGACGATGCCGAGATCGCCAACAATCCGTTTTTCGCGCCGAACGCGGCGATCCTGCCGCAGCTCGAGGACTACATGGATCAACTGCGCAAGGCCGGTGATTCGGTCGGCGCGAAGATCTCCGTCGCCGCCAGTGGCGTACCTCCTGGTTGGGGTGAGCCGGTCTATGACCGCCTTGACGCCGAGATTGCTTACGCGATGATGAGCATCAACGCGGTGAAGGGGGTCGAAATCGGGTCCGGTTTTGCCAGCGTTGCGCAGCGGGGCAGCGAGCACGGCGACGAGATGACGCCGCGGGGCTTCCTCACCAACAACGCCGGCGGGGTACTCGGCGGCCTATCCACCGGGCAGGATATTCTGGTCAACCTGGCGATCAAGCCGACGTCGAGCATTCGTTTGCCGCGACGTTCGATCAGTCTCGATGGCAGCGCAACGATAGTCGAAACGCACGGTCGGCATGACCCCTGTGTCGGCATTCGGGCGACGCCGATTGCCGAGGCGATGCTGGCGCTGGTGTTGATCGACCATGCCCTGCGCCACCGTGCGCAGTGCGGTGATGTGGTCTGCAGCATGGCGCGTATTGCCGGTGCGGCGGACGCGTGACGGCCAGTGGTCGCACTGGTTATAATTCCCGGGTCTGGTCGTGCAGTGGGCCGACCAGGATCAGAAAGAGGCCATGATCATGCACGTTGAGCACCACGATCTTCACCACGAGTTCCCCGAGTATCTGGATTCGATTCACGCCCTGAAAGCAGCGAGCGAGCCGTTCGGCCACATGTATGATGAATACCAGAATCTGACCCGGGAGGTCGAACGTCTCGAGGAGGAAGACCTGCCGGTCGGCGATTTCACCATCGAGAACATGAAGAAACACCGCGTCTTTCTCAAGGACCAGATGTACCGGATGCTGGTCGCACACAAGAACGGCGACTGAGCCGATCCTCGCCGGGGTGGTTCGGCGCATCCGGTAGAATTGCCGGATGCATGCTTTGCCCTATTGGCGCCTCTCCGGCTACTACTTTTTCTATTTCGCCTTCATCGGCGCGTTTTCACCGTATTTCGGGCTCTATCTCCAGTCGCTGTCGTTCTCGGCCTGGGACATCGGATTGCTGATGTCCCAGATGCAGCTGATGCGCCTGTTCGCGCCCTATTTGTGGGGCGCGCTGGCCGATCGTCTCGGGCAGCGGGTGGTCATCGTCCGTCTGGCTGCCGTACTCAGCCTGATCGGATTTTCCAGCTTCTTTAACGTGCGCAGTTTCGAGGCCATGCTGGTCGCCATGGCGCTGTTGGCCTTCTTCTGGAGCGCCGCACTGCCGCTGGTCGAAACGGTAACTTTCGACCATCTGCGTGAGCAGCCGGCACGCTACAGCCGAATCCGGCTATGGGGCTCGATCGGTTTCATTGTCGCCGTGATGGCTACCGGCGCCTTGCTCGATCAGGTGCCCCTGTCCGGCCTGCTGTGGGTGATTGCCGCGACGCTGGTCGGCATTCTGGTCTATGCGCTGGCCGTTCCCGAGGCGCCGTCGCACGGGGCCTCGGGCGATCACTTGCCGGTTGGCGAGATCGTGCGTCAGCGGCGCGTCAAGGCCCTGTTTGCCGCGTGTTTTGCCATGTCTGCGGCACACGGGGCGCTTTACGTCTTCTACTCGATCCACCTCTCCAGTCACCAGTACAGCAAGTTTCTGGTCGGCTGCCTGTGGTCGCTCGGGGTGCTGGCAGAGATCGTGATCTTCTTTTTCATGGTTGGCTTGCTGCGCCGGTTCGGACTACGTACCATTCTTCTGGTCAGCTTTTCGGCGGCGATAGTGCGCTTCCTGATGATCGGCTGGGGCGTCGACTGGTTGTGGGTGATCGTCCTCGCGCAGTTGCTGCATGGCTTGACCTTCGGTGCCTATCATGCGGCAGCCATTGCTGCCGTCAATCGGTGGTTTCCCGGGAGTTGCCAGGCGCGTGGCCAGGCCTTGTATTCAAGCCTGTCGTTTGGCGCTGGAGGTTTGGCGGGCAGCTTGCTGAGTGGCTGGACCTGGGATGCCTGGGGTGCGGCGCCGACCTATACGCTGAGTTCGGCGTTCGCCGTCCTGGGCCTGATCTTCGTCGCGTTGGGCGTCAAGAAAGCCGATCTGGATGCGGTCGCCAACCGGCTTCCGACGCCAATCAACGAGACTTCGCAGCGGTTTTGAGGTGCTTGATGAGATTGTTCCATGTTCGTCAATGCGGATTGGCCGTGCTGGCCGCCATTCTCGCCGCGGGCTGCGCGACGACGCGGACCACCGGTGGCGGAACGGTTGGCGTCGAGCGCGACCAGACCATGCTGGTTTCGTCGGCCACGGTCGATCGCTCGGCCGCCAAAGCCTATCGTGAGACGATGGGCGAAGCGCAGCGCAAGAACCTGCTCAATCGCGATGCGCAGCAGACCGAGCGGGTGCGCGCGATTGCCAGGCGGCTGATCCCGATGACTGCTGCTTTTCGCGCTGACGCGCCCGGCTGGCAATGGGAAGTCAACGTCGTCAGTTCAAAAGAACTCAATGCCTGGTGCATGCCAGGTGGCAAGATTGCCGTGTACACCGGTTTGATCGAACAACTGCAGGTTTCCGACGACGAACTTGCCGGTGTGATGGGACACGAGATTGCGCATGCGCTGCGTGAGCATGGTCGGGAAAAAGCTGGCCAGTCCGCTGGACTGAACGTTGCAGCGATGCTTGGCGGGGCCCTGATCGGCGCTTATTTCGGTGTCGATGCCGGCCTCGGGCAGAGCATGATCGGTAGCGTTGGCGACCTCGCGTTCATGCGCCCCAACTCGCGCGAGATGGAGCAGGAAGCCGACCGTATCGGCGTCGAACTTGCTGCACGAGCCGGTTACGACCCGTATGCGGCGATCTCCCTGTGGGAGAAAATGGGACGGGTGTCCGGAGGGCAGCCGCCGCAGTGGCTGTCCACTCACCCGTCACACCAGTCGCGGATCGCCGATCTGCGTGTCTACGCGCAGCGCGTGCAACCGCTTTATGTAGCGGCGCGTGCTGCTCACTGATTCCTGGCTCTGACCAACACAGCCGTTGAGCCGGCGCTGACAGCGGCCAGCGCGGTGTGACATAATTCTGCCCTCTCTCTAGTGGCCCGCCGGGGCCGCACTTTGTCGGATTGCCGATCTATGCCGCAGACCTTGTACGAAAAGCTTTGGCAGGACCATGTCGTCCATCAGGAGGCCGATGGTACCGCGCTGATCTACATCGACCGCCACCTGGTGCACGAGGTGACCAGCCCGCAGGCCTTCGAAGGCCTCAAGCTGGCCGGCCGCAAGCCCTGGCGGGTCTCGTCGATCGTCGCCACTGCCGACCACAACACGCCTACCGATCACTGGGATCGAGGAATCGAGGACCCGATATCGCGCCTGCAGGTCGAGACCCTGGACGCCAATATCAGGGAGGTCGGTGCGTTGGCCTATTTCCCGTTCAAGGACCCGAGTCAAGGTATCGTGCACGTCGTCGGTCCGGAGAGCGGGGCGACGCTGCCTGGCATGACCGTCGTCTGTGGCGACTCGCATACCAGCACGCACGGCGCTTTCGCGTGTATGGCACAGGGCATCGGCACCTCGGAGGTCGAGCATGTCCTGGCGACACAGTGCCTGCTGCAGAAGAAGTCGAAGACGATGCTGCTGCGTGTCGATGGCGTGCTCGGCAAGGGCGTTACGGCGAAGGATGTCGCGCTGGCGATCATTGCTCGTATCGGCACCGCCGGCGGCACCGGCTACGCCATCGAGTTTGCCGGCAGCACGATTCGCGGCTTGTCGATGGAAGGGCGGATGACGCTTTGCAACATGGCCATCGAAGGCGGTGCGCGCCTTGGCCTGGTGGCGGTCGACCAAGTGACCATCGACTACCTGCGGGGTCGCCTGTTTGCTCCGCAGGCGGAGCAGTGGGCGCCGGCCGTCGCTCGCTGGCGCACGCTGCGCAGTGACGATGGCGCCGAGTTTGATTGCGTGATCGAGCTGTCTGCCGACGACATCAGGCCGCAGGTCACCTGGGGTACGTCGCCTGAAATGGTGGTGCCGATCGATTCCTGCGTACCGGACCCGGCGCAGGAGTCTGATCCCGTCAAGCGCGAAGGAATGGAACGGGCGCTGGTCTACATGGGTCTGAGGGCAAGCTTGCCGATCCGCGAAATCAGCATCGACAAGGTTTTCATCGGCTCATGCACCAACTCGCGCATTGAGGACTTGCGCGCCGCCGCTGCCGTGGTGCGGGGCAGAAAGGTGGCGAGCAGTATCCGCCTCGCACTGGTTGTCCCGGGTTCGGGGTTGGTCAAACGGCAGGCAGAGGACGAAGGGCTGGACGAGGTTTTTCGTGCTGCCGGTTTCGAGTGGCGTGAGCCGGGCTGTTCGATGTGCCTGGCGATGAACGCCGACCGCCTTGAAGCCGGTGAGCGCTGTGCCTCGACGTCGAATCGTAACTTCGAGGGGCGGCAGGGGGCCGGTGGGAGAACGCATCTGGTCAGTCCGGAAATGGCCGCAGCAGCGGCGATTGCCGGGCATTTCTGCGATGTACGCGATTTGCTTTGATTTGAAGGAGAGATGATGAAACGCTGGTCAATGATTCTGGTGGCGATCATTTCGCTGATTTCGTTCAGCGCCTGCAACACCATGCAGGGCGTCGGCAAGGATGTCGCCAAGGGTGGTGAGGCGATCGAGAAAGCCGCCAAGTAAGGCCGTTGCGCAAGGAGAAGTATGGACAAGTTCGTTTGTCTTGATGGCCTGGTGGCTCCGCTCGACCGGGCCAACGTCGATACCGATGCGATCATTCCCAAGCAGTTCCTGAAGTCGATCAAGCGCTCCGGCTTCGGTCCGAACCTGTTCGACGAATGGCGCTACCTGGATGTTGGCGAGCCCGGGAAAGACAATTCGCAGCGGCCGCCCAAGCCGGATTTCGTCCTCAATCAGCCTCGCTATCAGGGCGCGCAGATTCTGCTCACCCGCAAGAACTTCGGTTGCGGCAGTTCGCGCGAGCACGCGCCCTGGGCTTTGCTCGATTATGGCTTCCGGGCGGTGATCGCCGAGAGCTTTGCCGACATCTTTTTCAACAACTGTTTCAAGAACGGTATCCTGCCGATCGTTCTGTCGGTTGCCGAGATCGACGCCTTGTTTGCGCTGGTGGACGAAACGCCGGGCTTTCGGCTGCTCGTCGATCTCCAGCCGCAACGGGTGGTGCGTCCGGACGGCAAGGCCCTATCGTTTGCGGTCGACTCGTTCCGCAAGGAATGCCTGCTCAACGGCTGGGATGATATCGGCCTGACCTTGCGTCATGCCGACTTGATCAAGGCCTTCGAGGAGAAGCGCCGAATCGAGCAGCCTTGGTTGTTCGCCTGAAGGAAGTGGAATGAAGATCTGTGTTCTCCCGGGAGACGGAATCGGCCCGGAAATAATGGCTGAAGCGGTGCGCGTACTGGAAGCTCTCGATCTCGGTTGCGAGATGAGCGAAGTGCTGCTCGGTGGCAGTGCGGTCGATGCCACCGGTGATCCCTATCCGGAGGCAACGCGCCGGCTCGCTGAGGGTGCCGATGCAGTGTTGCTCGGTGCCGTCGGTGGTCCGCAGTGGGACGGCTTGCCGCGCGCCCAACGTCCGGAACAAGGCCTGCTGGCCATTCGCAAGCATCTTGGGCTGTTCGCCAACCTGCGCCCGGCGATTCTCTATCCGGAACTGGCCAACGCCTCGACGCTGAAAAACGAGATCGTCGCTGGTCTGGACATCCTGATCGTGCGCGAACTGACCGGTGACATCTATTTTGGCCAGCCACGCGGCATCGAGATGCGCGACATCGATGGCCAGCCACAGCGCTTCGGTTTCAACACCATGCACTACAGCGAGAGCGAGATTCGCCGCATCCTGCGAGTCGCTTTCGAGGCGGCGCGCAAGCGCAGCGGCCGGCTGTGCTCGGTGGACAAGATGAACGTCCTGGAAACGACGCAGCTATGGCGTGACGTGGCTATCGAGACGGCGGCCGACTATCCCGACGTCGAACTCAGCCACATGCTGGTCGACAATGCCGCGATGCAACTGGTGCGCAATCCGAAACAGTTTGACGTGATCGTCACCGGCAACATGTTCGGCGATATTCTGTCGGATGAGGCGGCGATGCTCACCGGCTCGATCGGCATGCTGCCTTCGGCCTCCATGGATGCCAACGGCAAAGGCTTGTACGAGCCCTGTCACGGTTCGGCGCCGGACATCGCCGGTCAGGGCATCGCCAACCCGCTGGCGACGATCCTCTCGGCGGCGATGATGCTGCGCTATACCTTTGCGTCCGATGGCGCCGCCTTGCGCATCGAAGGCGCGGTCAAAAAAGTACTCGCTCAAGGCTATCGGACAGCCGATATCTACGAGCCGGGGACGAGGCAGGTGGGTACGCGGGCGATGGGTGACGCCGTTCTGGCCGCGTTGAGCGTCGGCTGAGTGGGTTGAGTCAATGGGATTTCTGGCAGAGGTAAGCAAATGAACAAGGTCGGTCTGGTCGGTTGGCGCGGCATGGTGGGTTCGGTGCTGATGCAACGGATGGTGGAAGAAGGCGATTTCGAGCATATCGAGCCGCTCTATTTCTCCACCTCTGCGGTCGGTGGCAGGGCGCCGGCACTCGCCGGCAAGGAAGGCGGCACGTTGCAGGACGCGATGTCGATCGACGTGCTGAGAGAGATGGACATCATCATTACCTGTCAGGGTGGTGATTACACCAAGGACATCTTTCCCCGGCTGCGCGCAGCTGGCTGGCAAGGGCACTGGATCGACGCTGCCTCGACGCTGCGCATGAAAGACGATGCGGTGATCATCCTTGATCCGGTTAACCTCGAGGTCATCAAGGAGGCGTTGGCCAGCGGTGGCAAGAACTGGATTGGCGGCAACTGCACGGTCTCGCTGATGTTGATGGGTCTCGGTGGCCTGTTCCGGCACGATCTCGTCGAGTGGGTCAGCGCCATGACCTACCAGGCGGCTTCCGGTGCCGGCGCGCAGAACATGCGCGAACTGCTGTTGCAGATGGGTGCGCTGCATGACGCGGTCAAGGTCGAGCTAGCGGAACCGGCATCGGCAATTCTTGAAATCGACCGCAAGGTCGCCGAAACGATGCGCTCGCCAGGCTTCCCGACCACGAACTTCCGCAACACGCCCTTGGCCGGCAGCGTGATCCCGTGGATCGACGCGCCGGTCGAAGGTGGCCAGTCGAAAGAGGAGTGGAAAGGGGGTGCCGAGTGCAACAAGATACTCGGCCTCCCGGCGTTTCGTTCGCCGGGTAGCATTCCGGTAGATGGCCTGTGCGTCCGGGTCGGCGCGATGCGCTGCCACGCGCAGGGCCTGACCATCAAGCTCAAGCGCGATGTGCCACTCGATGAGGTCTCCGACATCATCGGGCAGGCCAACCCCTGGGTAAGAATCGTCGCCAATGAACGCGAGATCAGTGAGCGGGAGCTGACCCCCGCGGCGGTCACCGGGACGCTGACGGTTCCCGTCGGTCGTCTGCACAAGCTGGCGATGGGCCCGGAGTATCTCGGTGCCTTCACGGTAGGCGATCAGTTGTTGTGGGGGGCCGCCGAGCCTCTTCGTCGCATGCTGCGGATTCTGATCGACGGCTGATTGGAGAGAGGGAAACAGAGCCGGTCGGGACACCAGCTCCCGGCCTTCGGCAGGCGCTGGACTCAGAAGCAAGTTTAGCTTGCATGGCTAACTTCATGATGTTATTTTAATAATTCCGATTTCGACGCTTAGGGTGGCGCCGTGGCCAAGAAAATACGCCAAACAGAAAAAAATCTCCGACTCCGGACCTCCGTATTGGCGGTTGCGTCGTCTCTGCTACTCGCGGCTGTGCCTTTGGCCACCGAGGCCGCCGGCTTGGGCAAGATCACCGTCTTGTCGGCGCTTGGTCAACCTTTGCGCGCCGAGGTGGAAGTGTTCGCGACGCGCGAGGAAATCGCGGGGATGAAGGCGCAGCTGGCGTCTCCGGATGAGTTCAAGCAGGCCGGTGTCGATTACTCGTCTGTATTGGCCGGTATCAGTTTCGCCGTCGCCAAGCGCCCGAATGGCCAGGCGATCATCAAGTTGAGTTCGAACAGGCCAATCAACGATCCATTTGTCGACCTGCTGCTGGAGCTCAACTGGGCGACGGGTCGCCTGATTCGCGACTACACTTTTTTGCTGGACCCGCCCGAATTTGCCGCCCGGGCCGCCGCCTCAGCGGCGCCCGCAGTGGTCGCCAGGCCCGTGGCGCCAGTCCGGCCGGTCGGCGAAGACCGTGTAGCCGCAACCAAGCCGGCGAGGGTCGAGTACTACAAGGCGCGCGCCAAGGAACAGGCAGAGAAACCGGCCGAAAAAACTCCGGCCGCCGCGCCTGGCCGTCAGGTCAGGCGCGGCGAGACCTTGAGCCAGATCGCTCGTGAAACACGCCCCGAGGGGGTCTCGCTCGACCAGATGCTGGTCGGGTTGTTCCGGGCCAACGAGGATGCATTCGATCGCGGCAACATGAACCGCTTGCGTGCCGGCAAGATTCTGTCGATACCGGAAAAAGGTACCGTCGAGGCGATACCAAGAAACGAAGCCAGACAAGTCGTGGTGGCGCAGTCATCGGATTGGGGCGCCTATCGCCGCAAACTTGCTGCTGCCGCAACCGACTCTCCCGCGGGAGAGGATGCGGCAAAGCAACAAGCGGCCGGCAAGATCACGACCAGGGTCGAAGAGCCCGCGGGGCCTGCCGCCGAAGCGAAAGATCATCTCAAAGTATCGAAAAGCGAGCTTGCCCCCGGTAAGTCGGCGGCAATGTCCAAGCGCTCGGACGAGGACCTGATTGCCAAAGAGCAGGCGCTCAAAGAGGCCAACGAGCGTTTGGCGAGTCTGGAGAAGAGCGTTGCCGAGCTGCAGAGGCTGGTCGAACTGAAGAGCCAGAGCCTCGCCGAGTTGGAGAGGCAGGCTGCTACTGGTACTGCCCCTGCCGCCGCTGTCGCGGTACCCGCTGCCGTAGCAACCCCGGTGGGCGCAGCAAAGGCGGTGGACAAGCCGGCTGATCAGCCAGGCGGGGACAAGACGATGGGAACGGTCGCTCAGGTCGAGCAAAAGGCTGAAGACGCCAAGCCGGAGGTCAAGCCGGAACCACCCAAGCCGGTCGAGCCGCCGGCACCGAATAAGGTGGTGGTGCCACCACCTCCACCCGAAGAGTCGAGCTTCCTGACAGAGCTGTTTACCAGTACGCCCTTCCTGGCGGGTGGTGGCATTGCCGCGCTTCTCGCTGCATACTGGCTCGCCAAACGTCGTCGGCAGGGTGAAGGTTCGCTGGATGAGACCAGCACGCTGGCACCCCACAGCGAGAATCTGGTAGTCAACTCGGTGTTCCGTAACACCGGCGGACAGAGCGTCAATACCGCACATTCGGTGGCGCAGACTGATTTCAGTCAGGCCGGTCCGGGCAGCATCGATACCGATGAAGTTGATCCGGTTGCCGAAGCAGATGTCTACATGGCCTACGGGCGAGATGCCCAAGCCGAAGAAATTCTGCTTGAGGCCAAGCAGAAAGATCCGGGGCGCCATGCCATTCACCTGAAGCTGCTTGAGATTTACTTTAGTCGCAGGGATGTCAAGCCATTTGACGCACTGGCGACGGAGCTCTTCAACGCCACCGGCGGGGTCGGCGTGGAATGGGAAAAAACGGCGGCGATGGGTGTTCAGCTTGACTCCAGAAATGCGCTGTTTGGCCCGGCTGGGCAAGGCGAGCAGGGTGCTCCAATGACTGACGAGGCGGCGACGGCCACGATCGCCGCAGCCGGCGTGCCGGTTATCGCGCCAGAAATGCGGGTTGTCGAGCCAACCAGGTCGCCTGTTGACTTTTCCGAGCCGATGGAGCGGACGCTGATTGACCCTGCGGCTCGGTCACGGCAAGCGCGGGCGTCGGGTGGCGGGCACGAGGCTGACGAAACGGTAGATTTCGAGAAGACCGATCTTGCCGGGCGCAATCGTGATCGCGACGAGGACAGCCAGTCCGGCGCGCCGAACGACGGCGATGATCCGTTCCTTGAAGCTACCTTGTCTTTCCCGACGCCGGAGCAGGGGGGGGCCCTGGACTTCGATCTGGAGACCTCTTTGCCAAAGGGCTCGCTGCTGCCAGTCGCCGACGAGGATGAGAGCTCGGAGACATCTGAGAAGTCGCCCCTGGAGGTGGTCAGCCCACCGGAGGAGACCGTGCTCCTCGAGCTGCCGTCGCAGGCAACCACCTCGCAACTTGGCGCCGGCCTCGATTTCGAATTCGATCTGGGAGTGGCGGTGCCGGGTGAGCCAACCGAGTCGAGTGCGGAGAGCAGGACCAAGGCGCCTGCACCAGCTGACGACGACGAACCGGTCGATATCGGCTCAGCGGATGCCGAGGCGCTCGAGTTCGACGTCAAGCTGTCCGAGTCGGCCGTCCTCGGCCAGGCGATGCAGCAGCCCTCGGTCGACCTGTCGTCGATCAGCCTGGATCTGGACGATGTTGATGAGATCTCCCCAGCGCAGCCGGCTGCCGACGATACGCCGGAATTTTCCTTCGAAACCGAGCTGGAAGATACGCTGGTCAATCCGGATTTCTCGACGGCACAGACCGACAGCACGCTCGATCCGCACTTTGGCTCCGATGTGGATCTGGCCGCCGGGCCCGAGATCAGCTCAAGCGAAGAGGTGGCGACCAAGATTGACCTTGCCAAGGCCTATCAGGAAATGGGTGACCTGGAAGGCGCGCGCGAGCTCTTGCAGGAGGTTCTCAAGGACGGCGATGCGGCGCAGCAGGCAGCCGCACAGGCTATCCTTGCCGGGCTGCGCGAATAAAGTCCGTCGCGCCGGGCCAGGTAGCGTGCCGGCCGTAGCGCCTTCAGGGCTGTGGCCAATGGGCCTTTCGGCTCGAGAGTAGGGGCGCGGCAGTGCATCCAACCACCCACCTTGTCATCTGGCTGATGATGCTGGCCGCTAGCCAGACCCTTGTTGGCCTTCAGTTGGTGGCCGCTTTCCTCGTTCTGCAGTTGTTTGGCATCTCTTCGTTGCGCCGGTGCGGGCGGCTCGCCTGGGGCATGCGCTGGCTTTTCGTATCGCTGTTCGTCATTCTTGCATGGGGCGGTGTTGGCGAGCCTCTGTGGCGCGGCGCCTTGGCACCGACTGTCGCCGGGCTGACCGATGCTGCGACGCATCTTGGCCGGCTGCTGGTCGCCTTGATGGCCGTCGCTGTGCTTCTGGAATGTATGCCGGTGTCCGATCTGCTGACTGCCACGCATCGCCTGCTCGGGCCCCTGCGAGCATCTGGCATCGATCCCGAGCGGGGGGTCGTGCGTCTGATGCTGGTGCTGCGCTACGTCGAGGTGATGCCGCGCCCACGCGACTGGCGGATCCTGCTTGACGTGCCTGCGAGGAGCGTCGACGAGATGCTCGAAGTCGTCGATCGTCCGTTTTCTTGGGCCGACCCACTGGCTATCGGGATGGCCGCCGGCGTTGTGACGATCTTCTGTTTCTGGCAGGCTTGAGGTATGCGTATTGCTCTTGCGGTCGAGTACGACGGGACCGGCTTCCGTGGCTGGCAGAAGCAACCCGGTGGTGGCACCGTTCAGGACGCACTGCAAGACGCTTTGCTGCAGTTTGCCGGGGTGCCGGTCAGCGTCGTCTGTGCCGGACGTACCGACGCGGGTGTGCACGCGCTGGAGCAGGTGGTACACTTCGATACGGATCTTGATCGGCCGATGTTCGCCTGGGTGCGCGGGACCAACACCTTCCTGCCGCCGGCAGTTGCCGTTCGCTGGGCGCAAAGGGTTGCCGACGACTTCCATGCGCGCTACTCGGCGTTCGCCAGGAAATACCGCTATCTGCTCATCAACCGGGCTCACCGATCCGGCCTCTGGCATTCCCGGGCCGGTTGGTATTACCATCCTCTGGATCTCGCCGCGATGCAGGCAGCAGCAGAGCGCTTGCTTGGTGAGCAGGATTTTTCTGCTTTTCGGGCGGCGGAGTGTCAGGCCCGATCACCGGTGAAGATCATGCGCAAAGCCGATATTCGGCGTTCAGGCGAGTTGATTGTGTTCGATTTCGAAGCGTCTGCCTTTCTTCACCATATGGTGCGCAATCTGGTTGGCAGCCTGGTATATGTCGGGCAGGGAAAACATCCACCGCAATGGATCGCCGATCTACTGGCGGCTGGCGATCGCCAGTTGGCGGCACCGACCTTCGCCGCAGCGGGGCTTTATCTCTCCGCTGTCAGCTACCCGCCGCACTATGGATTGCCGTCTGGCGCAACGACTCCCTCCGTGCCGCAGGGCCCCGGTCTGTGAACCGCGAACCCGCAGGCCCGACGAGGCCGCGCATCAAGGTCTGCGGACTGACGCGCCTCGAGGATCTGGAGCACGCCGTGCAGTCTGGCGCGGACGCACTGGGTCTGGTTTTTTATCCGCCGAGTCCACGCTTTGTTGACCTGCAGACAGCGGCTCGACTGGCGCGCGCCGTGCCGCCCTTTGTCACCCTGGTCGGGCTCTTCGTCAATGCCGAGCCGGCAGTCGTGCGGGCGACGCTGGCGGCGGTGCCGATTCATCTGCTGCAATGGCACGGCGATGAAGACGAAGCCTATTGCCGGCAGTTCGATCGGCCTTACATCAAGGCGGCACGCGTCAGGCCGGGGATGGATTTGGTACAATACGCGGCTGCCTTTCCGTCGGCGCAGGCGATTCTTCTCGATGCCTACGTCGAGGGTTATGGGGGGGGGGGCAAGGTCTTTGACTGGTCGCTGGTGCCGCGCTCCCTGGGCAAGCCGTTGATCCTTTCGGGCGGGCTGGATGCCGACAACGTTGGCGAGGCGGTGCGCTGCGTGCGACCGGACGCAGTTGATGTTTCGTCAGGCGTCGAGGCGCGCAAAGGCATCAAGGATGCGGCAAAGGTCCGCGCCTTCGTGGCAGCGGTACAGGCGGCTGGATTGACGAGCGGCGATTGATGAAAGTGTTCAAGGGATTACTCATGCGCACGAAAACGGGTGGTCGGCTACGGACCTTCTGGCGGCGCCATCTGGCCAGACAACCCTGAGGCGGTGACATGCCTGTTTGATTCTACGCAAGCCTATTGTCGCAAGCCGCCGCAAGGAGATTGTTGATGGCCGTACCTGCTTACGATTTACCTGACGCCACAGGCCACTTCGGCCAGTATGGTGGTGTTTTCGTTGCGGAAACCCTGATCGCCGCACTGGACGAACTGAAGGAAGCCTACGCGATCGCGCAGCGTGATCCACAGTTCATCGCCGAGTTCGAGTATGAACTCAAACATTATGTGGGCCGGCCCAGCCCGGTCTATCACGCCAGACGCTGGTCGGAAAAGTTCGGTGGGGCGCAGATCTACCTGAAGCGCGAAGACCTGAACCACACCGGCGCGCACAAGATCAATAACTGTATCGGGCAGGCTCTGCTGGCCCGGCGGATGGGCAAGCCGCGCGTTATCGCCGAGACCGGTGCCGGTCAGCATGGGGTGGCCACGGCGACCGTGGCCGCGCGCTATGGTATGCAATGCGTGGTGTATATGGGTTCGGAGGATATGCAGCGGCAGGCGGCCAATGTCTACCGCATGAAACTGCTTGGTGCGACGGTGGTGCCGGTGACCAGCGGTTCAAGAACGCTGAAAGACGCCCTGAATGAAGCGATGCGCGATTGGGTGGCACAGGTTTCGGACACCTTCTATATCATCGGTACGGTGGCCGGCCCACATCCCTATCCGATGATGGTGCGTGATTTCCAGTCGGTCATCGGTCGCGAGTCGATCGCCCAGATGCAGGAGCAATGTGGCCGCCAACCCGACGCCGTGATTGCCTGCGTGGGCGGCGGCTCCAACGCCATGGGCATTTTTCATCCCTACATCCCGGTCGACAGCGTGCGTCTGATCGGCGTCGAGGCGGCAGGTGAGGGCGTGGCAACCGGGCGCCACGCCGCCTCATTGACGGCCGGTCGTCCCGGCGTCCTGCACGGGAACCGGACCTATCTGCTGCAGGACGAGAACGGCCAGATCATGGAGACCCACTCGATCTCGGCTGGTCTCGATTATCCTGGCGTTGGCCCCGAGCATGCCTGGCTCAAGGATAGTGGCCGGGCGGAGTACGTCAGCGTCAGCGATGCCGAAGCGCTGCAGGCTTTCCACGACCTGTGTCGCCTTGAAGGCATCATCCCGGCGCTCGAATCGAGCCATGCTTTGGCCTACGCGATCCAGCTGGCACCGACCTTGCCGAAGGACAGTATCCTGCTGGTCAACCTTTCCGGCCGCGGTGACAAAGACATGCACACCGTTGCCGACAAATCGGGCATCACCTTCTGACCATGTCGAAAATCAAGGCAGTATTCGAGCGCCTGCAGGCGCAAGGGCGCAAAGCCCTGATTCCGTTCATCACCGCGGGCGACCCCGACCCGGCTCTGACCGTTCCTTTGCTGCATACCCTGGTCCTCGCCGGGGCGGATATTCTTGAGCTTGGTGTGCCGTTTTCCGATCCGATGGCCGACGGGCCCACTATCCAGCGGGCGTCCGAGCGAGCACTGGCCAAGGGCGTGAGCCTGCGACAGGTGCTCGAAATGGTTGCCAATTTTCGCGCTGATGACAACGAAACACCGGTGGTGCTGATGGGCTATGCCAATCCGATCGAGGCGATGGGCATCGAAGCCTTTGCTGCAGCTTCCTTCGATGCCGGTGTGGACGGTGTCCTGGTGGTCGACTATCCACCCGAGGAGGCGGTCGAGTTCGCACGGATCTTGCACCGCCATGCACTCGATCCGATCTTCCTCCTGGCGCCCACTTCCAGTGAGGCGAGGATCGCACAGGTCGGCGCGCTGGCCAGCGGCTACATCTATTACGTCTCGCTGAAAGGGGTGACTGGATCGGCTGCGCTGGACGTCGCTGCGGTGGCCGCACGCATCCCCGAGATCCGCGCACGCACCGGCGTGCCGGTCGGTGTCGGCTTCGGCATTCGCGATGCGAGCACCGCCGCTGCGGTAGCCGTCGTCGCCGACGCGGTGGTGGTGGGCAGTCGAATCATTGAAGAAATCGAGCAATCGTCGCCCGACGAGGCCTGTGAGAATGTCCGTACCCTGGTCGCCGAACTTCGCCGGGGAATAGATGCCGCAACGAAAGTAGCGCGAGGAACGTCATGAGCTGGTTGAGCAAGCTGTTGCCGCCGAAAATCAAGCGAAACGCCAACGGCCTGGCGCGCAAGTCGGCATTGCCCGAAGGCTTGTGGAGCAAGTGCCCGACCTGTGAGGCGGTGCTCTACGCTACCGATCTGGCTGCCAACTGCAATGTCTGCCCCAAGTGTGCCCATCACTTGCGCATCGGCGCGCGGGCGCGGGTCGATCTGCTGCTCGACGTCGAGGGGCGTGGCGAGATCGGTGGTGAGGTGCTGCCGGTCGATTCGCTGGCCTTCAAGGACAGTCGCCGCTATCCCGACCGTCTGCAGGAGGCCACCGAGTCCACCGGTGAGACCGAGGCGCTGGTGGTCGTGCAGGGTGCGATCAAGACCCTGCCGGTGGTCCTTGCCGTCTTCGAGTTCAACTTTATGGGTGGCTCGATGGGGTCGGTGCTGGGCGAGCGCTTCGTGCGTGGCGTGCGGGCCGCAGTCGAGCAACGGGTACCTTTCATCTGTGTCACCGCATCCGGCGGTGCACGAATGCAGGAAGGCCTCTTCTCGCTGATGCAGATGGCCAAGGCGACGGCGGTCCTGACACTCCTTTCCGAGGCGCGGCAGCCGTTCATCTCGATCCTCAGCGACCCGACGATGGGCGGCGTATCGGCCTCGTTCGCCTTCATCGGCGATGTCGTCATTGCGGAGCCGGGGGCATTGATCGGCTTTGCTGGCCCCCGCGTCATTGAACAGACCGTTCGCGAAACGCTGCCGGAGGGTTTTCAGCGTTCAGAGTTCCTGCTCGAGAAGGGCGCGATCGACATGATTGTCGATCGCCGCCAAATGAAGGATCGGGTTGCCAGCCTGCTGGCCCTGTTGCAGAGGCGGCCTGCGCTGCAGTGAGGAATCGTGCGTGAGCGGTGATCCGGGCGGCACCCTGCTGGCGCTAGCAGAGGCCGTCGCACCCGTCTCGCTCGAATCCTGGCTGGCGCACCTCGAAAGCCTCCACCCCAGCGGACAGGCCGGAATCGAGCTGGGGCTGGAGCGCGTCGTCCGCGTCAAGAACGCCCTGGGGCAGCAGCAACGCTGCCCGCTGATTACCGTCGGCGGCACCAATGGCAAGGGGTCGACCTGTGCCTATCTGGACGCCATCTACACCTTCGGCGGCTATCGCGTCGGGTGCTATACCTCGCCGCACCTGCTCGAGTACAACGAAAGGGTGCGCATTGACGGCCTGCCCGTGGGCGACGTCGCACTTTGCCAGGCCTTCGCTCGGGTCGAGGCGGCGAGAAAGGCTGCCGGTGACGTCGCGCTCACCTATTTCGAGTTCGGCACGCTGGCCGCGTTCGAGGTCTTCAGCGCCCACCAGGTCGAGGTGATGATTCTCGAGGTCGGCCTGGGCGGCCGGCTGGATGCAGTCAATGCCTACGATCCGGATTGCGCCGTGGTGACCAGTATCGCGCTGGATCACACCGACTGGCTGGGACCCACCCGCGCCTCGATCGGCTTCGAAAAAGCCGGCATTTTTCGTGCCGGTCAAGCGGCGCTCTGCGCGGATCCCGATCCTCCCGCCACTCTGATCGAGCATGCGCAGGCCATTGGTGTCGACCTGCACCTGCTGGGCCGTGATTTCGGTTATTTCGGCGACAGCCTGCAATGGACTTTCTGGGGCCGTGGCGGGTTGCGGCGCGGCGGCCTTGCCAACCCCGCTTTGCGCGGCCGATGCCAGCTGGCCAATGCCAGTGCTGCGCTCGCCGCCGTCGAGTTGCTCAGGCCGCGTTTGACGGTTTCGATGCACGCGGTGCGGCGCGGGCTGATCGAACTTGATCTGCCGGGCCGCTTTCAGGTGCTTCCGGGTCGGCCGACGATCATTCTCGATGTGGCCCACAACCCGCAGGCAGTGGCTGAGCTTGCCGACAACCTTGGCGGCATGGGCTTCTTCACCAGGACGATCGCTGTCGTTGGCATGCTGGCTGACAAGGACATTGCCGGGTCCCTGGCACCGCTGGCGGGCAAAATCGACATTTGGCTGCTGGCCGATCTCGGGGTGCCGCGAGGTGCGTCGGCTGAGGTCCTGGCCGGCGTGGTGTCCGGCGCCGGTTTCGGTGGCACTGTCGAGTGTCTGCCGTCAGCGGCGCAAGCCTTCGCGCGCGCTGTCAAGCTGGCCGGGGAAAATGATAGAATCGCAGTCTTTGGATCGTTCTACACGGTAGCTGCCGTCATGCGCAACATCAACAACGGTCGCTGACCGAAGCGACGCGAGTGGATTACACGATACCGATGACTGAAACATCCGATCCTCAACTGCACCTCAAGAAGAAAGCGCGTCGCCGGCTGGTCGGAGCGGTGGCCATTGCCGGATTCGCGGCCGTGATCCTGCCGATGGTCATGGACGAAGAGCCCAAGCCGGTGGCGCAGGACGTCCAGATTCGAATTCCCGGGCAGGAGCAACTGCAGTTTGACCCGAAGGAACTGGCGGCCAGGTCATCTTCTCCTCCTGTCGCAGTGGCGGCAGGCGAGGAGCACGATGGCGTGGCGTCTGCCGACGCGCTACCCAGGGAAGCTGTGAAGCCAGCGAAAGACAAGCCGCCGGCGACGCCGGCTGTCGCCAGGGCGCCGGAAAAAACCGCCGAAAAAACCGCCGAAAAGAATACGGCCAAGCCCGCCGACAAGCCGCCGGTAAAGAAAGCCGTAAGTCCTCCAGCAGTTGTCGGCAAGACCGTTGAAGCCCCGCCGGCCGCGCCCAATGGGCAGTACGTGATTCTGATCGGCGCTTTTGCCAATCCTGCCAACGTCAAGAAGCTGCTGGCCAGCATCGGCAAGATCGGGGTTCCTACCTATACCGAAATCCTCAATGCGCCGGACGGCAAGCGAACGCGCGTGCGTGCCGGCCCTTTCCCGAATCGCGACGCGGCCGATAAGGCTCTCGACAAACTGAAACGAATTGGTGTGGGTGGAGTCGTCGCTGGGCGGCCATGACGGTCTTTGACTACGTGGTGCTGTTCGTCGTCGCGGTTTCCCTGGTGCTCGGCATGTGGCGTGGCGTGGTCGGCGAGATCATCGCCCTGGTGGCGTGGGTGCTGGCGTTCTTCGCAGCCAGTTGGTGGGGTGCGCTGGTCGCCCAGGGCTTGACGTCGATTGGCGATCCGGTCCTGCGCCTGGTCGCCGGCTGGGTGACAATATTCGTCGCCGTGCTGGTGGTGATGGCGCTGCTTCGTCTGGCGGTTCGCGGCCTGCTCAAGGCCCTGGGCATGACTTTGACCGATCGTCTGCTGGGGACCCTGTTCGGCGTTGCCCGTGGTCTGGTCATCGTCCTGGTCCTCGTTGCCGTTGGCGGCATGACGTCGCTGCCGAAAGAGAAGTGGTGGAGTGAGGCGTATTTTTCTGCCCCGCTCGAAACAGCGGTGTTGGCCAGCAAGCCGTGGTTACCATCGGAAGTAACTAAACGGATCAGGTTCGGGTAGGGAAAGACTATGTGCGGGATTCTCGGGGTTGTCGCAACGACAGCGGTAAACCAGTTGCTTTACGATGGGCTGATGGTCCTGCAGCATCGGGGTCAGGATGCCGCGGGTATTGCCACCGTCGAGGACGACGCGTTCCACATGCACAAAGCGTCGGGACTGGTGCGCGACGTTTTTCGCACGCGCAACATGCGCGCCCTGCCGGGCAACATGGGCATCGCTCACTGTCGCTACCCGACCGCGGGTTCGGCGTTCGACTCCGCGCTGTCACAGCCGTTCTACGTCAACTCGCCGTTCGGTATCGTTCTTGGGCACAACGGCAACCTGACCAACACCGAGGAACTCAAGGAAGAGATGTTCCGCCAGGACCTGCGGCACATCAACACCCACTCCGATTCGGAGGTGCTGCTCAATGCCCTGGCGCATGAGCTGCAGGCCACGGCCAAGGGATGCCGGCTGGACCTGGACACGATCTTTGGCGCGGTGGCCGCCGTTCATCGTCGCTGCAGCGGGGCCTACGCGGTGGTGGCGATGATCGCGGGTTACGGCATGCTCGCCTTCCGCGATCCGTTCGGCATCCGCCCATTGATCTTCGGTATCAACGAGACCCCCGAAGGTCCCGAGTACATGTTCGCTTCCGAGTCGGTGGCGCTTGACACCCTCGGGTTCCAGGTGCTGCGTGATGTCGATCCTGGCGAGGCGATCTTTATCGACCTCGATCACCGCATGCACCAGCGGCAGTGTGCGCGAAGCTCGACGCTTGCCCCCTGCATTTTCGAGTTCGTCTATCTGGCCCGGCCGGATTCGGTGATTGATGGCGTGTCCGTCTACGAAGCGCGCCTGCACATGGGCGAGCACCTGGCCGACAAACTGCTCACCCGCATTCCCGTCGGGGAAATCGACGTGGTCATACCGATTCCCGATTCGAGTCGTCCTTCAGCGATGCAGCTGGCACAGCGCATCGGCGTTCCTTATCGTGAAGGTTTCGTCAAGAACCGCTACATCGGCCGCACCTTCATCATGCCGGGGCACGCGACGCGCCGGCGTTCGGTGCGCCAGAAACTGAACACCGTGGCGCAGGAATTCAAGGGCAAGCGCGTTCTGCTGGTCGACGATTCCATCGTGCGCGGTACCACCAGCCGCGAGATCGTGGAAATGGCGCGGGCTGCCGGCGCGCTGAAGGTCTACTTTGCTTCGGCTTCGCCGCCGGTGCGCTACCCCAATGTTTATGGAATCGACATGCCGACCCGCAGCGAGCTGATTGCGACCGGTCGCACCGACGAGGAAATCGCTCTTGAAATTGGCGCCGATGCGCTGGTCTATCAGGATCTGGAGGCGCTGAAAGCTTCGATCCGCGAGTTGAAGCCGTCACTTTGCTGTTTTGACACCTCATGTTTCGACGGCTCCTATGTCACTGGCGACGTCAGCCCGGAGTACCTGAGCGCCATCGAACTGGCTCGCGAGGGCCATGGCCAGGCGGCGTCAGCCAAGGAAGAGCGCTGGATGTCGCGGCAGTTGCACCTGAACCTGATGTCAGTAGGGTGAGGCCGATGGAGTCCAAGCGCAACTATTCCCTCGAGACGCTGGCGGTACGCGCGGGCCAGGAGCGCAGCCAGTTCAACGAGCACAGCGAGGCGCTGTACCTGACCTCGAGTTTCATCTTCAAGAACGCCGCGCAGGCCGCCGCGCGCTTTTCCGGCGCAGAGGAAGGCAACGTCTACTCGCGCTTCACCAATCCCACCGTGTCGGCCTTTGAACAGCGTCTGGCTGCACTGGAAGGTGCCGAAGCGTGCGTGGCGACTGCCTCCGGGATGTCGGCGATTCTCTCGCTGGTGATGGCGCTATGCAGCAGCGGCGACCACATCGTTTCTTCGTCTGGCCTTTTTGGCGCGACGCAGCAGTTGCTCGGCACCCTCATGCCGCGCTTCGGCATCCAGACCAGCTTCGTCGCCCAGACCGATGTCGCCGCCTGGCAAGCCGCCATGCGGCCGGAAACGAAACTGTTTTTTCTGGAAACGCCGTCGAACCCGCTGACCGCCATCGCCGACATCGCCGCGCTGGTCGACATCGCGCATCGTCGCGGGGTGCTGGTGGTGGTCGATAACTGCTTCTGTACGCCGGTTCTGCAGCGACCACTCGATCTCGGTGCGGACCTGGTGCTGCATTCGGCCACCAAGTACCTGGATGGTCAGGGCAGGGTGCTCGGTGGTGCCGTCGCCGGGCCAAAAAGGCTGACCGACGAAGTGTTCAGGTTCTTGCGTACCGCCGGGCCGACGCTCTCCGCCTTCAACGCCTGGGTTTTGCTGAAAGGCCTGGAAACGCTGCAGATTCGTCTCGAAGCGCAGTCGGCCAAGGCACTGCAACTGGCGCAGTGGCTGGAGCAGCATCCGAGCGTGACGCGCGTCTACTATCCCGGACTAGCTTCGCATCCCCAGTTTGATCTCGCGCGCCGGCAGCAGAAAAGCGGCGGCGCGATCGTCTCCTTTACCGTCAAGGGAGCGCGGCAAGAAGCGTGGAAAGTGGTGGACAGCTGTCGTCTGCTGTCGATCACCGCGAATCTGGGTGATACCAAGACGACGCTGACGCACCCGGCGTCGACCACGCACGGCCGGATCACGCCCGAGCAGCGGGCGGCGGCTGGCGTCAGCGAAGATCTGTTGCGTATCGCGGTCGGTCTCGAAGCCGTCGTCGATCTGCAGAACGACCTCGAAACGGGCCTGTCTTCGATCTAGCGGCCGCTACCGGTACGTTCCCGGCGCTTTGGCCGGGCCAGGTCTTCACGCTCGCCGGCGGCTTTCATGAGCGACTCTTTGGCGTCCTGCGGCATCATCAGATAGGTCATCAGGCTGGAGCCGATGCAGACCAGCCAGAAGAGTAAAAATCCGGTCGAATAGGTCGCCGTTGCCGACCATTCCACACGTTGGCCGAAAAGATACAACTGCTCGGGATCGATCATCGTGAAGAAGATCGTCTCGGCGATCCCGGCCGCAATGAATGCCGGCCACATCACCCATATCACGTATTTCATGCTTTACCCCTGTTCGTGTTCCTCTTGGTGCGGTCAAGCATCACGGCCGACCTGCGGCAAATGAACAAGCGGCCGAAGAGGTCTGATCGAAGGAGCCGACAGCCTTGCCGGCCGCTCGGGTCGCTTGATCGCCGCTGCAGCGACTTTGCGCGGCCGATCAAGCAGCAGACCGAACTCACGCGCACAAGGCAGGAAATGTGGCACAGACGGCGCTCCGGTTCAAGCACTAAACAAGCGGCGTAGGTCTGGCCGAGCTTGCGGCGCGGATGGCTCTGGCGCATGGCACCCGCCGCCGAGCCGCTTGTCGCGGGTTTTTCCGATACGCTGGCCGGGTAAAGCGGTGGCGCTTCGAGCCCGGGTCCTCCCTCTCGCGGTGCGCCATCAATGCGGCACGTTCCTCCTTTTTGCCAGTCGAGCAATATTTGCGGCGGTCGCGGCGATCCCGTTTATCATGATTCATGCGTCGCTGGCGCGGCCGGACACCGGTGGTCGTCACCATTGAACGCCGCGGGGAGCCTCCTGCCGAGGGACAATCATATGCCCGTTTACTACGACATCATCCACACCACCTGTTACCGCTATGCCTCCCCGGTGACTTTCGGCGAGCACCGGGTGATGTTCCGCCCGCGCGACAGTCACGACCAGCGGGTGTTGGCCACCGACCTGCAGGTCAGCCCCGAAGCGGTGGTGCGGATGATCCAGGATCCGCACTCCAACTCGGTTGCCCTGGTGACGCCACTGGGTGCTGCCAGCGAACTGAAGATCGTCTGTTCGTTCACCATCGAACACGCCGAGGGCCTGTACCCGGAACTGCAGCTGTCCCCCAGCGCATTGATCTTTCCCTTTGCCTATTCCGTGGAAGAGCGTTTCGATCTCGAGCATTACATGCGCCCGCACCACGACGACCCGGATGGCGTGCTGACGCACTGGGCACGCCAGTTCATGCGCACCGACGGACCGACCGGCACGCGCGACCTGCTGCTGAACATGAACCAGTTCATTCGCGATCACTTCGGCTACGCACAGCGGGAAGAGGAAGGAACGCAGACGCCGCTGCAGACCCTGCAGTGCGGGACCGGTAGCTGTCGTGACTTCGCCCTGCTGATGATGGAGGCGGTGAGGCGCCTCGGCGTCGCCACGCGCTTCGTGTCGGGCTACCTCTACGACCAGGCGCTCGATGGCGGTAGCGACGGCGGCACCTTCGGCGCCGGCGCGACGCATGCCTGGCTGCAGGTTTACCTGCCGGGTGCCGGCTGGGTCACCTTCGACCCCACCAACAACCTGCTCGGCGGCAACTGCCTGATCCGCGTCGGCGTCGCGCGCCACCCCAGCCAGGCCTCGCCGATCTCGGGCAACTGGTTTGGCGCAGGCAATGCCTACCTCGGGATGACGGCCACGGTACAGGTGCGACGGGTCATGCCGAATGCTTGATCGGGTGGCGGGTCGGTCGAGCACGGGCGATCTGTCGCCAGGCGCCAGCGCGGATCTTCCCGACCCGGCTCAACCGCGCGGATCTTTCGCCAGGCGCAAGCCCGAGAACTGCCAGCGGGCGGCTGGTGGAAAGAAATTGCGGTAGGTCGGCCGGCTGTGGCCGGCGGGTGTCGCGCGGCTGCTTCCACGCAGTACCAGTTGGCCGACCATGAACTTGCCGTTGTATTCGCTGACAGCGCCGTTCAGTGGCCGGAAGCCGGGGTAGGGGTCGTAGGACGAGCGCGTCCATTGCCACAGTTCGCCCGTCATCTGCGTCATTCCCGGCACACCATACGCCGCCTCCCATTCGAATTCGGTGGGCAAGCGGGCGCCGGCCCACTCGGCGTAGGCGGTGGCTTCGTAGAAGCTCAGTTGCGCCACCGGGGCGGCAACGTCCAGCGGCTGCACACCGTGCAGCCCGAAGATCTGCCAGCGGCCGGACGGTGCACGTGGGTCGCCGGGGGGCAGCCAGTACGCGGGAGCGCTCCAGCCCTGAGCCTGCACCGTGGCCCAGCCGTCGGACAGCCACAGCTCGGGTCGTCGATAGCCGTCATCGGCGATGAAGGCAGCATAGTCGCCGCAATTCACCAGGCGGTCGGCGATCTGGAACGGTGGCAAGAGCACCTCATGACGAGGCCTTTCGTTGTCGAAGGCAAAGCCCTTGCCGCCATGACCTACCGGCGCCACGCCGCCGGGCATGGCCAGCCAGCGCAGTGTCGGCGTCGCGGTGCCCGGAGGCACCCGTGGCGGGTCGGTAGGTTGGTAAGCCGGGAGTAGCGGGTTGCACGACAGCGCATGCAGGATGTCGGTGAGAAGCAGTTCCTGGTGCTGCTGCTCGTGCTGCAGCCCCAGGGCGACCAGCGGCGCGGCCAGTTCCCAGGCAGTGAAATCGGCTTCGGCTATGAAGGTCCACATGGCGGCGTCGACGTGCTGGCGATAGAGATGCACTTCATCCAGCGACGGCCGGGTCAGCAGGCCGCGTTGTGGCCGCGGGTGGCGTGGGCCGAGCGACTCGTAGTAGGAATTAAACAGCAGTGAAAAGCGCGGGTCGAAAGGCGCGTAGCCGCCAGCATGAGGCTGCAGCACGACAGCCTCGAAGAACCAACTGCTGTGTGCCAGGTGCCACTTGGTCGGGCTGGCGTCGGGCATCGACTGCACGCACTGGTCTTCGGCCGACAATGGCGCAGCGAGCGCCAGGCTGTGGGCGCGCACTTCGTCGTAGTGCTGCGCGACTTGCTCGCGGTGGGAGCGGTCAATAAATGAGAGTTCTTCGCGGGGCAAACCTATCGTGGGCATTTCGTTAGTCTCCCAAGGGTGTTTGCAGCACGCCGTTCGCGTCGCGGAACAGGCCTGTGCACATGGGTCGTGATCGCTTCCGGGTCATTACAGCATAGAAGCGAAATCACCGCCGGGCGAGGGCCCCGACCAAACCGCTCTTCGGCTCGCCGCTCATTGCGGCCGATCCAGGCTCGTTGTTGCCGCCGCGTCCGCCAGCAGCAGAGCCGACTCCTGCCGCACCCGGCCGGCCGGAATGGCGCGGTCGCCATCGATCAGGCGCGTCAACATGGCCATTTTTTCGGTGCCGGTCACCAGCCAGAGGATGCGGCGGGCCCGGTCGATCGCTGGATAGGTGAGGGTCATTCGGCGCCGGCCCTGGTAGATGCCCGACAGCGCGACATCGGCGGTGGCGACGAGCACGGGA
Source organism: Accumulibacter sp. (assembly GCF_032229525.1). Taxonomy (GTDB): domain Bacteria; phylum Pseudomonadota; class Gammaproteobacteria; order Burkholderiales; family Rhodocyclaceae; genus Accumulibacter. Next base: position 19,828 of record NZ_JAVTWB010000167.1, on the reverse strand, counting down.
TCGCCGGGCAGCAGCGAGGCCGTGTGACCATCGGCCCCGAGTCCCAGGTGGACGAGGTCGAGCACCGGCGGCGAACCGGCAACCTCGCGCAAGGTGTCGATGTAGTTCTTTGCCGCCGCGTCGAGATCGGTCGCTTCCACCGGCATCGCGTGCACCTGCCCCGGTGGCAGCGGCACGTGCGCGAGGAGGTTTTCTTCGATGTGGGTGAGGTTGCGTTGCGCATCGCCGTTGGCTGCGACGCGTTCGTCGACCTGCATCAGGTGCACGTCCGGCCACGGCAGGGGCAGTTTCGCCAGTTCTCGCAGCATCGCCCAGGGGGTGCTGCCGCCGCTGACGGCGATGACGAAACGGCCGCGTGCGGCCACTGCGGCTGTGGCCTCGGCGGCGATGACCGCGGCGGCACGGCGGGCGACCGCGTCCGCATCGGCCAGCACTTCGAGTTTCATGACGGTTCCGTGACTGCCGGATTCTGCCAACCACCTGGCGGCGACAGCTTGCGGTTGGCCTGTTTCGGGCCCCAGCTGCCCGGCTGATATTCGAACAGCGGCGTTTCCGCCTTCAGCACCGGATCGACGATACGCCACGCCTCTTCCACATAATCCTGGCGCGCGAACAAGGTCCGATCGCCGGCCAGGGCGTCACCGAGTACGCGCTCGTAGGCGTCCATTTCCTCGCTGCCGGGCCGATGGCTGGCCAGCAGCTCGGTGTGCTGGCCGGTCATCCGGTCCTCCGCATCCATCACCGTGGCGCCGATGGCGATCGTCATGTCCGGGCTGATGCGAAAGCGGAGATGGTTGGCGACGCCCGCGCATCCGGGGAAGATCTTCGGCGCCCGATGCAGGCGGACGACCACCTCGGTGCACGTCACCGGCAGCAACTTGCCGGCCCGGATGTAGAACGGCACTCCGGCCCAGCGCCATGAATCGATCTCCAGTCGCAAGGCGGCGAAGGTCTCCTGTTGCGAATCCGGCGGCACGTCGGGTTCCTGGCGGTAGCCGGCAAACTGACCGCGCACCAGGTTCTTGGTCTCGATCGGCGGGATCGACTTCAGCACCTTCACCTTCTCGTCACGCATCGACTCGGCGTCGGCCCGCGCTGGCGGTTCCATCGCCAGATTGGCCAGCACCTGGAACAGGTGGTTCTGGATGACGTCGCGAATCGTCCCGACCTGATCGTAGAAGGCGCCACGGCCCTGCACGCCGAAACTCTCGGCCATCGTGATCTGCACGCTCTTGACGAACTTGTGGTTCCAGAAGGGTTCGAGGAAGGCGTTGGCGAAACGGAAGAAAACCATGTTGTGCACCGGCCGCTTGCCGAGATAGTGGTCGATGCGGAAGATGTGCTCCTCGTCGAAGGTGGCCAGCAGGACCTGGTTGAGATCGCGTGCCGAGACGAGATCGCGTCCGAAGGGTTTCTCGACCACCATGCGAGCGCCGTTGCTGCAGCCGGAACTGGCCAGTTGCTCGACGACCGAAGCGAACAGCGAGGGCGGAATGGCGAGGTAATGGGCGGGTCGTTTCGCCGCGCCGAGTTCCTGGCGCAGGGCGGCGAAGGTGGCCGGATTGCCGTAGTCGCCACGCACGTAGCGCAGCCGTGCGCTCAGGCGCTTGAAGGTCGCGGCATCGAATCGACCGTGCGTTTCGATGCTTTCCCGCACTCGCGCCTTGAGTTGGTCGAGGGACAGAGCGCCGCGCGCGACGCAGATCACCGGCACATCGAGGTTGCCGCGCTTGAGCAGGGCGTGCAGCGACGGAAAGATCTTCTTGTAGGCCAGGTCGCCGGTGGCGCCGAAAAGCACCAGGGCATCGGAGTGTATTTCGCTCATCGTGCTTCCCCTCTTTCGGGCTTATTTGGTGTCGGGTTTTTCGTGGTGGCCACCGAACTCGTAGCGCATCGCGGAGAGCAGCTTGTCCTGGAACTCGGCTTCGCCGCGCGAGCTGAAGCGCTCGTAGAGGGCGGTGGTGAGCACCGGCACAGGAACGCCCTCGTCGATCGCCGCCTTGATCGTCCAGCGGCCCTCGCCCGAGTCGGAAACGCGTCCGGCGAATCCCGTCAGCGAGGGGTCCTTGATCAAGGCATTCGCCGTCAGATCCAGCAGCCACGATGAAATCACGCTACCGCGCCGCCAGAGTTCAGCGATGTCGGGCAGCTTGAGGTCGTACTGGAAGTGTTCGGGGTCGCGTAGCGGTGTCGTTTCGGCGTCCGTCGCGTGCGTCTGCTTGCCGACGTTGGCGGCGCGCAGGACGTTGAAGCCCTCGGCGTAGGCGGCCATGATGCCGTACTCGATGCCGTTGTGCACCATCTTGACGAAGTGGCCGGCGCCGTTCGGCCCGCAGTGCAGGTAGCCCTGTTCCGCGGTGCCGGTGGCATTTTCGCGCCCCGGCGTGCGCGCGATCTCGCCGATCCCCGGCGCCAGCCGGGCAAAGATCGGATCGAGATGTTGCACGATGTCGACCTCGCCGCCGATCATCATGCAATAGCCGCGTTCCAGGCCCCAGACGCCACCGCTGGTGCCGACGTCGACGTAGTGGATGCCCTTCGCCGCCAGTTCTTTGGCGCGGCGGATGTCGTCGACGTAATACGAGTTGCCGCCGTCGATCACCATGTCGCCCGGCTCGAGCTGCGGCAGCAGCTCGGCGATGGTCTGGTCGACGACGGCGGCAGGCACCATCAGCCACAACGCGCGCGGCCGGGTGAGCTGCCGCGCGAGATCGGCCAGCGACGTCGCGCCGACTGCCTGTTCGCGCACCAGTTCGTCAACCGCCGCCGGTGCCATGTCGAAGACCACGCAGTCGTGGCCGCCCGCGATGAGCCGGCGCACCATATTGGCGCCCATCCGGCCGAGTCCGATCATTCCGAGTTGCATCCTGGTTTCCTTTCTTCTGTGGCGAGAGCGAAACTTGCGAATTCCCTGCTGACAGCGGAAGCTCACGTCAGGTTCGCTGGCAGCGTAACATGCAGCGCTTGCCATGCCCGCGTTGGTGACCGGCGATAACGGCTGTTTCGACCGGCGGCTTTACAGCGCTCCGGCCGGACGCGTAGTATCCAACGGCCGCAGCCTGTCGGCATGTCATCCCATTTACCGACACTTGTGGAAGATTCAGCGAACCATGCCCGAGCCTAGCTGGACGTGCCCTGCCTGCCACCGCACCAATCCCGTCGACACCGCCGTGTGCCGCGCGTGTGGCGCCCCCGCGGTCCCCGCGGCGACTGCGCCGGGGCCCGGCGATCCATTGCCTGCCGCTAGCCGTGACTTGTCTGTTGCGGCCGATTGCTCGCCAGCCGGGCAGGTGAGCGGCCACAGGGGTCAGCCAGACGAGACCTTTTTCGCCTCCCGCGAAAGCCAGTTGGCCAAGGCAAGGATCTACGTCTTCGGCGGCCTTGCCGCGGGTTTTGCCATGGTCATCGTGAAACAAGGCGGGTTTTCGTCTGATCTGCTCGTTACGCTGCCGATACTGCTCCTCTTCGCGCTTCCCGTCGGGCTCCATTTCCGTAACCAACTCAGGTTTGGCCAGGTCCTGGTCACACTCACCGATGAGGCGATCGAGGCACCAAATCTCGCCGCGAGGGAAAAGACACTCCGGTGGGCCGACGTTGACACCATCGCTCTCGATCTCAAGCAGGTCACCCCGGTTCTCGCATTCCACCTCAAGGAGGTTGACGGGTTTCGCAGCAGCAGGAAGTCGTGGGCGGGGATCAATCCATCGAAGCCCACCCTGGGATTGTCCGCTTTCTCGCCAGCCGATCAGGAACGCCTTCTCGACGCGGTAAGACGTCGACACCGTTTGGCGATCGGCGCCATCGATAGTGAGCCGGGGGCGACGGGCAACGAACTGCGGGAGAAGCGGGAGTTTCAGGAGCGAATCAGGGCGCTTCAGCCCTACACCTGGGCGACGCATGCGCTGATCGGCGCCAACATCCTGATCTGGCTGGCGACGCTGTTCTATGGCGCCGAGGTCGCGCGAACGCCGGCAGAGACGCTCCTCCTTTGGGGCGGCAACGCTGCCTCCGAGGTACAAAAGGGAGAATGGTGGCGGCTGCTGAGCGCCATCTTCCTCCATGGCAGTCTGGTCCACCTGGCGATGAACATGCTCGGCCTGTACACCGCCGGCATGACCGTCGAGCGGATCTATGGTCCACGGCTCTTGCTGATCATCTATCTTGGTTCGGGGTTGCTCGGCAGCGCATTAAGTCTGCATTTCGCCGCACAGCAGGCGGTATCGGTCGGTGCTTCGGGGGCGGTGTTCGGCGTCGCCGGAGCGCTGCTGGTGGCTGTATTGCAGCATCGCGACAAGCTGCCGAGATCCTTCAGCAAGCAGACGCAGGCCGGGATCGGTTTCTTTGTTCTCTATTCACTCGTGCAGGGCTTCGGGCACAACGGCATCGACAACGCGGCGCACGTGGGGGGCCTGCTGGCCGGCTGTCTGGCTGCTTTCATCCTGCCCAAGCGCTTCGACCTGGATTACTACCGAAGCGTGTTCGCCAGCCGAGCCGTTACCGCGCTGGCCATTCTGGGTCTGGCGACGGTGGGTCTTGCGGCAATGGCTCCGTTGGCGACAGTCGATGTTGGTCGTATCGTTGCCAGCTCACAGTCGCAGTTGTTGGAGCGTGCCGTTATCCGTTTTGATACCGGCTTGAAGGCGATCGCTCACGACCAGGACGAAGTCAAGGCGGGCAGGCTTTCGGAGCAGGAAGCGGACGAACGCAGCCGCTCCGTTCATGCGCCGATTTTCCGGAGCATTACCGAAGATTTCTCGCAAGCGGTCCTCCGTCCCGGCGATCCGCGCGCGCCGCTGATCCAGGACATGCGGCGCATGTCCGAACTACTCACCGAGTCGCTGGCGATGGCGTCGGTTTTCGACAAAAACTCCGGAAAGCTGGAACCGGCGGACCCGGCGCGCATGGCAGAGATCGAAAGCGAACTGGTGGCGGTCGGTGAGCGGGTGACGAAGGCGACCCAGGGGGTCGAGCCGAAGAAATGAGGCGACGTCCGCCAACGGGCGCGTGATCGGGCGCGTGATCGGGGGCGAGAGGCGGTACTCTCCTTGGCAGCGGCGAGTGCCCGGTGCCGCTTGCGGTAAACAGAGTCGTGCTGGTTGACGGCCGCGCGGCCAGCTGGCCTGAGCTTTTCATGGAGGTGTTCGATGGAGATACGACAACTGGGCCGCGATGGCCCGCGGGTATCGGCTCTTGGCCTGGGTTGCATGGGCATGAGCGACTTCTATGGACAGCGGAACGACGAGGAGTCGATCGCCACCATCCACCAGGCGCTGGATCTCGGCATCAACTTCCTCGACACCTCGGACATCTACGGCCCGCATACCAACGAGGAACTCGTCGGGCGGGCGATCAAGGGCCGGCGTAGCGAAGTCTTCCTGGCCACCAAGTTTGGTATTCTGCGCGATCCGGAGGATAGCTCGGTGGGCGGTTTCGATAGCCGTCCGGAATACGTGCGAAGGGCCATCGAAGGCAGCCTCCGACGCCTGGGAGTGACGACCATCGACCTCTACTACCAGCACCGGGTAGATCCGAAAGTGCCGATCGAGGACACGGTTGGCGCGCTCGCCGAGCTGGTTCAGGCCGGCAAGATTCGCTATATCGGCTTGTCCGAAGCGTCCGCCGCGACGCTGGAGCGCGCATGCCGGGTGCACCCGATTACCGCGCTGCAGAGCGAATATTCCCTGTGGTCGCGCGACCCCGAGGCCAACGTCCTCGCCGCTTGCCGGCGCCTGGGCGTCGGTTTCGTACCGTTCAGTCCGCTCGGGAGAGGCTTCCTCACCGGTGCGATCATGCGCCCCGAGGATTTCGCCGCCGACGACTCTCGCCGCTCGAACCCGCGTTTCCAGGCCGAGAACTTCGCCAGGAACCTCACGCTGGTCGACCACGTGAAAGCCCTGGCCGCCGAGATCGGCTGCACGCCCGCGCAGCTCGCGCTGGCCTGGGTGCTGGCGCAGGGCGATGACATCGTGCCGATCCCGGGTACCAAGCGGCGCATGTATCTCGACGAGAACGTCGGCGCGCTCGCGCTGCGGCTCACAGCCGCGCAGCTGGCCGCTCTGGACGCCGCCTTCCCCTTCAACGTGGCGGCAGGCGATCGCTACCCGCCCGGCTTGATGCAGGCGGTGAATCGCTGAGCCGCAAACTACCGCCAGCGGCCCGGTACGAAGCACCTGGCGCGATCGCTTGTCGAGGCACAGGGCGTCGAGCGCGCGGCGGCGCAACTGCCGGCCTGTTGGCGGCCGACACCGCTGGTTTCGAACATCAGCACTGCGCCGCCAAGCAGGGGCAGGGTCGAAGGTCGGGTCTCGCTTTTGTGCAACGGCTTGGGGATGTCGCGGGCAATAGGAAAGGCTTGACCCCGCCGGTGCGAAAGGAAAGACTTGACTCCGTCGGTGCGCTCTTCGAAAGCCTCGCGCACACGGATCGAAGAAGCAACCCTCGGCTGGCCGCTCCACAACCGCTGTTCGTCGCTGGCGACCGGATGGCCTTCTGGCGCAGGATACTGATACCGACAGGGCGCTACCAGGACAAGTGGCCCTGTCCAGTGGAGAACGTGGATGAGTGATTACCATGGCGCCCGGCGCCGTAGTCGTGGCAAGGCCCAGGCGGGCTCGGCGCGCTGGTTCAGGCGCCATCGCTGGCTGGTCGTTGGCGGTTGGCTGGCCGTTCTGGTGGGCGCCGGCTGGCTGCTCCTCATCCGTTCGGAACGCCTACCAGTGGCATCGAGCACTGCGGCGCTGACTGCGCGTTCGGCCGCCGCCGCTGACGGCGAGACGATGGCGGAGGTCAATTTGCCGGCCGACGATGCGGAACACAACAAGCGCACTGAATGGTGGTATTACAGCGGCCATCTTCAGACCGCCAGCGGCGAGCACTATTCGTTCCATCTGGCAGCGTTCCTGCGACGTGGAGCCCTGACGCATACGGTATTCCACGGCTCGCTCCTCGACCATCAGACCGAAAAACGCTACACCGAGCAGGCGCGGACCGCGGGCAACCCCTCCGATGGCCGTCAGGATGGCTTCAACTTCCGCTTTGCCGACTGGCAGCTGCAGGGAACAGGCGAAAAACACCTGGCGAAGATGGCCGGCAAAGGCTTCGCTCTCGATCTGCAACTCGACGACCCACACGCGCCGTTACTGCACCAGGCACCCGGAACGCCGATTGCCGGTTTGCTCGACTTCGCCGCCGCCGGCAAGAGTTACTACACCTCGCGCCCGCGCATGAGTGCACGCGGCACACTGAGCATCGACGGCAAGCAGCAGGCGGTAAGCGGCGAAGTGTGGTTCGATCACCAGTGGGGTGACTTCGAAGCAGCGGACCTGCGCTGGAACTGGTTTGCCCTGCAGCTGACAGACGGCGCCGACATCATGCTCTTCGAGCTCTTTGACCGCCAGGGTGGCGGCCCGGTACTGCGCATGGGTACCTACGCGCGCGATGGCACGATCAGCGCATTGGGTGATGCAGACTTCAAGGCCAAGGCCGACGGTAGCTGGAAGAGCCCTTTCTCGAGGGTCGCCTATCCGCTCGACTGGACGATCAACATCCCGTCGAAGGGAGTGAAAGTGCAGGTAGAGCCGGTGCTTCGCGCCAGCGAATTCGACGCGCTGACGACCACACTGAACGTCTACTGGGAGGGGGCGATCAAGGTCGGCGGCTCGCACAAGGGTGTCGGCTTCATGGAATTGAGCGGCTACCAGCCGGCAAGGCGGCCGCAGGAGAACAGCGGACCAAAGCGTTAGAGCGGTAATCGCGCTGCGCCGTAGCGCCTGTGGTTGGGCGCTGCGCTGGTCCGGCAGCGCAGGATGTTTTTGCCAATGGTTGTGATGGGGGGCCGAGTGATTCCGATTCTCAAATCACTCCGACCCCGTTAGTCGCGGAATATGGGAGCATGAAACGATGAGCGTCACCAGCGGCATGGTCGGCCACGGTTTCTACAACCGCCACTCGGCGCCGCAGATGGCGGCCATCGAACATGTGCTGCCGTGGCTTGATGCCGCGGCAGGTGGCATGGACTTCGCGGCGGTGCCGACAACGATCGCTCTCGCCGATTTCGGTTGCTCGGAAGGGCACAATTCGATCGCCGTCATGAAGCGTCTGGTGGACACCGTTCGAGCGCAGAGCGACCGACCGATCCTGACCATCCACAGCGACCTGCCGAGCAACGATTTCTCGGGCCTGTTCACGGAGTTGAGGGGACAAGGCGGCTCGGTCTTCGGCAATGCCCGAGTGTTTTCGTCAGCCGTGTGCGGCTCCATGTTCGAACAGTTGTTGCCGCCGGCGTCAGTGCACTTCGCGACGACCTTCAATGCCATCGGCTTCCTGTCGAGGCGGCCGCTCGAACGGCTGCCGGGATACATCCTGCCGAACGGGCCGAGCCAACGTGGCGGCATCGGCTACGTTGCCGACGATGAACGTGCGATCTGTGCGACGCAGGCCAGCGCGGACCTGGAGGCCTTCCTGCGCGCGCGCGGCCGAACTCGTCACGGGTGGCAAGCTGCTGGTTCAGGTATTCGGCGCCGGGGACGAGCAGCGGACCTGCGACGGCATCTACGACGTGCTCAACGATGCCGTACTCGAGGTGTTGGCCGATGGCCTGATCGATCGGCAACAGTACGACGATTACTATCAGCCGGTCTATTTCCGCACGCTCAATGAATTGACCGCGCCGTTCGCCGACAGCACTTCGCCGGCATCCCGGCTCTTATCCCTCGATTGCGCCGAGAGTTACGAAGTCGCCGTGCCGTTCGTCGAGGCGTTCCGCACGACGGGCGATGTGGCGCGCTATGCAAGCGAGTACACCGACTTCTTCCGCGCCTTTACCGAAGCCGTGCTGCGTGCAAGTCTCGCCGGGCAGTCGGGCTTGCAGATCCTGATCGACGACATCTATGCACGCGCCGAACGCCTGGTGCGCAACGACCCCGGGCGCTACGAATTTCACTATGTCGCACTGGCCATGCAGCTGACACGACAGGCATGAGGGTGGGGCGCGCTTCGCGTTTCGGGTTGTCGCTCCGCACTGATGCTGGCCACGCAACTACAAGCATTCACTACGAGGGTCACTTCCGCTAAGTGCGCAGCCGCGCAGGCTGCGGTTCACGTTTCCCACGATGTCGCTCAAGGGGATGGGCGTCAGATTCAGGCCAGCCTTCAGCCTCGCCTTGATCTTCTTCAGCGATTTCGCCGCCGGCTGGACATCCGGGTAGGGTTTCCCGGTGTTGGTTCCTCGACACATGCGTTTCTTTTTGCCCAACGGTCCAAGACCGGGGCGGCGAACAGGACACTTCACGCTTTTTTTTCTACGAGTCGTCAAATCAGGCCGGTCGACCGCGCACCCAAACCCGTTGTTTCGCCAGCTCACGAATGATCGCATTGGCTGACATTTGTCGCTCAGTTGTACTTCCGGAATGACCTCGCCACCCTCGGACGCTGAGCGCCCTTTAGCCAAACACCCAAAAGCGCTTCAAAGTCGTGAGGCACCCCAGGCCGCCTCGGTATGGTTGGCAGTCTGCGCTGATGCTTGGTGTTTTATTGGTATCGTCGCGGAGGAATTCTGGACATTGCTTGCAGAGCAGGCAACGGGGTGCCGTGCCGGTCGGCGTTGCTTGCTTGCAGCGTGCAGACAGCGGAAGCAGCGGCCCCGGCCAGCCCCGGGAAGGGGCAAACGAGGACGGCGGCAGGCTGGTTTTTCTTGAAGCGATGTGCTCTTAGCGCGGGTGCAGCCAGCTTGGCAGGAAGCTGTAGGGGTCGGCGTTGACCGTCGTGTCGTAGGAAATGCCGTGGCGTTGCAGCCGCTCGGCGAGCTTGCCATCCTTGCAGGCGTCGAACAGTTCGCTACAGCCGCCGACGAACTCGCCGCCGACGAAGATTTGCGGGAAGGTGTTCGAGCCGGTCTTCGCCCGCAGCGCCTGGCGCAGCTTGCCGCCACGGTTGTCCTGCTGGTAGGCGACCGAATCGAGGTCCACCGAGCGGTAGGGGATGCCGTATTTCGCCAGCACCTTGCGCACCGACCAGCAGAACTCGCACCACTCCAGCGCGAACATCACCACCGGTTGCCCGGCATCGGCGATCAGGGCGGCGACTTCGGCGACGGCGGTCTCGTCCAGCACCGGCGCTTCGTCTTCGGCCGGCGCGGCGGCCGGCGCGCTGACGTCGAAGCGGTAGCCCGCGGTCGAACGCGAAATTTCGTGCTCTTCCGCGGTCATGTCCACCGCCACGTCTTCGAACAAGGGCGTACTCAGGTAGCGCTCGCCGGTATCCGGCAGCATGCACAGGATGTTGGCGCCTTGCGGCGCGGTGGCGGCGATCTGCAGCGCGCCGGCGAAGGTGGCGCCCGAGGAGATGCCGACGAAGATTCCTTCCTTGCTTGCCAGGTCGCGCGCGCATTGCAGGGCGTGTTTGCCGTCGATCGCCAGGAAGTCGTCGATGCGCCGGCCCTCGATCACCTCTTCGGCCAGTTGCGGCACGAAGTCCGGCGACCACCCCTGCATCAGGTGCGGCCGGAACAGCGGGTGGCTTGCAGCGACAGAGCCGTCGGCATTGCGTGCCTGCGGGATGCCGCTGGCGAGGATCGCCGAGTTGTCCGGTTCGCAGACGACGATGCGCGTGTCGGGGCTGCGTTGGCGCAGCACGCGCGAGACGCCGTTGAGCGTGCCGGCGGTACCGAAGCCGGTGACCCAGTAGTCGAGCTTGACATCGTCGAAGGCTTGCAGAATCTCAACCGCGGTGGTGCGCGCATGGGTTTCGGCATTGGCCGGGTTATCGAACTGACGCGACTGCCACCAGCCATGCGCGCGCGCCAGTTCGACGGCCTTGGCGACCATGCCGGAGCCCTTCAATGCGGCCGGCGTCAGCACCACGCGGGCACCCAGGAAGCGCATCAGCTTGCGGCGCTCGACGCTGAAGTTCTCGGCCATGGTGACGACCAGCGGATAGCCTTTCTGTGCGCAGACCATCGCCAGTCCGATGCCGGTGTTGCCGCTGGTGGCTTCGACGACGGTCTGGCCCGGCTTCAATTCGCCGCGCCGCTCGGCGTCTTCGATGACGCCCAGCGCCAGACGGTCCTTGACCGAACCCATCGGGTTGAAGGCCTCGACCTTGACGTACAGATTGACGTGTGGCGGACCCAGCTTGTTGATGCGCACCACCGGTGTGTTGCCGATGGTGCCGAGGATGCTGTCGAATCGTTTGTTCATCGTCTCGCTCTCCTGGTGGGGTTGCCCGCTGCAGTCAGCGTGCTTTTTTTGGTTCTCTCGCTTCTTGTCGTCCGGCTGCCCAGTTTACCTCGCCAGCGCGCCTGGTCGTCGGCCGGCAGGCGGGGCCGGGGTCGGCGCCGTGCGCCAGCCGATGGGCGGCGCCGCGGCGGTTGGTGAGGATCAGGTCGTCGTCACCAAGGGCGCTGACCACGCCGATGCCGGCCGCTTCCTGGCCGACCGAGGTGCAGGTTTCCGGCGCTTTCCGGGCGGCGCTGCCGGCGACAATCGCTTCCTCGTGGGCGCGCACCAGCAACATCTGCTCGAGCAGCGCGGTTTCATCGACAGCTCGGCTTTCTGGCTTCATTGCGGCTGCCGTCCCGATAGTGGTGACGGCAGTCGAGGCCCTCCGGGAAAAGCCGCAAGATGGCCAGAGTGCGCTTAAGAAACGTCTAAGAGGCCTTGAAGGAGCATTGAAGAAAGCGTCTCTGTAGCACGCTTGCAAGGGGGCGAACGCGCCGCACGGGCTGACGGCGCGCCAGATTCTGCGTGCTCACGTTTGCGCTACCGAGCCGCAGGGGCAACGGGCTGAGAGTTCCTCCGGAACGCGTTACCTAACGTCGGCCGCCAAAACGGCCGCCGAAGCCGCCGCCAAAGCGCCCGCCGAAGCCGCCCCCACCGAATCGGTCGCCACCGCCCCAGCCTCCGCCGCCGAATCGGTCGCCACCCCCTCCGAAGCGGTCGTCGCCACCGAAGCCGCCGGCGTGGCTTTCAGCGTTGCTGCGCGCCTGCTGGTTGCGATCGGCCCAGCCGGTGTCGCCCCCGGCAGATTGCCATCCGCTGGCGCCGTGTTGCTGCCAGCCGCTGTCGGTATTGCGATAGACACTGCCGTCTGTGCCCGCGTAATGGTTGCCAAACAGGCCGCTCGAAGTGGTGCTCTTGCTCTGGCCTGTCCTGGCATCGTAGGCGGTGGTCGTATGCTGGGCACCCACTCCATCCGGGCCGGCCGTCGCCCCTGCGCTTTTCGAGATCGAACTGCCGCCGGGGCCGGTCGCCGAGGCGCTGGAAGCGTAGGAGCGCTGTCCGGTTTCGGTATTGTAGGCGCCGCCGCGGGCGACATTGCCGGAGGTGCCGGCGGCGGTATTGAAGCTGCGATCGTAGCCACGCTGCGCCTGGCCGGTGTTCTGGTTGTAACTGCGACCAGCGGCGTAGGAGCCGGTCGTTCCGGTGCGGTTATTGCTGTAGTTGCCGCTGGCGCTGGTGCCGACCTTGCCGTCGGAATTGGCGTACCAGCTTCGCGAGCCGGAATAGACGGTGTTTCCCCAATGGCCATAGACGTCGGCACTGGTCGATCCACAGCAGGGATAACCCCAATAGCCGGGGTGGTACCAGGCGCCGCCCCAGTAGGGCGCGGCCCAGGCGGCGGTGGCCAGGCCGAGGCCGAAGCCATAGGCAAAGCCGACGTAGGGGTTGTAGATTGGTGCCGCAGCCAGGCCCCAGGTGTAGGGCGCCGCATACCAGACCGAGCCGATCCAGGGCGTGTAATAGTAGCCGGTGCCATAGACTACGACGCCGTCGGCGCTTACCACGTTGCCCAGGTAGCCAGGGGTATAGCCGACGTACGCGACCTCGTTGCTGGCGCCATAGACATGTACGTAGGTCACGTAGTGCAAGGGCGAACTGGTCGGGATGTCGTAAATCACGGGTGGCACGCTGGTGGCGACGAACCACGGGCCGGTGAGGCGGCCGGCCGTAAACCAGACGCCCGCCTGGACTGCGTAATAGCTGCCCGCTGTCACCTCGATGATCGGCACTTCGGCGTTGCTGACGTACTGCAGCGGCGTGCCGTCGATTGGCCGGAATCGTGGCGCGCCGTCGAATACCGGGGTGAACTTCGGCCCGTTGCTCAGAGGCACGGTGGCGGTGTGCGGAATCGAATTGGCGATCAGTGTTTCCTGCGCCTGCGGTGTGCCGGCAACCGAGGCCAGAACGACGCCGGCTGGTGCATCCTTGGGAATGCGGCCGAAGTCGGCGGGCAGCGCGTTGGCAGCGGTGTAGGTCCACGGCCCGGTCAAGGCCGAAGCGCGGTACCAGCGCCCGGAAAGCAAAGTGTAGTAATCGTTGTTGGCGGTATCCACCAGCACGTCGGCGGTCGTGTTTTCCGCCCACAACAGGCCGCTGCCGGTGATTGGCACGAAGTTGGGCTGACCCTTGAAGACGATCAGCTCGGCCGGCACCTGGCTGACGTAGAGTGTCGGCACGCCATTTTCCAGCGTCGGTTTTGGCTGCGCCTGCGGACCACCGTCAAGCAGGTCGACGCGGCCTTTTTTGGCCAGTTTTTCCGCCACTTGGTTCAGCCCGGTCGGTTCACCGAGCGCTCTGCTCCACGGGCCGTCGAGCGAATCTGCCGACAGCCAGCCGTCGAAAACGTGCAGGTACCAACGGCTGTCGCCCTTGCTGCGGACGATCAGTGCCTGGGTGTTGATGACGCGCTCAAAGCGCGTATTGGCGACTGGCCTGATTGCCGGCACGCCATCGATGGGTATCAGGATCGCCGGCGAATTGCTGACGATCACCCGTGGTGGCTGGTTGTTGACCTTGGCCGCCTGTGGTTTCACTGTGCCCGAGGCGGCAAGTTCGCCTTCGAGCAAGGGTAGTGACATGCTGGCCATGACCGTCGGCAACTGCGTGCGCAATTGGCGCAAAACGTCGAGGCCGTGATCCGGGAGCGTCGGGAAGCTGGCCCGGCTCAGGCTGAGGTCTTCCAGGGAGACCCGTCGCGTGACACGATCGACGCCGGTGCGTGCGCTGCCCCAGATGACGCCGAAGCTTTGTTCCTTGGCATCCGTCTCTTTCACGGAGACCGCGGCGCGGAAGCTGAGCCTGTTGCCTTGCCAGCTATTGACCTGCGGCAGATAGACCAGCGCGGTTGCACCGGAGATTTCGGCCTGGCGGGGCCAGCCGTCACTGGCTGTCGGCGGCGCTGCTGGAGGCTGGGTGGCATTACCCGCTGCTGGAGGAACGGGCAGGCTGGTCCACGAATCGGCTGCTCTTACAGCGCCGTCGAAGGCTGGCTCTGCGTTCATGGGCGGCGCCATGTTCATTCCGGGGTCACCCGCAAAAGACGCTGACTGTTGGTTGGCGCAGCCGATGGGACCGGCGATGATGGCGCCAAGCAGGCAGGTGAGCAGGCGGGGTTTCGGCAGCTTGGCGATCATGGCGTTCCTCTGCGGGCGAAGTAGATCAGTGTGGGAGATTCTTGCGGCATAGTATGGAGTCGCCTGCTGGAGGGGTCAATGTGCTCGCTGCCCTGAACCTTGCCGCCAGCTTGCCGGCGGGTGCGGGCGCGTTGCCGGCTCAGCGCTGAAGCGGGAAACGCTGTTGGTTTACGGATCACCGCCCTGGCGGCGCTACGTGCCATACGTCACGCGAAGCTGCCGGCACTCCGGGACGCTCGGGGAAGGTCGCTTTCGCTCGCCCGAGTCACGGGAAGCCTCCACGCTTGACGGCTGCGCGGCAAGTGCTAGCCTGCGCTTTTCACTCAGGGAGACTGCGATGCAAAGGCGACAACTGGGCCGTGATGGTCCGCAGGTATCGGTGCTTGGCCTGGGGTGCATGGGTATGAGCGACTTCTACGCCGGGCGGGACGACAGCGAATCGATCGCCACCATTCACCGTGCGCTGGACCTCGGCATCAACTTTCTCGACACCTCGGACATCTACGGCCCGCATACCAACGAGCAACTGCTCGGGCAGGCGATCAAGGGGCGGCGAAGCGAGGTCTTCCTGGCAACCAAGTTCGGCATCTTGCGCGATCCCGACGATGCCTCGGTGCGCGGGTTCGACAGCCGCCCGGCCTACGTGCGAAGCGCCATCGAAGGCAGTCTGCGGCGGCTGGGCGTGGACAGCATCGACCTCTACTACCAGCATCGGGTCGACCCCGCGGTGCCGATCGAGGACACGGTCGGTGCGCTTGCCGAGCTCGTTCAGGCGGGCAAGGTGCGTTACATCGGCCTTTCCGAAGCGTCCGCCAGCACCCTCGAGCGCGCCCACAAGGTGCACCCCGTCAGCGCACTGCAGAGCGAGTATTCCTTGTGGTCGCGCGACCCCGAGGCCGAGGTGCTGGCCACGTGCCGCCGGCTTGGCGTCGGCTTCGTGCCCTACAGCCCGCTCGGCAGGGGCTTCCTCACCGGTGCGATCAAGCGCCCCGAGGATTTCGCCGCCGACGACTACCGACGTTCGAGCCCACGCTTCCAGGGCGAGAACTTCGCGCGCAATCTGGCCCTGGTCGACCAGGTCAGGGCGGCGGCTGCCGAAATCGGCTGTACGCCGGCGCAACTCGCTCTGGCGTGGGTGCTGGCGCAGGGTGACGACATTGTGCCGATCCCCGGCACCAAGCGACGCAAGTATCTTGACGAGAACGTCGGTGCGCTCGCTGTCCGACTGACGCCCGCACAACTGGCTTCGTTGGATGCGGCGTTTCCGTTCAACGCCGCCGCCGGCGAACGCTACCCGGCGAACATGATGGGGGCGGTGAATCGCTGATCGCCATGCGCCTCCCGGCGGTTTCATCGCCGGAAGCGGGTGGTCGTTCGTCAACCGCCGCTGTCGGCGCGCCTCCGGCGTAAAGCATGTCCCCTCCAGCGGCAGGGTTTGCGGGTGCGCACAGTCAGGCTATCCTGGCGGCTCGCTCAGCGCCGTCCGATGATCCATGCACCTGCTAGAACAAATCGCCGTCTTCCTGCTCGCCGCCGTGCTGCTGGTACCGCTGTTCCAGCGTCTCAAACTGGGCGCGGTGCTCGGCTATCTCGCCGCCGGCATGCTGATTGGCCCGTGGGGGCTGGGCGTCGTCGGCGAATTGCAGTCGACCATGCATTTCGCCGAATTCGGTGTCGTCCTGCTGCTCTTCCTGATCGGCCTCGAACTCGAGCCGGCGCGCCTGTGGGCGCTGCGCCGAGCGGTATTCGGACTCGGCGGCGCGCAGGTGGCGGCAACCGGTTTGCTGCTCTCGCTGGCCGGACTTGCGGCCGGACTCGGCTGGCAGGCCGCGCTGATCGCCGGCCTTGGCGGGGCGATGTCATCGACCGCGTTGGTCATTTCGTCGCTGGCCGAGCGCGGCCAGTTGATGGCGCGGCACGGCCGCGACGCCTTTGCCGTGCTGCTTTTTCAGGATCTCGCGGTCATTCCGCTGTTGGCGCTGTTGCCGCTGCTGGCTTCCTCGCCGACGCAGGGCGGTGTGCATTGGCTGGCAGCCACCAAGGGCGTTGGCGCGATTGTCGTGGTCATTTTCGGCAGCCGCCTTGTGGTGCGGCCCGCACTCAAGTTCATCGCCCGTCACAGCAGCCGCGAGGTGTTCACCGCGGCGGCGTTGCTGCTGGTCGTCGGCGCCGCGTTGGTGATGGAGAAAATCGGCCTGTCGATGTCGCTGGGGGCCTTCCTCGCCGGCGTACTGCTCGCCGATTCCGAGTTCCGCCACGAACTCGAGGCCGACATCGAGCCCTTCAAGGGCCTGTTGCTTGGGTTGTTCTTCATGGCCGTCGGGATGAGCGCCAACCTCGGCCTGCTCTGGCACACACCCTTGCTGGTGTTGGCCATCGGCCTCGCGCTGATGGTTACCAAGTTCGCCGTGCTCTATGCAATCGCCAAACTGATTCGCGCGCCGGAGGACAGCGCGCAGCGCCTCGCCGTGTCGCTTGCGCAGGGCGGCGAGTTCGCCTTCGTGCTGTTTTCGGCCGCCGCCACGCTCGGTGTGCTTGAGCGGGAGACCAGCGAACTGTTGGTGATGGCGGTGACCCTGTCGATGCTGCTCGCACCGTTCGCCTTTACCGGCCATGAGCGCCTGCTCGCGCGCTGGCTCGAACGCACCACCGAACCCGCCTACGACACCATCGACGGCCCCGGCAATCCGGTCATCATCGCCGGTTACGGCCGCTTTGGCCAGATCGTCTCGCGGACGCTGCGGATGTGCGGCATCGCTTTCACCGCCCTTGAAGTCAACTACCAGCAGGTGGATTTCGTGCGTCGCTTCGGTAACAAGATTTATTTTGGCGATGCCTCGCGGCTGGAACTGCTGAACGCGGCGAAGGCTGGTGAGGCAAAGCTGTTCGTGCTGGCGATTGACGACGTCGAAGCTTCGGTCAAGATTGCGGCCCTGGTGCGCAAGCATTTTCCCGACTTGCCGATCCTCGCCCGCGTGCGCAACCGCGTACATCTCTTTCGCTTGCGCGACCTCGGCGTCAAGCTGGTCTACCGCGAGACCTTTTTGTCGAGCCTGGAGGTCGCGCAACAAGCGCTGCTGGGCCTCGGCTTCGACCTGCCGTCGGCGCAGCGTGCGGTCGCCCTATTCAAGCAGCACGACGAAGCGCTGCTCGACGTCCAGCATGCGCTTCACCACGACGAGGCGCAGCTGATTCAGAGTGCACAGGAGGCAGCCGCGCAACTGCAGGACCTCTTCGAGGCCGATGCCGCCAGCTTCGAACAGTCGCGCGGCGACGTCAGTGCAGGGTGAGCGCGCGGCTCGCCTGTCGCATCAAATGATCATCATTGCCCCAGACGACAAACCATCGTGTGCATCGCGGCATTGCCACCGGCGCGACGCAAGATCGAGCGCTCCATCGACGGGCTGTGCCTGACGGCAAACGCCGCGGGCGAATGACGTGACGAACCATGACTTGTCATGGCAGTTACTTTCTGCGCAGGACCTCGTTACGAATTTCCTGGTAATGCTCTCGGGTTTCGGACTGAATCAGGGCAATGCCCAGACTGGGCGGCAAGACGGTATCTGGCACAGCCTCGGCCTGATAGATAATCCGGGTGCCGTTGCCGGAAGCTTCAAGCCGCGTGATGCCGTGATACTGCTTCATGTCGCCGCTGATCATGCGCGACTCGAAGCCAGTGATGGGCATCAGGGTGATTTCTCGCTCCGACTGAAAATGCATCGTCAGCGGGCCGAAACTGGTCGTTCCCGTCTGCGATACCCGGATCGAGTTTCCCTGTCGGGACAGCACCTTGCTCGTGACGACATTGGAAAGGAAGCGCGCCAGGTTGTCGAAATCGGTCAGCACCTCCCAGACCTTTTTCTGTGATGCAGGTATGAAGAGTTCTGCCTGCACGCTGACCAGCTTGTCGTGAACTTCAACGCGAACAACAATGTCACCAGCATCATCTCCGGCAAGCGCCTGGAGGGGAAAAAGACCCAGCAAGACAACGCAAAACGCCCTGAACAAAAGCTGCAGCGGCACCATTCGTTCAATCCCTTATTTGCGATTTCGCTGCAGCAGCCACTGTATGGCGGCAGCTATCAATCCAACCATTGCCGCCTGCTGGATGTTGGCGACCTGGACACCGTCACCGAGAAGAACGTCGGCGAACAGGGAGCCCGCGAATACGCCAGCGCTGGCGATGACCACACTCATGCCACGATCCATCATGACCTCACGTCAAGCCGAACCTTGATCCCCGACAGCTATCGTAACTGAACTGCCCCGGGTCTGGCAGGCGTCGTTGAAGTTGCGCTGCGGCCGCTCGCTTGCCGGAATCAGAGGGCGTCGGCAACGGCCCGGCCGACGTCGGTGGTGCTCGCCGTCCCGCCCATATCTGGTGTTCGCGGGCCTTCGAGCAGCACGGTTTCGATGGCGCGGAGCATGGCGTCGTGCGCGCCCGTGTGGCGGGCGTCGCCGCGGCCGAGGAAGTCGAGCATCATTGCGCCGGACCAGATCATGCCGATCGGGTTGGCGATATTGCGCCCGTAGATGTCTGGTGCCGAGCCGTGAACGGGTTCGAACAGCGAAGGAAAATCGCGTTCAGGGTTGAGGTTGGCAGAGGGCGCGATGCCGATGGTGCCGGCGCAGGCCGGGCCGAGGTCGGAGAGAATGTCACCGAAGAGGTTGGAGGCCACCACCACGTCGAAGCGTTCCGGGCTGAGCACGAAACGCGCACAAAGGATATCGATATGGTACTTGTCGCAGAGCACTTCAGGGTAGCTCGCCGCCATCGCCTCGACCCGCTCGTCCCAGTAGGGCATGCTGATGGCCATGCCGTTGGACTTAGTCGCCGAGGTCAGGTGCTTCTTGGGCCGGCGCTGCGCCAGCTCAAAGGCGTACTTGAGGATGCGGTCCACCCCCTTGCGGGTGAAGATCGATTCCTGCAGCACGGTTTCCCGGTCGCTGCCTTCGAACATCCGCCCGCCTACCGCCGAGTACTCGCCTTCGGTGTTCTCGCGCACCACGTAGAAGTCGATGTCGCCGACCTCGCGGTTAGCCAGCGGGCAGGGCACACCGGGCATCAGGCGGACCGGTCGCAGGTTCACGTACTGGTCGAAACTGCGCCGGAACTTGAGCAGCGACCCCCACAACGAAATATGGTCGGGCACCGTGGCCGGCCAGCCGGCGGCGCCGAAGTAGATGGCGTCGAAGCCCTCGAGCTGCTCGAACCAGTCCGCGGGCATCATCGTGGCGTGCTGCAGGTAGTAGTCGCAGTGGGCCCAGTCGATGGGTGTGAACTGCAGGTCGAGGTCGAACTTGCCGGCGGCGGCTGCGAGCACGCGCAGGCCTTCGGGCATTACCTCCTTACCGATGCCGTCGCCGGCGATGACGGCGATTCTGTGGGTGGTCATGATGCGCTCCCTGGTTGGCTGC
>NZ_JAVTWB010000166.1:0-7334 GCF_032229525.1 Accumulibacter sp. | reverse complement strand
GCTCTCTTTGGTAATGGTTGTTTCAAGGCGCGGGTTCGGCACTGATTCGTGGCTTGCGAACGCGCATCGCGGCGGCGATGTAGACGGCAGCGAGAATGCTGAAAATGTAGGCCTGCACCATGCCCGTAAGCAGGCCGAGCAGGGTCATCAAAATCGGGAAAACGAATGGCGTGATGGTCAGCAGGATGGCAATGATCATCGAGCCGCTCATCATGTTGCCGAACAGGCGCACCGCCAGTGCCAGGGTGCGCGAGATTTCACTGATGATGTTGAACGGCAGCATGATCACCGTTGGCTCGATGTAGGACTTGAGGTAGCCGCCCAGGCCCTGGTCTTCGATGCCGAACAGCGGTACCGCCACCAGCACGCACAGCGCCAGCGCCGCCGTGGTCGACAGCGAACCGGTCGGCGGTTCATAGCCGGGAATGACGGTGCACAGCGCAGCGCTGGCAACAAACAGGAACAAGGTGCCAAGAAAGGGGAGGAATTTCCGCGCCTGGGGTAGGCCGACATCTTCAATCTGTTGTTCGATGCCAGTGACGACGATTTCAAGAAAGTTCTGCCAGCGCGAGCGTTTCAGCCCGGTGGAAAGCTTGCGTGTGATCAACAGGGAGCCGACGGTCAGCAGCAGCATCAGCCCCCAAGTGAACACGATAGTGCCATTGAGCTTGAAAAATCCGTGCTGCCAGAAAATGATCTCGTCCGGGCTAAGGCGCATGGCTCATCTCCTGTGTGCGGTGGTTTTCCCCTTTGACTGGTGGGCGAGTCAAGCGCACCGCGACGAAACGCACGACTACAAAGCCGAACAAACACGCCAGCAGCCGCTGCCAATCCGAGTGGCCGACCGCATAAAACCCCGCCAGCGCCAGGCTCATACGTAATAGCAGGCTGCCAAGGAACAGTAGCGCCGGTCGTCGCGACGAAACGGCTTTTTGTACCGTCCACCACAGGCCGCCGAAGAAAACCACGCCGAGTGCAAAACCTGCCATGCCCGCCAGCACCAATGCGAACAGGTCATTCATCGTCATCTTCCGCTTCCTCCCGCATCGCCTTGTCTTCCTTGTCTACCCAGTGCCAGGCATTCAGACAGCCGATCGCGAGCCCCGCCATCAACAAGGCCAGGGTCCAGGAATGCTGGCCTGGGTGGTGTTTGTCCACCCACAGTCCGAGTGCCGCACCGAGCAAGGTCGGTACGCTTACCGACCAGCCGACCAGGCCCATCATGCCCAGCCCGAACCAGGTGCCCGGCGCGGCGTTGCGCCGCGCCTTGAGCTTGCGCGCCGCCTTGGCGGCTATCTTGTCGGCGAAGGCTGAAGCGCTTTTCGATGCCTTGCCGGTGGGTTCGTCAATCATGGTGAAAGGCTGCGAAGCGGCGCAGAAATCCGCTTTCCAGTTTGGCCATGACCGTACGTACGCTCTGCTCCTGCTCGTCAATGGTCAGAAACTCCTTGTCGACCGCCGTGCGTAGTTGACCGAGATCCTTTCCGCCCAGTGCGCGGCGTACCGAAATCAGCACCTCCGCGCCGGCCTTGACCAGCACCCCTTCATCGACGGCGACAAAAATTTCATCACCGGCTTCGGTCTCATAGGTCAGGATTCCGGGCACCAGTACCGCCACGCAGTCGAGCCGCTGTGGCAGAAGCCCGAACGAACCCTCGCGCGTCTCCGCGACGATGCACGACACACCGGTCTTTTCGTCGAATACCTGGAACGGCAACAGAATCTTAAGATTCATCGGTGACTGCAGCTGTTTCGGGGGTTGCATCAGGCCTGGCCTCGGCGGCGGGTTTGGCGTCGACTTCCTTGGCGGCTTGCTCGGGGGGAGCCGTTCTCTTCGCTTCATCGATCTTGCCGATCATGTAAAACGCGCTTTCCGGGGTGTCCTTGAATTCATCGCGCAGGATGCGTTCGCAACCATCAAGCGCGTCCTTCAGGCTGACCAGTTTTCCTTTCAGATTGGTGAACTGTTCGGTCGTGAAAAAAGGCTGGGTCAGAAAGCGCTCGAGGCGGCGGGCACGAGCGACCACCTGGCGATCCTCCGGCGAAAGCTGTTCGAGGCCGAGCATCGCAATGATGTCCTTGAGTTCCGCATACTGCGCCAGCGTGTGGCGGATTTCCTGTGCCAGGGCATAGTGGCGCTCGCCGACGATGCCCGGCGTCGCCATGCGCGAACTGGACTGCAGCGGATCAATGGCAGGAAAAAGCCCTTCGCTGGCGCGCTTGCGCGAGAGCACGATGGAGGCGGAAAGATGGGCGAAGGTATGCACCGCCGCCGGATCGGTGAAATCGTCCGCCGGCACATACACCGCCTGGATCGAAGTGATGGCGCCGGTGTCGGTGTTGGCGATGCGCTCTTCCAGTCCGGCCAGTTCGGTACCCATGGTCGGCTGATAACCGAGACGGGACGGCATTTGCCCCATCAAACCGGATACTTCCATGCCGGCCTGGATAAAGCGAAAGATATTGTCGACCAGCAGCAGCACGTCGCGATGCTCATCGTCGCGGAAATATTCGGCCATGGTCAGCGCGGCATGGCCAACGCGAAAGCGGCTGCCCGGCGGTTCGTTCATCTGTCCAAAGACCATCACCATGTTCGGCAACACGCCTGCAGCTTTCATGTCACGGTAGAGCTCTTCGCCTTCGCGGCAGCGCTCGCCGATGCCGCAAAAAATGCTGACACCGTCGTGATGCCCGATCATGTTATGGATCATTTCCGTCAGCAATACGGTCTTGCCCACGCCCGCGCCGCCAAACAGGCCCGCCTTGCCGCCGCGCTCAAGCGGCATCAGGACGTCGATGACCTTGATGCCCGTCTCGAAAATTTCCGATTTGGTGGAGCGGCGGGCCAGCGGCGGCGGCGGCCGGTGTACCGAGCGCCACTCGACATCGGACAAGGCCCCTTGGCGATCAATGGCGTTGCCGAATACGTCAAACATACGCGAGAGAATCGTCTTGCCTACTGGCGCCAGCAGCGGCCCGCCCGTGTCTTCCACTGCCATGCCACGTGCCAGACCTTGTGTGGGTGTCAAGGCAATGCCGCGTACATGATGCGCATCACGCTGCGTCTGCACTTCGATCACGATCTGCTTGTCGTCCCCCGTGCGCAGCACGGAATGAATGGGCGGCAAACGTCCGTCGAAGCGTACATCCACAACGCTGCCACGCACCGACAGGACCCTGCCGACATTTGGAGGGAGGTTGCTAATTTTCATTTCTCATCCGCAAACCGGGAATGACCTGTGAAGCGCCTTGGCTTCCTCGTAGCAACGAACCATGTCGCTTGACGGACTCAGTACTCTGTTCGGCAGCGTACATAGCGTGTGAATATACTCCTCTCAGATCGGCGGCAAGAAAGAGTTGAGCGGGCGCACTGGCATCAAAATCGAGATCAACAACCCGTGCGCACCCCTGATCGCCAACGCAGTCATCCACGACAACTCGGCCATCCTGTCGCGGCTGCTGACGAAGATCGAGGTGCGCGGCAACGCCAGGACACTGGCGCTGATCACGCACATTTCGCCGGCAGCCTGGCGGCACATCCTGCTGCATGGGTACTGCACCTTCCTCATTAACGGCAAGGTGGTCGGCCTGGATGCGCCGGTGGCAGGGCTGGAGTTGGGGTGACGGAATTTTCGGCCGTTCCAGCTCACAAGCCCGGCCTCGACCAGTCGTGCATCGGCGGGATCGTCATCGACGAGAAGCGCGGTGGTCGGGAAATTGCTCATTGCCAAGGCCTCGACAGGCCGGACGACTTCATCGCCGGTCCGTCTCCGTGTCCGCCGCGGGGGCGAGCCGTGAACTCCCGTTCATGGCTCGCCTCGGGCGTCCTTAGCGGCCCGGAACGATGACCACGGTGTCGCCCGTTGTATTACCTTTCGCGCCCGTGCTGCCTCTCGCACCTGTACTACCGGTTGCGCCCGTGCTGCCGGTTGCTCCCGTGTCACCCGTCGCGCCGGTGTACCCGGTTGCGCCGGTGCCTCCCGTGGCGCCCGTGCCTCCCGTTGCGCCGGTATATCCGGTGCTCCCCGTTGCCCCCGTACCGCCGGTGGCGCCGGTGGCGCCTTGCGGGCCGGGCGGGCCAGCGGGGACCGTAAAGCAAGCGCTCAGCGCAAGTGTCATAAGGCTTACGACAGTCAGCTTTGAGTAATTCATGGCGATTCCTCTTGTGCGGTTTACGAGAAGCACTCACATCATGGTGAGCACTCCTCCGGAATTGATCAGTTTCCGTGGACATCAATCAGCGTCGGCAAATCAGGCCATCGCTGCTACGGCAGCGGATCAGTCGCCGCCTTGCGTGTATCTCTGCAAGGAGTACTCCAACTCTGCGCCTCACCGTTTGCGAGGACACTACGCGTGCTTTGCCGCCGGCTCTGTACGCTAGCGCGCATAGCGCCGTCCTCTCTCCGGTGGATGCCCGGGTACTGGGGTGCCGGGGTGGGTCTGAGCAAAACGCCAAAGACAAACGCGTTTCGTCCGGTCAGGCGACGCTGCGATCACCGCGTCAAGCATCAAGAATTGCGGCGTGCAATAGTCCGCCGCCGTATGGGGAGCTGCGATCTGTACGCCAGCGCACAGAGTCCTCGTTCCTTTCCGATTATGCTGACCACGGTGCTCGATTGCTCCAGCAAGCGCGAATCAAGTCGATCCACAGAGTGCCTGACCGCCTGCAAGCCGAATCCTTTCAAGCTTTTCAACCACAAGGAACCATTACCATGTCAAAAAGAGACGACTACATCGAGAAGATGAAACTGCAACTCGACGAACTGAATACCAAGATGAGCGAGGTGGAAGCCAAAGCGAAAGAAGCGAAGGCCGATGCGCGCGCGAAGTACGCGGAGGAAATGGGCAAACTGCGCCAGCAGTCCCAACAGGCTCTCACCAAGCTCGAAGAACTGAGAGTTGCCGGCGAAGACTCCTGGGACGGCATGGTTGCGGAAATGGAAAAGATTCGCGACGCCTTCGTTCATTCCTTCAAGTACTTCAAGTCGCAGCTCTAAGCTGAAGCCCACGACCGACGAGCGAAAACCCGTCTCGAGTCAGCGCGCGCGGCAACCGTGTCGCGCGCCACCTTTCGGCCGCTAGCCGAGGACGGACTCCAGGTCCCGCATCTTCTGATGTGCGCTTGGCGGAGTGGCAGCATGCAGCCCTCTGGTTGCCTCGAATGTCTGCAAGGCGTGCATCGAAACCCTGGCCGGCACAGGTAACAGCAGGCGCGATGGCCGGCGCAAGGTCCAATTTCACAAATGCACTGCGCTCGCGAACAGGACCTAGCCGCGCCATCGTCGCAAGCGCCCACAAAATTCTCAAAGCGGTCGCCCTGTTGGTCAGCAGACAGACGCACCAGCGGACGACCAGATTCCCCATCCGTGTGCTGGCAACTCGGTCGCCTCCGGTTTGGCCACTGCGTGCCCGGCGACCGGGACGAGCCCCGGCGGAATGGCGCACGGAACGGAGCGGTCATCCGTGTTCAACAGCGTGACCAGCAGGTGTTGCTGTGAGCGCACCTCGAACGCAATCGAGCGGTTACCCAGGTGCGTAACTTTGAGCGCGCCATCGACGAGCCATGGTCGAGCACGACGGACAGCAATCAATTCACGGTGCATTTGCCAGATGAGGAGACTGTCGCCGGCCAACTCGGCGGGCTGATACGGTAACGGACGCCGAATCTCCGCGTCGCCTCCCTCGCGATCGTACTTGGTACCCTCCGCTCCCTGCTCGTCGCCGGCGTAGACCGCCGGGATGCCAGGTAGCGTGAACAGGATCGCCAGCGCATGCGCCAGATGGCGTCGGTCGATCAGTTTGGTGGCAATCCGCGTCGTGTCGTGGTTCCCGACGAAATTCCACGGCACGAAATGCTGGCAGAAATCGCTGTGACGATCCAGCGCATGTGCCAATTCGTAGAAGTTGCGCTCGTTGAGGGAACTCCAAATGGCTTTCCATAGTTCGTATTGCGTCACAGAGGCCAGCCGTGACGCTTTGGCGATTGCTACGTAGTCGCCATGGATCACTTCGCCGACCAGTAGCAGATCCGGTCGCAGCGCACGCACGCGATTCTCAAAGGTCGCCAGGAAAGCCGCGGGGATCGCGTAAGCCGCGTCCAATCGTAGCGCGTCGACGCCACGATCCAGCCAATAACCGGCAACGTCCACGGCCCAGTCGAGAACCTGGCCATTGGCATGATTGAGTTTCACCAGCTGATCGTGACCCTCGAAGTTGGCGTAGCTGAAGCCGTCGTCTCCCTGGCGATCGAAATCGACGTGAAACCAATCCGACCGGGCAGATTCACGACCATGCGCCAATACGTCGACAAAGTAAGCATGGCCGCGTCCGACGTGGTGGAAAACGACATCGAGCCCCACTCGAAGAGATCGTTGGTGGCACTCGTCGATGAGGCGAACCAGGTCCATTTCGCTGCCCAGTCGGCGGTCGATGCGAAAAGGATCGACGACATCGTAGCCGTGTGATCCCGATTCGAAGACCGGGCCCAACAGCAGTCCCGTCACCCCGAGGTCGACGAGTTGGTCCAGCCAGCCCACCAGGTCTGCCAGGCGGTGGGAAATGGGGCCACCCACGGCACCAGGGGCAGGATTCTGATCGTCCGCGCCGAGAAAACCGAGCGGATAAAGGTGATACCAGATTTCACTGCGTTTCATGAGCTGCCGTTCCATGGTTGTTCCTGCATTTCGCATATGCACTGGTCAGCCTTGTCCCCGTTCAGCCTCCCCTTCAGGCTGCCAGATTGGCAAGTTGCGGCGCCAGCGTTTTTACACCGGCCGCGATTTGCGCGGGCGAAGCATACTCGCCAGGCCCATGCGAGACAACGCCGCTCGTCCCTGGAACCTGATTGCGGCCCGCACCGTCGATCTCGGGTGGATCGAGGGCAAATACTACGCTGCCGGGGAGGGAGTTGATCGCACCAGGATGGACCGCCAACTTACCAACGGTGGCCACCAGATTCCAATTGTGAAATCTGGAAATCAGGGGACAGGTGCGAATGGCACCAAGTCAAGCGGCTGTTGCACGACGAGTGTGTTCTTTCACGGTAGATCAATGTGCTTTAGTGTCTCAAGGTCATTGATTGGTCGCGGGCGCGCCCGCGACACGCCAGGGATGCACGCAGGTGATTAACGGCGATCTCCCAGTATTCAGGCGATTCGGGCGCGGCGCCCTTGTTGTCACTGGCATCGCTCAGGGCCTCCATCCACAAGGCCTCGGCTTTGTCGTCGCGAACTCCAGCTTTTCTGGCGACCCATGGCAGGATCATTGGGTAGCTCTGTCCCATTTCAGTCTCCTTGGTGCGCCGTCGTCAAGCGTGGTCAAACGCGTTGCCTTCG
>NZ_JAVTWB010000165.1:0-7345 GCF_032229525.1 Accumulibacter sp. | reverse complement strand
CGATTCGGATCGGATTAAAGCAGCGGACTAAAGGGATCCGAATGAGTTGTAAAATGAAATCACTCTGACTACTTTGACCATTCCGCGCAAAATGCTACCGCGTGGGTTTTACGGACGTTGAGTCGCTATTTCTGCACTTGGCAGGCGAAACGTGGCGCAGTGGGGCAGTCACTTCCATGCGGGATCATAAAACATGATCATGTTGCGCCCGGCTTTTTTCGCTTCATACATGGCAGTGTCAGCCCACTTCAGAATACCGTCTTGGCCTTGATCGTGGTTTATGAAGACGACCACTCCAATACTACTGGTGCACCGATGTTCGACTGTTGCTTCCACCTTTCCAGCTTCGGCAAATGTCAGGAGGTAGGGCTCTTCCAGGGCAGCACGAATTTTTTCGGCAACGATGTTGGCTTCTTCGATGGACTTGTTCAGGTCCGTATCCAGTTCTTTGAGTATCACCACGAACTCATCACCACCGAGTCGTGCGACAACGTCAATACCCCGTACACAATGGATAATCCGCCGCGACACCTCAACCAATAACAAGTCGCCAATGTGATGCCCTTGCGTGTCATTCAGCGATTTGAAGTTATCCAAATCCAGGAACATCAGCGCGGCATATCGACCGTTACGTTGGCTGGCGGCAAGCGTTCGCCCTAATAGCTCATTTAACAAGCGACGATTTGGCAACTGCGTTAATGGATCATGCAAGGCGAGATTGAGAATTTGCGCCTGTGCCAATTTGTGTTCCGTAATGTCCCGCGCTGCGGCAAACACCCCCTGTAGTTTTCTGTTCCGGTCGTAGAGGGTGGTCGCATTGTAGGACACCACCGTTTCATTTCCATCTCTGGCAGATACGGTAAGCTCGTAATTGGTCACTTTCTTTTTTAGTAGCACCAGCTTGATGCCAGCTTCAGCCCGCTCGGGATCCGTGAAATTATTCTTAAATGGGGCGCCAATCAGTTCGTCGCGAGTACAACCACTGAGTGCTTCCATCTGCTTATTGACGTCGGTGATGATTCCTTCTGGATCGGTGGTCATCAGAGCGTCGATATTGGATTCGAACAATGAACGAGTGTAGAACTGATGGTCGCGCAGACGCTGGCCAAGCTTCTTTTGCTCCTCTTCGACCTGCTTGCGCGCGGTGATGTCGCGAGCGGCGGCAAACACGCCGAGCACCTTCCCTGCCGCATCCTTGTACACCGAGGCGTTGTAGAGGACGTCGGTGAGACGGCCGTCCTGGTGCCGGATGGTGAGCGGATAATCGGTGACCGAGCCTTTGGAGAAGGCCTCCCGGTATCCCTCACGCGCCGTCTCGGGCTCGGTGAAGTAGTCGGAAAAATCGGTGCCGATGAGCTTCTCACGCGACACGCCGGTGACCATGACGGAGCCCTCGTTGACATCCGTAATCTTTCCATCCGGGCTGATGGTCACCAGCGGGTCGAGCGACGCCTCGATCAGGCTGCGCGCGTACTGTCCCGCTGCCCGTAGCTTGTCGTCGGCTTGCTTGCGCGCGGTGTTGTCCGTGCCGATCAAGAGGTAGCCAATGATTGCTTCCTGGTCATCACGCAGTGCTGTGACCGATACAACCGCAGGAAAACGACTGCCGTCCTTGCGGATAT
This sequence comes from Accumulibacter sp., assembly GCF_032229525.1. Classification (GTDB taxonomy): domain Bacteria; phylum Pseudomonadota; class Gammaproteobacteria; order Burkholderiales; family Rhodocyclaceae; genus Accumulibacter. The sequence goes on along the minus strand of NZ_JAVTWB010000165.1, from coordinate 5,723 downwards.
AGGTCAGTTCGTAGATGTCTTCGATGCCGCGCGAGGCCTTGAACACCAATGCCTCGAAGCCGGGCGTTATCGAGCTATCGAGCTCGACGCTCAGGGCCTTGGCGCGGGCAATCACTTCCTGCGGATCGGAAATGTCGGCGGGCGTGATCTTGTTCACCACGTCAGCGGCGGTGTAGCCCAGCATACGTGCCGCACCGACGTTGAAGATCTGGATGACACCTTGAGCATCAGTCGCGATGCTTGAGAAGTTGGCACTGTTGAAAATAGCGGTCTGCAATGCCCCAGCTCTACTGAGAGCCTCTTCCGCTTCCTTGCGCGCTGTGTTGTCTGTACCAATCAGGAGGTAGCCGATGATCGCTTCCTGATCATCACGCAGTGCTGTGACCGATACAACCGCAGGAAAACGACTGCCGTCCTTGCGGATATAGGTCAGTTCGTAGATGTCTTCGATGCCGCGCGAGGCCTTGAACACCAATGCCTCGAAGCCGGGCGTTATCGAGCTATCGAGCTCGACGCTCAGGGCCTTGGCGCGGGCAATCACTTCCTGCGGATCGGAAATGTCGGCGGGCGTGATCTTGTTCACCACGTCAGCGGCGGTGTAGCCCAGCATCCGTTCTGCACCCACGTTGAAGATCTGGATGACACCGTGAGCATCAGTCGCGATGCTTGAGAAGTTGGCACTGTTGAAAATCGCGCTCTGCAAAGCGCCAGTCTTGAGCAGCGCTTCCTGGCGTTGGACTTCGGCGAGATGCCCGGTCGTGTCAGCGGCAGGGGTAAGGGTAAGGGGGGCGTGAATTGTCTTGGACATGACAGACCTCTGTAGAGTCGCGCCTTGGTGTTGCGGGTCGCGTGGCCGAAAGAGTACGCAGCACTCTGTTCCAACTTATACGCTCATTCCATACCAAGCCCCCCGAATTGTCCCGGCGTTGCAGGCAGCGACTGGATAAATCTCAATCCAGCAGCTGTCAGCAGGGGAATGATTGGCTGGTGTGGCGCGGGACGACGCCGCTCGATAGAAAGAGTGCTTGCGCACCGTCAGTGTCGGCTGATGGCCGCCACGTCCGATCGCTTCCGCGCTGAACTCCTGGGTCTTGTATAGGATTCATGTGATTGCCCTGCACCGCCGCTGGCTGACCGACGAAGTCGGGCAGGCTGATAGAATGGCGACCGTTTACCCGAACAAGGATCCGCGCCATGACCGCAGAACAGGCAGCTCCCATCGTCGATGCCTTACCGCTTCCGGCCGTCGAACGCCAAACAGGGGAATCCCCCAAGTGCGCGATTATCTGGCTACACGGCCTCGGCGCCGATGGACACGACTTCGAACCGATCGTAGACGAGTTCGATCTTGACCAGTTGCCCGCCGTCCGCTTTGTCTTTCCGCATGCGCCGATGCGCGCGGTGACGATCAATGGGGGCTTCGTGATGCGCGCCTGGTACGACATCGTCTCCCTCGATTTTGCCCCGGGCCGAGAAGAGGTCGAGGGCGTCCGCGAATCGGCACGACAGATCGAAGTGTTGATCGCCCAGGAGAACGCGCGTGGCATCCCCGATGCGCGCATTATTCTGGCCGGTTTCTCGCAGGGTGGGGTGATCGCCCTGCATACCGGCCTGCGTCATCCGCAACGGCTGGCGGGTATTCTCGCGCTGTCGTGCTATCTGCCAATGACCGAAACACTGGCGGCCGAAGCGTCCGCAGCCAACCGCGACGTGCCGATCTTCATGGCCCACGGGCAGAACGACGCGGTCATCCCTTACGACATGGGAAAGCGTACCGCCAAGTTGCTGAAGGCGGAGAAGTACCTGGTGCAGTGGCACAGCTATGCGGCCGAGCACACCGTGTGCCTGGAGGAGCTGCAGGACATCGAAGCCTGGCTTCATGAGGTGCTGGTCAAAGCCTGCTGAGCATGTTGCCGCTACGCTATCTGGCCGGATATCCGGAAGACCTGCAGCAGCAGGTTCGGGAAGTGATCGAGCAGGGCCAGTTGGCGACGATGCTACGCGCCAGGTACCCGGGGAGCCATGAGGTGCGCAGTGATGGCGCGCTGTACGACTACACGCTGGCGCTGAAGAACCGTTTCCTGCGCAAGGCCCCGGTCCCCGACCGGGTGCTGTTCGACAGTCGCTTGCAGCTTGCGGAAAATGCCCTCGGGATCAATGGCAAGCTGCCGCGGATACAGGGCGGCAAGATCAAGTGCAAGCGCGAGATCCGGGTGGCCAGCGTGTTCAAGGAGGCGCCGCCCGAGTTCCTGAGGATGATCGTCGTGCACGAGTTGGCGCATCTGAAGGAGCGTCAGCACGACCGGGCTTTCTACCAGCTCTGCAGCCACATGGAACCGGCGTATCACCAGTTTGAATTCGACCTCCGCCTGTACCTGACGCAGATCGAGTTGACTGGCCCGTCTTGCCCCGCGCTTTCCCTGGCGATGACTAAAGACTAAACTCGTCCCTAGTCCTTACCACCAACAGGGAAACTGTCATGCGCCGAGTTGTCTTCAACCAGAAGGGCGGAGTGGGAAAATCCACCATCGCCTGCAATCTGGCCGCCATCGGCGCCGCGCGGGGTCGTCGAACGCTGTTGGTCGATCTGGACGCGCAGGCCAATTCTTCCCGCTACCTGCTCGGAAAAGCGCTGGATCAGCAAGAGAAGACGCTGGCGCATTTCTTCGACGACCTTCTCGGGCTGAAGTTTTCCCCCGACGAGATCGATGCCTATGTCGTGCACTCGCCGTTCCCCAATCTCGATTTGCTGCCTTCAGATCCTCGCTTGGAGGAGCTGCAGTTCAAGCTCGAGTCGCGCTACAAGATGTACAAGCTGCGGGAGGCGCTGGAGAAGCTGGAGGTTTACGACGACGTCTTCATCGACACCCCGCCCGCCCTGAATTTCTTCACCCGCTCGGCGCTGATTGCCGCCGATACCTGTCTGATCCCTTTCGATTGCGACGATTTTTCGCGTCGCGCCCTGTACACGCTGATGGACAGCGTGCGCGAGATCCAGGGCGATCACAACCGCAAGCTGCGCGTGGAAGGCATCGTCGTGAACCACTATCAGCCACGCGCCAAGCTGCCGGCGCGTCTGGTCGACGAACTGCGCGCCGAGGGGCTACCGATCCTGGAGGCTTTCCTGTCGGCCTCGATCAAGATTCGCGAGTCGCACCACCAGGCCTTGCCAATGATCCATCTCGATCCCCGGCACAAGCTGACCAGGGAGTTCTCGGCTCTCTACGACTTGCTGTCCGTGTCGGCGTAGGTGAACGCGTTACGGTACTGACGCTGCTGTTTCGTCGAGTGCTGCAAGCCAATCCCTGATCTGGCGATAGACGCGCGCGTCGTTCACCAATCGCATGTGGCCGAGCTTGCCGAGCCATACACTCTGTACGTCACCTTCGATCGCGTGTGCTGTGGCGCTGCCAGGCGTGACCAGCCCGTCGCCGAGGAGTTTGCCGATGGGATGTTCGCTGTCTTCGGACAGGCTGGCGCCGAGAAAGCGAAAGGCGATGTGGTCGTGTCCAGCAGAATTGCGCGGCGCACCAGGGCCGCTTCGCAGATCCTTGATGCCCTGGCTGCGCGCGGCGGCGATCTTGCCGAGCGGAGCGGTGACCTTGGAGAGCTTCAGCGCGGAGGTGGTGAGCTCACCGAGACGCTCGACTGCCGAGCCAAGGTTGGGCGAGCCGAGGCAAATCAGCATGCGGGTCGAGTGCGGCCAGGCCATTGCGCTTGCCGCCGCCTGCTCGCAGGCGGCAAGGGCGATCAACCCGCCCATGCTGTGGCCAACGATCACCATTTCGTGCACTGGTTGTGGCCATGCGGCCAGCACTTCCTCGAGCAGGCCCGCCAGCTGCCCGGCATTGCGCGTAATCGGCAGGCCGGTGTTGTAGCGCAGGTAGAGCGGGGTGTAAGCAAGCTCGGCGTGCAGTTGCTGGCCGAAGTCGCTTTCTGCCGCGGTGCGCCCTGCTTGCCAGCAATGCTCGTCACAGCCTAGCCCGTGAATGAACACGCAGAGTCGTGCGCCAGCGTCGGGGAAAGCGCTGCGCAACGAAGTCGCGTCGGGCGCGATCGCTGCACCGTTCGCGTGGATGGCCATGGGGATCGCCAGCAGACTGTTGCTGGCCGCCAAATGGTCACCGAAAGCCCCGTTGAGCGCGCTGCGTAGCCCGCTTGCGAGCCGTCCCGGTGGTTTGCCCGGAGAAACATCGGTAGCGTGTTTTTCCAGCAGCGCAGCCCCTTCAAGCAAACCGCCGCTACCGTGGCGGATCGCCCCATAGATCCCTGCGGCAATGCTGTCGTGCGCGTGTCGTACAAGCTGCGCGGGCCCGGCAATCAAGGGAATCCGCCGCAGAATGTCGAAGTAGGTGTCGGCGATGGCGCTGTGCATTTCGTGAACGCGCAGCGTCGTTTCCTGAATGGCGGTTTTCGCCGCGTGGCAATAGCCTGCGGTCGGTGCCGAAGCCTCGGGTTCTAGCTTGCCGGGTGACATGTTTCGTCCTTCAATGCGTAACGCCGTCGCTGCGCGCCACCTTGAGCAAGGTCAGCCACAGGATCCGAAGATCAAACCAAAGAGACTGGCGCTGAAGGTAAGCCAAATCGAGCTCCACCTTCTGGGGGATCGCCAACTCATCGCGGCCGTTGACCTGTGCCCAGCCGGTCAAGCCGGGTAGCAGCCGGTGAACCCCTCGCTCGGTACGCAGGGCAATCAGGTCGTCCTGGTTATAGAGCGCCGGGCGCGGCCCAACAAAACTCATGTCGCCGACCAGGATGCTCCACAGCTGTGGCAGCTCGTCGAGGCTGGATCGGCGCAGAAAGGAACCGATCGGCGTCAAGAAAGACTGCGGATTGGCCAGAAGATGCGTCGCCACGGCCGGCGTGTCCTGGCGCATGCTGCGGAACTTGGGCATGCGGAAAATCCGGTTGTCGCGGCCGACACGATCCGACCAGTACAGTACCGGCCCGGGCGACGTGAACCTGACCAACAACGCCACAATACAAACCGGAAGTAGCAGCAGAACCGCCGCCAGGCATGCCAGTAACAGGTCGAGGATGCGCTTCATCAGAAAGCTGTGGGGGGAAAAAGGACGGACCGAAGTCCTGGTTCTTGTTGGCATGCGCCAGAATCGTGCCGCTGGAGGCTGCAACCCGGGATAGCCCGCGAAATCTTGGCCTGACTTTAACATGTCGCAGGATTTCGTTTTGCGAATCAAGCGCTCGCCACAAAGAGAGGCACCGCGGGTGTGGCGAGCACCGGAGGCCAGAGTCGCTGCCACCTCTGCCGGGTTCACCGCTGCGCTGTCCACGCAGCGCCGGCTACAATGACGCAGATCATCTGCCGGGAACCCGCCGTGAAGCCTATTCTTGAATCGACCCTTACCTGTCCGGCCTGTGGACATCGAAAAACCGAGCGCATGCCGACTGACTACTGTCAGTGGTTCTACGACTGCGAGGCGTGTCACCAGGTGCTGCGGCCGAAGCCCGGAGATTGCTGCGTGTTCTGCTCCTACGGCACGCTGCCTTGTCCGCCGATTCAGGCTGCTGGTGGCTCATGCTGTTAGCCGAGCAGCACCTGGGACGCTGCGAGAACGTAGGCAGGCGTAGTGTGGCGGCTATAGACCTCGCCAGAGCAGGTGTTTTCTTGGGGCGCGAAAGAGGCCAGCACATGACTGGCCTCTGGGTCTTCTGAGTTTTGGTGGAGACAGGCGGGATCGAACCGCCGACCTTCTGATTGCGAA
>NZ_JAVTWB010000164.1:0-7354 GCF_032229525.1 Accumulibacter sp. | reverse complement strand
TTCGAGATCAACGATGCCGAAAACAGGACCATCAGCAGCGCCGGTTCGGCGAGAAAGCCGATCAGCATTTCACGCCGCGCGCCCAGCGTGCCAAAGGAAGTACCGACATCCATGGCCGCCAGCGAAATGAATACCCGCGCCAGCCCCAGCAGGCCGACCAGGGCAATCGCGTCTGCCGCCGGCGAAAGAGGCAGGTCGGTCGATAAGGTTGGGACGATTGCGCAGGCCAGCGCCATGCAGCCGAAAACGATGTACGGAGCGCCTCGGAACAGCGGCGAAGCGTGCTCGGCAAGCACCGACTCCTTGTTGAACAGTTTGTGCAGCATGCGGTACGGCTGCAGCAGGCTGGGCGCCGACTTGTTCTGCAGCCAGGCACGCCATTGATTGACCCAGCCGCTGAGCAAGGGCGCCAGCAGCAGCGCCAGGACGATCTCCAGCAGTTGCGAGAAGACGCCGAGCCAAGTCATAGCTCGACCACCAGCAGCACGGTGATCAGGGTCACGAAGCTGTACAGCAGGTAGACCGCAATCCGTCCCTGCTGCAACAGACCGATGAGCCGTCCCAGACGCTCAACGGCGGCAGCCAGCGGCAGGTAAAGCCAGTGCCAGAAGGGGTCGGTGACGCTGACGCGATAGCGTGGCTCGGCATCGAAAGCCGTCGGCAGCTCGCGCTCCCAGCGGAAGAAGGGCTCGAAGATTTGCCGAATCGGTTGTCCGAAACCTTCGGCGGTATCCTGCATGCGCGCGTTCTGCCAGGGGAAGCCGCAGTCCCAGGGCGCCGAGCGCCGTACGCGGCCGTGATAGAAGAGGCGCACCAGCAGGAAGGCGAGCGCGAAGCTGGCAGCGACGCCGAGCAGGAAAATCGCCGGCCCGTAGCTCGCGCGCTCGATCGCCACCGGCGCCAGCAGCCAACCGCTGCCGCCGACCGTCTTGGCAAGCCCGGAGCCCACCAGCAACTGCGTCACCGGATCGATGAGGGCGATGAACTGCACCGGAAACAGTCCGAGCGCAATGCATCCGGCGACCAGCCAGGCCATGCCGGCACGCTCCCAGCGTCCGGCATCATGCGCCTGCGCCAGCTTCTCCTCGCGGGGCTGGCCGAGAAAGATGACGCCGAAGAACTTGACCATGGTATAGCCGGCGAGCGCTGCGACCAGCGCGATCAGGGCGGCGACCACGGGAATCAGCATATTGAGGAATGAACTCGGCAAATCCGGCGAGAACAGGAAGCTCTGCAGCAACAGCCACTCGGAGACAAAGCCACCAAAGGGCGGCAAGCCGGCGCTGGCCAGAACACCGATCAGCATGGCCCAGGCCACCCAGGGCATGGTGCGGATCAAACCACCGAGCTTGCCGAGGTTGCGTTCGAGGGTGGCGTGCAGGACCGCGCCGGTGCCGACAAAGAGCAGCCCTTTGAAGAAAGCATGACTGGCCACGTGGTAGAGCACTGCGGTCAACGCCAGGGCCGCCATCAGCGGCATTCCCTGCGTAGAGAACAATACCGCCAGGCCGATGCCAGTGAATAGCAGACCAATGTTTTCGATTGATGAGTAGGCCAGCAGGCGTTTCATATCGACCTGCACCGCGGCGAAGACGACACCGAACAACGCGGTCGACAAACCGACCGCCAGGAGCACCAGACTCCACCACCACACCGGTGTGCCGAGGAGATCGAACACCACCCGCAGCACGCCGTAAATGGCGGTCTTCAACATGACCCCGCTCATCAGCGCGGAGACTGGCGACGGCGCAGCCGGATGTGCCTCGGGAAGCCATACATGCAGCGGTACGATGCCCGCCTTGGCGCCAAAACCGAACAGCGCCAGCAGAAAAGCGATCGACGCCCGGTTGGGCAAAATCTCCTGCGAGCGCATGTTGGCAAAAGTGTAGTCGCCGGTATCCGCCTGCAGGATGCCGAAGCACAACAGGATGCCGAGAGCGCCGACATGCGCGATCAGCAGGTAGAGGTAGCCTGCTCGCTGGATCTCGACGATGCGGTGGTTGGCGGTGACCAGGAAGAAAGACGACAGGGCCATCGTTTCCCACATCACCATGAAGGCGTAGGCGTCGTCAGCGAGAACGACAAGGACCATGCTGGCCAGAAAGATGTGGTATTCGAGCGCCAACAAGCCGGGTGGCGTGCCTTCGCCCTTGCGGAAGTAGCCGGCCGCGAATGCGGACACGCCGGCCGAAACGCCGCCGATGATCATCAGGAAGAACGCGGACAGGCTGTCGAGGCGAAAGTGGAAAGGTAGACCTGGGAGCCCGATTGGCAATACGGCGACCTCCGGCGAGCTGACGATTGCGCTCAGCGCGACGCCGAACAAGAGCAGGCCGAAGGCCCCGCCGACGGGAAACAGCACTCTGGCCACCAGGGCCAGGCGGTGCAAGGCGAAGACGCCGGCGACACCAATCAGCAGCCACGCGGTAACCACCAGCAGGACCCAATCCAGATGCACCCAGTTGGTCGGATCAAGGAAAACGCCCGTGCTGGTCAGTGGCAACTGGCGCCCCGCAGCCTCTCGCCGGCCCTGCTTGCGCGGGGACGCATGGTGGATTGCCAGCCGGCTGCTCTGGCAATGGGGTTGCATTCGTGGGAAGTCAGCACGTATCGACCGCCACGGATCGGAAAAAACATACCGTCCAGAGCTCCAGAAAACGCCTCAGGAAAGGGGTAAGACGGGATAGGTGAATAGCGTTGTTGAGAGGTCGGTCAGAGCACCCCGCGGCAACTGCATTTTCTGTTATTGTGTGAATTGAGTGGCAATTATATTCGCAACTGTTACGACTTAAAACCTAATTGAACTCACATGCAACGTGCCGATATGGAAAACCGCACCGCTCGCCTGACCATTCTCGTCGACCCGCTCAAGAAACGAATCTTTGAGGAAATCTGCGCGGCTCATGATCTGACACCTTCCCAGGTGATCAGGAAGCTGATCCGTCAATACATTCTTGAAAACGCTGGCGACCGGGAACTTCCGGAGTGGCTTAAGGGACGATCAACATCCGACTCTGGCGGTTCGTAGTAGTCAAGAACACGGCCCAGCGGCCGATCTTGCTCGACTTGGCAAATTTGGCGATGGCGAAGCGGCGGTTGCGGGAAATTTGCACCAAAGCTGCGTCCTGAAGCGGAGTTAAAGGCCGCCAAACACGTGAAAACACGCAGCGAATGTGGCTGACTGGACGACAAGAACGCCTTCAGCGAAAATGAAACGGCCCCGACGCGGGCAAGAACGCGCTTGCAGGTGATTGATCAGCAGTTTTCCAGGAGCCCTTATGGATTTCATCCTCGAAGCACTCCAGCTCACCTTCATCGGCATGGCCGTGGTGCTGAGCTTCCTCACCCTGCTGATGTGCGTCGTGACCGGCATTGGCAAACTGCTTCCGCAGCAAGCGCCGCCCGCGGCCGCTTCCCGCACCGCTACCGCCGCTGGGTCGGTGACTTCTTCCCAGGATCCCGCGGCCGTCGCTGCCGCCATTGCCATCGCCGTGGCCCTCTTCCGCAAGGGACGTCGTTAGACCTCGCCGTGCACCCAATTCCAGTTTTCCACCCCATTTTCCAGGAAAAACCTCCATGAAGAAGATCCTCTTCCAGGACACCTCCTTGCGCGACGGCTTCCAGTCTGTCTTCGGCGCCCGTGCCCTTACCAAAGATTTCATCCCGGCCATCGAAGCGGCCCGTGCCGCCGGCATTACCCATTTCGAAGCCGGAGGTGGCGCCCGCTTCCAGAGCCTGTTCCTGTATTGCGGCGAGTCGGCCTTCGACATGATGGACCAGTTCCGCAGCGCCGCCGGTCCCGAAGCCCGCCTGCAAACGCTCGCTCGCGGCATCAGCGTGGTGGCCCTCGGCCAGCAGCCCAGGGACATGATCGACCTCCATGCCAGGATGTTCAAGAAGCACGGCATGACCCGCATCCGCAACTTCGATGCCCTCAACGACGTGCGCAACCTGACCTACTCCGGGCAGTGCATCACCGATGCCGGTCTCGAGCACGAAGTGGTGATCTCGATGATGGAGTTGCCACTCGGCTGCAGCGGAGCGCACGATCCGGAGTTCTACATCAAGACCCTGCGCGACATCCTCGACGCCGGCGTTCCCTACCACTCGGTCTGCTTCAAGGATGCCAGCGGCACCTCCAACCCGCGCAAGGTCCACGAAACCTTCAAGCAGGCGCGCAAGCTGCTCGGCGACGAGGTCGAGATCCGCATGCACACCCATGACACCTGCGGTACCGGCGTCGCCCAATACCTGGCCGCCATCGAGGGTGGCTGTGATGGCATCTGCGTTGGCCGCGCGCCGCTGTCCGGCGGTACCGCGCAACCCGATCTGTTCTCCATGTGGCATGTCCTGAAGGGGACCGACTACACGCTCGACATCGACGTCGCCAAGATCATGGAGGCCAACCTGGTCGCCAAGGAATGCTTCAAGGACTACTTTTTTCCCCCCGAAGCCCTGGCCATCGATTCCGAGGTGATCTTTTCCCCGATGCCCGGCGGCGCGCTCACGGCCAACACCATGATGATGCGCGACACCGGCACCTTCCACCTCTATCCGCAGGTGATCAAGGCCATGGCCGAGTGCGTGGCGCGAGGCGGCTTCGCCGCCTCGGTCACCCCGGTGTCGCAGTTCTACTTCCAGCAGGCCTACGCCAACGCCACCCAGGGTCCCTGGAAGAAGATGACCGACGGCTACGGGCAGATGGTCCTCGGCTACTTTGGGCGCACGCCGGTGCCACCCGACGCCGAAATCGTCAACATCGCCTCCGAGCAGCTGGGCCGGCCGGTGTTCACCGGTGACCCCCTCGACATCATCGAGCCCGGCATTCCCGCGGCGAGGAAGATTCTTCAGGACAATGGCCTGCCGGTCACCGACGAGAACATCTTCATCATTGGTGCTCTGGCTACCAAGGGCGGCAACAAAGGGCTGGACTTCCTCAAGGGCCAGTTCAGCATCAATGTGCGCAAGGTCGAGAAGAAGGCCAAGAAGGCCGCCGCTGCGGCAGCCGCGCCCGTCGCTCCCGCGGCTGCAGCCTCCGCCACCGGTGATTACACGGTGATGGTCAACGGCGTGCGCTACGATGTCCAGGTTGCCGAAGGCACGGGCCAGATTCTCTCGGCCCAGCCCGCTGCTGCCGCCTCCGCGCCCGCTGCCGCGGCACCCGTCGTCGGTACGGAGATCCCCGCCCCGATTCCGGGCAACGTACTCAACATCCCCGTTGCCCTCGGGCAGGCCGTTGCCGAGGGGGATCTCCTCGTCGTTCTCGAGGCCATGAAGATGGAGACTCCGATCAAATCGCCCATGGCGGGCAAGATCCTCTCCATCGACATCGCCAAGGACTCCGTGGTCCACGCTGGCCAAGTGATGATGACTATCGGCTGATCGCCGAGCCACCCAGGAAAGCGACCATGAGTAACGAGTCCGGTATCCGCTGGTGGCTGGCAGGCGTCCTCCTGCTGGCAGCCCCTTCCCTGGCCTTGGCCGACGCCTCGGTCCTCCATCATCTACCCTCGATGGGCAGCATGTTCGAGAAACTGTGGCAATCCACGGGTATCGCCGACGTGCTCCTTGCTGCGACCTTCATCGACGGCTTCGGCAAGGTGGTGATGATCGGCGTCGGCTTGCTGCTGTTGTTTCTCGGCATCAAGAAGGGATTCGAGCCGCTCTTGCTGGTGCCGATCGGCTTCGGCTGCATCCTCAGCAACATCCCCGTGGCCGGCATTTCAGACGAGGGTGGCATCATCTATTACATCTACGATGTGGGCATCGCCACCGGCGTCTTTCCCCTGCTCATCTTTCTCGGTGTGGGCGCGATGACCGACTTCGGCCCGATGATCGCCAATCCCAAGACCCTGCTCCTGGGTGCCGCCGCGCAGATCGGCATCTTCGCCACCCTGCTGGGCGCCGTTGCGCTGTCCTACTTCGTGCCCGGTATCAACTTCAGTTTCCCGGATGCCGCCTCCATCGGCATCATCGGCGGCGCCGATGGGCCGACGGCCATCTACCTCTCGTCCAAACTGTCGCCCCGTCTCATGGGAAGCATCGCTGTCGCCGCCTACAGCTACATGGCCCTGGTTCCGCTGATCCAGCCACCGATCATGAGATTCTTCACCACCGAAGCGGAGCGCCGCATACGCATGCGTCAGCTGCGCCATGTATCGCAGCGGGAGAAGATCCTGTTCCCCATCGCGCTGGTGCTCCTGGTCGCGCTGCTCCTGCCCTCGGCAGCTCCCCTGATCGGCTTCTTCGCCCTGGGCAATCTGTTCCGCGAGTGCGGCGTCGTGGAACGCCTGTCCAGCACGGCACAAAACGCCCTGATCAACATCGTCACCATCTTCCTGGGCTTGGGTGTCGGGTCGAAGCTCTCGGCCCACAGCTTCCTCAACCTGGAAACTCTCGGCATCCTGCTTCTCGGGATCATGGCCTTCGCCATGGGTACGGCGGGTGGTGTGATCATGGCCAAGATCATGAACCTGTTCAGCAAGGACAAGATCAACCCCCTCATCGGTTCGGCCGGTGTTTCCGCCGTGCCCATGGCCGCCCGCGTCAGCCAGAACGTCGGGGCTCAATACGACCCGCACAACTTCCTGCTCATGCACGCCATGGGCCCCAACGTCGCTGGCGTCATCGGTTCAGCCGTCGCCGCAGGTTTGCTGCTGGCGGTTTTCGGAACGTAGAGAGTTTCGCCGGATCCACCACCCCCAGGGTTACAGGCATTCAGCGGGCGCAGCTGGCTGAAGAACGCGTTACGGAGCGGGCAGCGATTGCGCAGTGTGTTACCCCGAAGGGCAGGGCAGCCAGCACCGTACGTGAAGACAGCGCTCCACACAGGCTCGCTCGCGCTTGAAGAAGATCGTTCTCAATTCGATTCGGCTGGATAGCAGCAGCCAGACCAAAACCAGCTGGCGCCTGGAGCGCAAGTAGGCCGCTTGGGATGATGATGTTCGAATGAAGATCTTGGGGTTCGCGAAGTGATGATATTCGAGTGCGGTGGCACTGGCCGCAGACCTGGAATCACGCCGGCAGATAAGCCAACCCCGTTTGAGCCAGCCCCACCAGGTCGATGTTGTTTGCGTTTGGCAGGCTGGCATCTGACGCGCAGCGCATGAACCAAAAGTCCGCCTGCACTGGCGGGTCGAGACTGGCGTGCACTGCTGCATGCATGTGGCCTTTGCCGACGAGCAGATGCGGGCATGCACCGAGCATGCCGCCCACAACCTGGCGGTCCTGCGCGAGTTCGTCCTGAACCTCATCGGCCCTCTCCCCGGTCAAGCGCAGCGGCGGCCTCAAGCTGCAGCGCCTGATCGCCGCCACTTGCGATCCCTTCCGTGCTGAACTCCTGGGTGTTGTATAG
>NZ_JAVTWB010000163.1:5685-7434 GCF_032229525.1 Accumulibacter sp. | reverse complement strand
GCAAAATGCGGGCTAGACGAGTACATCCGGCAGTGCGACGTGGTGATCCACCTGGTGGGCGCCATGAGCGGCGCTATGGCGCGGGCACCTTCCGTGTCGGTGATTCGCGATCGCTACCCGGATTTCGGCAGTCGGCTGCCGGTGGCCCCTTTCCTCGTAATCGGCGGACCGTCCTTGCCCTACACGCAATGGGAGGCCCGGCTAGCCTTGTATCACCAGAAGCGGCTGCTCATCGCCGTGCCCGAGAGCGGCGCCGAACGCGACGACGGCGGCACCCTCGACCCGCTCCAGAGCGCCGCGCAAAGCGAGCACCTAGCGCGCCTGGCAAGCATCGAGCGCTACCCGGGTATTCGCTTCAGCTCGGCCGACCAGTTTGCCGTCGAGGTCTGGCGCTCAAGCCTGCTCGACATCTTGATCTCGGCTGGACCGGTCAGGAAGCTCCTGCAACTCCCTTATGTAAGCCTGGGCGAACTGTTCAAGGGACGCGAGTCCCTGCTCGACGACCTGAGCACGTGTCTCGGACCGATTCCTCAGCACAAGGACTCGCCTGCCGCCTCGACGGCACTGACCGGGCTGGGTGGAGTGGGTAAAACACGGCTGGCACTAGAATACGCTTGGCGACATTCCAGCGATTACGCCGCGCTGTTGCTTGTCAACGCGGACGGCGCCCAAGCGCTCGACCGCAATCTGGCCGCCCTGTGCGCGGCAACGATCCTCGACCTCTCCGAGAACAACGAGAGGGACGAAGGCAGGCAACGAGCCGCGGTCGTCGACTGGTTGAAGCAGCATCCGGGATGGCTGCTGATTCTGGACAACGTCGATTCCGAATCCGCTGCGAGCGCGGTCGAAGCGTTGTTACCGCGTCTGACCGGTGGGCACGTGTTAGTCACCAGCCGCTTACCGAACTGGAGGGCCGGTATCGAGATCTTGCCGGTGGATGTGCTCTCGCCCGACGCGGCGGCAGACTTCTTGCTCTTGCGGACTGCCGGGAAACGCCGGCCACAGGCCGATGATGTCGCCACAGCGAAAATTATAGCCAGGGAACTCGGGTATCTCGCTCTGGGGCTGGAACAGGCCGCTGCCTACATTGCCAAGCAACGCAAGACCTTCGGCCAATACCTCATGACGTGGCGGGACCATGGCGATGCCGTGCTGCAGTGGTTCGACCCCAGGCTGATGCAGTACGACAAGAGTATTGCCATCACGTGGCAGACGTCCTTCGAGCAGCTCGGCGAACCTGCGCGACGGCTGCTGCAGCGCTTGGCCTGGCTAGCCCAAGAACCGATTCCCGAGTCCCTTCTGGATGTCCTCGGAGCTGAAGCCGACCCCTACGAAGCCTTGGTAGAACTCGAGTCCTACTCGCTGGTGGCACGAGCGGCTGAACGCGCGTATTTCAGTGTGCATCGCCTCGTGCAGGAGGTCTACCGGTGCGACCCGCAACACGACGCCGCCGATGGCCCCCTGATCCAGGCCTTGAACTGGGTGAACAACGCCTTCGTGGGAAATCCTCAGGACGTTCAGAACTGGCCGGTCCTCGATGCGCTGACGCCGCACGCGTGGGCGGTCGCCGGCTACGCTGACGCCGCCGGAATATCCGGGCCTTGCGCCGACTTGTTTAACCAGGTCGCGTCGCTACTCCATCACAAAGCACTATACGCCGAGGCCGAGCTACTAATACGCCGTGCGCTGGCAATCGACGAGGCGAGTTTCGATGCGGATCATCCCAGGGTGGCCATCCGGCTCAACAAC
>NZ_JAVTWB010000163.1:2664-5585 GCF_032229525.1 Accumulibacter sp. | reverse complement strand
CTGCACGGAACGGACCGTGTGGACGAGGCGGAAACGCTGATGCGCCGTGCGCTGGCAATCGACGAGGCGAGTTTCGACGCGGATCATCCTGATGTTGCTCGCGATTTCTGCAACTTGGCACAGTTACTGCAGGACACCCCGTGTGGACGAGGCGGAGCCGCTGATGCGCCGTGCGCTGGCAATCGACGAGGCGAATTTCGCCGCGGATCATCCCAGGTTGGCCAACGGCCTCAGTAATCTGGCCTTGTTGCTGCACGAAACGGACCGGCAGGCCGAGGCCGAGCCGCTGATGCGCCGGGCGCTGGCAAGCTACATCCAAAGGCTGGGTGCGGAACACCTCTTAAGCCAAGGTGTCTGCTCGCATTACATCAGCCTGTTGCAGGCAATGGGCAAGACAGGCCACGAAATCCGCGCAGATCTTGCGATCTTGATCGCTTGAATTGTCGGGCTCAAACGACGGGTGCCCGCGGACGTCGAGGCGTTCCCGCACCGAGCACGTGGCGCAGCAATCTGTGTAGGTGTCTTCGGAACGGCCGGTCGCTGACACGGGCGGGTGACCGCTTGTGGCCGACCGAACGCCAGTGTGCTGTCGTACAAAAAAATTTTGACACTGGCAACGTAAGCCAGCACGTCACCATTATTCGGCCGTTCTCCACGAACATCGTGCCTTTTCTTCACAGTGTCCTCACCTCGGAACTCGTGCAGCGGAACGTAGTGAATGTGCAGGTTGGCGTGTCCCGTGAAGGACTAAGCATTGGCAAGCTCGCGCAATTCGTAATTCCACTTCCGCCCCTCGCCGAGCAACAGCGCATCGTAGCCAAAGTCCACGAACTTATGACTCTCTGCGACCGCCTCAAAGCCGACCTAGTTGAGTCGCACATCCAGCAGGCACGTCTGGCCACCGTACGGATCGAATCGGCCCTGCAAGGGGCCTGACTGAGATAGTCCGCCATGTCGATCTGCACCGCGTTGGTGCCGCCATTGCGATGTGGTCTCGGCGAAATAGCCAGGCTCCCGAGGGTTCCAGGCCGTTGCCGCCGATCGCCGCACGAACATCGCAGGACCGGGCACTGGCGCAGCCGCCATCAGAGTGGGTATGCTTCCACCTTTGCCGGCGTGGACTGCCGGCTCGCAGCCTCCGGCGCTGCGTAACAGCCAAGGATTTTGCTCATGACCATCAACAGGAAATCGCTGCTCGTGTTCATCGTCGTACTCAGCGGTTGTGCGGCAATCACCCGGCACACGCTGAACGAGGACTACGGCAAGCCGGACCCCGCGCGCTTCGATACGCCGGCGACGCCACCGCCGGGGTTCTCGTATCGCGGCGATGTTCAGCCGATCCTGGAGAAACGCTGCGTGGTCTGCCACGCCTGCTATGACGGACCGTGCCAGCTGAAATTCACCGCCTGGGAAGGCATCGCCCGCGGCACCAGCAAGGACGTGGTCTATGACAGTGGACGGCTCTTGGAAGCACCGATGTCACGGCTGTTCACCGACGCGCAAACCGCCTCGCAATGGCGCGCCAGGGGATTCTCGGCGGTGCTCAACGAGCGCGAGCAGACCCCGGTGGCGAATCTTGCGGCGAGCGTGATGTATCGCGCGCTGAAGCTCAAGCAGGAGCATCCTCTGCCGGAGACTGCAATCCTGCCGAAAACCTTCGATTTCTCGCTCGACCGCGTGCAGCAGTGCCCACGACTTGATGAGTACCCGGAGTTCGAGCGCAAGAACCCCTTGTGGGGAATGCCCTTCGGTCTGCCGGGCCTGAACCCTGCCGAGGTGGCCACCTTGACTCGCTGGCTGGAGCTGGGGGCGCCTTTCGAAGGGTTGCCACCGATGCCGGCAGGAATCGAGCAGCAGATCGCCGACTGGGAAGCCTTCCTGAATGGCGACTCGCTCAAGCAACGCCTGGCCAGCCGCTACATCTACGAACACCTTTTCCTGGCGCACCTCTACTTCGACGACGATTCGGCGCATCACTACTTCCGTCTGGTGCGCTCCCGGACGCCGCCGGGGCAACCCATCGACCTCATTGCCAGTCGACGGCCGTATGACGACCCCGGCGTCGAGCGCGTGTACTACCGGCTTGATCGTGAACGAGAAACCATTGTCGACAAGACGCATCTGCCCTACGCGCTCGGGCTCAAGCGCATGGTGCGCTGGCGGCAGCTGTTCCTCGAGCCCGATTACGCGGTGGACGAGCTTCCCTCGTACGAATTGAAGGAGGCTTCCAATCCCTTCCTGACTTTCCGCGCGCTGCCGACCACGGCGCGCTATCAATTCATGCTCGACGAGGCGCAATTCACGATCATGAATTTCATCAAAGGCCCGGTCTGTCGTGGCCAGGTGGCGCTTAACGTGATCGAGGATCGCTTCTGGGTGTTTTTCCTGGCCGACGCGGATCTTCAGGACCAGGCCGGCGAGTTCCAGTCGCGCGAATCGAGCCTGCTCGCCTTGCCGGCGGGGCAGGGGAGCGATACATCGATCATCGGTCCCTGGCGCAAGTACGCCAAACTGCAGGCGGAGTACCTGCAAGGCAAGTCGAAGTTCCTTGATCGTTACGCGGCGACCCACGAAGACCCGAATCTGCAGTGGATCTGGAACGGTGACGATAGTAACCCGAACGCCGCGCTGACCATTTTCCGCCACTTTGACAACGCCTCGGTGGTCAAGGGCCTGGTCGGTGGCCCTCCGAAGACGGCGTGGGTGATCGGCTATGGCCTACTGGAGCGCATCCACTATCTGCTGGTTGCCGGCTACGACGTCTATGGCAACGTCGGTCACCAGCTGCTGTCGCGGCTGTACATGGATTTCCTGCGCATGGAGGGAGAGTTCAACTTCCTGACCTTTCTGCCCCGCGATGATCGCAAGGCGGTAAGTGACTACTGGTATCGGGGTGCCAGCCAGGAGGTGAAAAACCACGT
>NZ_JAVTWB010000163.1:0-2564 GCF_032229525.1 Accumulibacter sp. | reverse complement strand
AGGCGGTAAGTGACTACTGGTATCGGGGTGCCAGCCAGGAGGTGAAAAACCACGTCTACGGAAAACTCGCCAGTTTCGACGGCCAGACCGGCATCCGTTATCGCAGCGACGATCCGCAGCGCGAGTTGTACACGCTGCTCCAGCGCCGTCTGGCGCCGGTACTGAATGATCAATACGATCTCTCGCAAGTCCAGGATGCCGCCTTGCGCAAGGATCTCGCCGCGCTCGGCAGCCTGCGCGGCGCAGCACTGTCGTGGTTTCCCGAGATGGTCTTCGTGCGCCTGGAGGATGGGCTGCGGGCGCCGCGCTACTTCACCCTGCTGCGCAACACCGGCCACCGCAATGTGTCCAGCCTGCTGCTTGAAAAGGACGAGCTGCTGCCGGCCGAGAACACGATGACGGTGGTGCCGGGCTTCATTGGCGCCTACCCGAGCGCCATCTACAGCGTGCAGCGCTCGGAAATCAAGGCTCTGGCCGACACCATTGGCGGTTTGTCTTCGGAGGACGATTACCGCTCTCTGGCCGATCGTTTTGTCGTTCGTCGTAGCAATCCCGGCTTCTGGCAGGCCAGCGACGAGCTTCAGGACGCTCACCTGAAGTGGGGTCCAATCAGTTCTGGACTGCTCGACTACAACCGTCTGGAGAACCGTTGATCGGCGAAGCAGGGGCGCTCACTGCTTCTGTTTCATCATCTGCTGGATGCGCGGGTCTTTCATCATTTCGTTGAGGTTCATGCCGCCCATGTTCGGCATGATCACGTCGCCGGGTTTCTGGCCCGGCGTGCAAGGGCCGATCCAGCGGGCGTCGAGCGACATTTTCGATTCGCTCATGCCGTGCATCGGCGGGCTGAAGCGGGTATGCATATCGCCCTTGTAGGCGGAGTCGAAAGTGCCGACGAAGGTGGCGTCGGTGGTCGCCGTGCTGCCCTCGACCTTGCACACCGAGTGAACGGTCACCGTGTTCCCCTGCGTCTGGATGTCGAGGACACTGCAGTTGTGCTTCTGTTTCTTCGCCTGCTGCTGCATCAGGTCGTCGCTGTTGCGGTCGATGCATTGCTGCATGGCGCCGATCGACGGCATGCCTTCCATATGCGTGTTGAGTTCCCACAGGCCGGGCTTGCGTTTCGGCATTTCGGCGGCCTGCACGCTGGTCAAGACGCTGCAGGCCGCCAGCGCGGAGAGCAACAGGCGAGGGAAGCGACGGCTATCGGGCCTGGTCGGAGAGGTCATGAGCGTTCCTTGTCAATGAGTGGGCAAGCGGAGGCTGCGTTGCCGGCGGTCGCAGCCGGGATAGCAGAATGGCGGGATAGGGGGCGAGGCTAACCACCATCGCGAGGGCAGTCAACGCCGTTGATCCGGCGGTGAGCGTCAGGAAGCCGGAAACCCTCAGCTACCGTAAAGGAGAAAGAAGAGCGGGACGGGCGCGACCGCGATGGCCACAACGAACAGGTAGTGGCGGAACGGGACCAGCTTGCTCATTCCGACCAGTAACCCGATTCCTCCGCCGCCACCAATCAACGCATTTCCCGGCAGGTTCAGGGCCGCCGCAATGGCCAGCAGTCGGTGTTTCAGAATGAACGGAGCGATCCTGGAGGGCATTTTCTCGTTGAGGAAATCGATTCTCTGCTGTGGCTCCAGGGGTTCCAGCTTGCGTACCAGGGCGCTGGCCTTGTGGAGGCGCAACCAATCGAAAAGCAGGCACAGCGGTTGCGAAGGAATCATTCTGCCGATGGCGAAGCTGCTCGACAGAGCGGCCACGGTGCACAGGTACACGAGAAGAGCGCCCTTGCTGCCAAGCGTGAGCATCAGCGCCAAGCCGACCTCCATTCCCGGCAGGAAGGGGATCACCATCAGCAAGAAGTACAGCGCGATGGCCAGCATGACCGCCATATGCAGCAGCGAATCGTGGCGCGGAAACACCGGGAAGTTGAGCTGCCGCGCGAACCATGACCCGGCAAAGTTCAGTATGGCGAGGACGGCGATGAGCAGCAGGATCTTCACCCAGCGAACGGCGTTCGACGGCGTTGCGCCGTTGCCGGCCGGATCAGCGATCATGACCGCGCCTTCCGGGGCAGAGGGCACCGTTCCTGGTCGCGCGAAGCGGGCGGGTCATTCCTTGCGAACGCCCTGGAACCAGTATTCTCTGTGCGTATTCCAGTACCACCTTTCCTTCGTCCAGACGAAGGTGGCCTCGGCCGTGCTGCCTTTAACGAACCCTTTCCAGGCGATCTTGCCGTGGCTCGGGCTCATGGTTACGGCTTCGAAATGAATGGTGTCGCCGACAACTCGTGCCGAATACTCACTGCTGCCGAAATTGTAGGGAAAGCACGAGACAGACGTGAA
Organism: Accumulibacter sp.; assembly: GCF_032229525.1. Classification (GTDB taxonomy): domain Bacteria; phylum Pseudomonadota; class Gammaproteobacteria; order Burkholderiales; family Rhodocyclaceae; genus Accumulibacter. The sequence continues at coordinate 222 of NZ_JAVTWB010000163.1, read as the reverse complement.
GCGCCCGTCCTGGAAGACCAGCTCCTCGTCCTGATTCGGGTCCAGCGGCTGTCCTTTTTCGCCGTTCTTACCGACGAAGGTCTTGCCGTCGAGAAGATGTGCCGTCTCCGCGGCAGATGTCGGATTGGCGAAGCCGACAAGGAAGACGGCAAGAACAAGAACCAACTGTAGTGGTCGAGTTTCCATGATCAGCCTCCGGGTGCATGTGGTGTCACCGGGCCG
>NZ_JAVTWB010000162.1:5687-7480 GCF_032229525.1 Accumulibacter sp. | reverse complement strand
CACATTGACCACCGTTGCCCCGCGCTCCTATACTTTTGCCGCTGTCGGGGGGTCTCCTGTCCTTGCGAGACCTGAATCCCGGCCCGCGCAATGCGGCGCACAGTCGCGTCGCGGTGGGGTGCAGAAAACGATCAGGGGTCGCCGCCGTGTCGTCGAAAGTGGACGCTTTGCCATGTACCGCCGACGCCGGCGCGGCTGAGATGCGGCGATGAGCTTTGCCGACTACTGGTATGTGGTGGCCGAGTCCAGGGAGCTGACGCGTGTCGCACCCCTCGCTCGACGCGTGCTCGACGAGCGGCTGGTCTGCTTTCGTGCAGCCGATGGGTCGCCCACCGTCCTGCGTGATCGCTGCCTGCATCGCAATGCACCGCTTTCGGGTGGCGTCGTTCAAGGGGGCCGCCTTTCCTGTCCCTACCATGGCTGGACCTACGATGGCGAAGGGCAGGTGGTGGCCATTCCCAGCCTGTCCGGCGAGCGCTTGCCAGCACACTGCACGGCGCCCTATCCGGTGATCGAACAGCACGGCTTCATCTACGTTCGCCTGCAACGCGACGCCCCAGCCGACCTCGCGCCATTTCCCATGCCGCACTACGGCGAGGCCGGCTGGACGAACCTGCGGCTGCAGAACCGTTTCGCGAACAACGTCGCCAATTGTGTCGAGAACTTCATCGATATCCCGCATACCGCCTTCGTGCACCGGGGCATCTTTCGTTCGACGCGCGGCGAGCAGCTGACGGCAACCGTCCGGCGGGCGGATGGCGCGGTGCACGTCTCGTACCGCAACGAGCGCGACAACCTCGGCAGCTATCGCTGGTTCCTCAATCCGCGCGGCGACGAGATTCGCCATGGCGACAGCTTTCATGCGCCCAACGTCAGCTCGGTCATCTACGAGATCGGCCGCAAGACTTTCATCATCACCTCGCAAGCGGTGCCGGTCGATGAGCGCGAGACGCTGGTCTACACCGATCTCACCTACCGCTTCGGGCTGTGGAACGCGCTTGCCGCAGCCTTCGTGCGGCGGCACGCGCAGCGCATCATCGACCAGGATGTGGAAATCCTAGCCCGCCAGGGGGAGAACATCGCGCGCTACGGCGCCGAGTTCCTCGATGCGCCGGCCGACTTGATCCACCGCCTGGTCGATTCGATTCGCGAGGCCATCGGCCGCGGCGAGGATCCGCGTGCGCTGCCGCTGGTCGAGCACGAGATCGAATTCCGCGTATGAGCTGGCGCGCGCGCATCCTCGGCTTTTTCCCGGCGTTCTGGCTGCTCGCGGCGATGGCCTGCTTGTGGCGCGTGCTCGTGGCGGGGGATGTGGCCAGCGCCCTGGTGTTGCTGGCTGTGCTCTACCTGCTGCCGGTGGCCCTCTACCGCCTGCATCAGACGCTATGGCCGCTGGTCGAAGGCGCGTCGCGCATCGACGCGGCGGGCTATTCGCCGTGGTGGGGCGGGCATCAACTGCAGGTGATGTATAGCGCCTTTCCCGCACTGGAGGGCGCTCTGCGCCTGGTGCCGGGTCTCTACAGCGCCTGGCTGCGGCTGTGGGGCAGTCGTATCGGCCGCGCGGTCTACTGGACACCGCAGGTCGACATCATCGACCGCGGCCTGCTCGAGGTGGGCGATGGCGTCGTTTTCGGGCATCGCGTCGCCTGCTACGCGCATCTCGTCAAGCGCCGCGATGACGCTCTGGTGCTCTACGTGCGGCGCATCCGCATCGGCGCCGGCGTCATGCTCGGCGCCTCCTCGCGGCTCGGGCCGGGCGCGCGCATCGACGACGGCGTGGCGCTGCCGATCCT
>NZ_JAVTWB010000162.1:0-5587 GCF_032229525.1 Accumulibacter sp. | reverse complement strand
CCGCTGGTCGACTACGCCGCCATCGAGCACTGGATCGAAGCCCAGCGGGGCGGCTCGGCGGCTGCCATTACACCCATTACGCCGGGGATAGCGCGCTGCTACGAACCGACTTCGGGCAGTTCCGGCGCGATCAAGCACATTCCCTACAACGATGCCCTGCTCGGCGCTTTTCGCGGCCTCTTCGCCATCTGGGCGCACGACCTGCTGACGCATTCCCTGCGCCTGCGCTCCGGACGCACCTTCATGAGCGTCTCACCGCCGCTCGACAGCGGCGAAGGCTTCGCCGACGACGGCGAATACCTCGGCCGACCCCTGCGCGCGCTGATCGGCCGCTTCATCGTCACGCCGCCCAAGTTGCGCGATCCCGAGGCATTTCGTGACGCGCTGGCTACCTCGCTGCTGGCTGCCGAAGACCTGGAGATCGTTTCGGTCTGGAACCCGACCTACCTGCTGGTGCTGCTCGACCACATCGAGGCCAATCGCGAACGCCTGTCAGCTGCGTTGCCACCGAACCGCCGCGCGCTCCTGCGCCGCGATCCGCTGCCCTGGGCTACGATCTGGCCGTCGCTGCAGCTGCTCTCCTGCTGGAGCGCGGCGGCTGCAGCCGGCCCGGCGCGTGCACTCGCGCGACATCTGCCGCAGGCACGCTTGCAAGGCAAGGGCCTGCTGGCGACGGAAGCGCCGGTGACCGTGCCGCTCATTCAGGCGAACGGCTGCGTGCCCCTGGTCGACAGCGTGTTCCTGGAACTGGAGGACGATGAGGGCCGCCTGCATCTGCTCAGCGAGGTCGAACCGGACGCCGAGTGCGAGTACGCGCTGATCGTCACCCAGCCGGGCGGACTGCTGCGCTATCGGCTCGGTGATCGCGTGCGCGTCAGTGGCCGCCATCGCAGCGCACCGCTGCTCGACTTCGTCGGGCGCGCCGACCGGGTCAGCGACCTGGTCGGCGAGAAGCTCGCCGAGGCCTTCGTTGCCGACGCGCTCGCCGGGATCATCCGCAGCGAAGCCTTCGCGACCCTGCACCCCCTGTTGCCGGAAAACCGGCCGCCGCGCTATTGCCTGCTGACCGACGATCCCGACCCGCGCATCGCCGGCCTGCTGGAAACGGCGCTGATGCAGGCCTTCCGCTACCGCGAAGCGCGTTTGCTCGGTCAGCTCGCTGCGGTCGAGGTGCTTGCGTGCGCCGACATGCGACGCACGGTGCACGACGCGCTCATCGCCTCCGGCATGAAAGCGGGCGACATCAAGGATCAGGCGCTCGTGGTGTCCGTCGACCTCGCTCGCGGCGTGCATGCCGCGGCGCTTCAACGCGTGTGGGCAGAGAACAGCGGCACTCGTGCGAGGTGAGATGAAATGCTTGCGAGCCCTTGCGCGGCGTAACCAAAGTCGTTTCGTGACGAGTGCCATGCCGTCATGATCGCTTCACTTGCGCGATCGACTCGATCTGCCATGCGGGTTTGGTCTTCGCCAATCTTGCGCGCGAGACGGAGGAAGGATTCGCGGGTGACGTCTTGCCAACGTTTCGAGCGGGCGAGGTTGAGGGCCAGTTGGTCGTCGGCCTTGTACTGCAGCGTCGAAACGAAATCATAGGCGGGCGATAGTCCCGCGCTGACGCCGTCAGGGTAGATCAGGCTCCAGTTCTTGAGGTGGGCATCGCCGTTTCCGGAAGCCACCACGAAAACCAACCGCCGTATGAACTCGTCGAGCGCGGATTCCCCGGCGATCCTGAAGACCAGGTTGGCCAGCGTCTCGTAGTTGGGTTTGTCGTATTTCTCCTCTGGGTAAAGGCCCAGAATCTGCGCGAAGTCTTCGATATGAACGCGTCTGTCCGGCGAAGGGCGGTCGAAGCGGCGGACAGCGAGCGCATTCTGTCCTGCGAAGGTATTCACTTCCGGCGGCAAGCCGGAAATTCCGGCAACCGGAATCAGAAGGATGTCCGGGATGGTGATGCCGCTGGCGGCTGCCCAGCGCATCGTTGCATGCTCGTTCTCCGGCACACCAGGAAAACGAGCGTCCGGTAACTTGACGATCCAGTCGCCACCGGTTCCGCGGACCGGGATGGTCAGTCCACGCCCTTCGCGCCGGGCAGAAAACTTGAGCTGCACTCCGGCCAGCGAGAAATGCCACCCATCTTTGAGCGCTTGCGGGTCAGCCGCAGCCAGGCGTGCTCCATCGCTTTCCGGCGGCCCGTCCTCGGCGACAATGCGCACGGCCCCGGGCAAGTCCTCACCAAGGTGATGCAGGAGGAAGAACTCCCGAGAGACCGCAACCCCAGCCTGACGAGCAATCAGTTCGCGTAGGGCGCCTTCCGGCAGCAGGTTGGAAAACCATGGCGGCGTTCTGTTTCTGGAGCTCTGTACCTGGTCCGGATCGTCGATAAATTGTTGCCCCAATACGGGCCGGGGGTAGGCGTTCTTGTACGATTCGAGCAGCCTGAACTCGCAGCCGTCGCTGCGCGTCAGGTTCAACTGACCGACCGGGGTGTCGTTCAGCCATACCTCCAGACGCTGCTCCACTCAGGCCGCCTTGTCATCGACAATCAGCGACCCGATGCTCGGCCGGTCCGACTCGTCCCAGCGGGCACGGCTGGCAAAGAAAGCCTGCACCCGTGGGCGCAAGTGTTCCGTGCGTGACTTCAGGAAGGTGGCGATGTCGCCGTCGCCCAGCGACCGCCGCGCGGCTTCACTGATCCCGTGCGACAGCAGCAGGCTGGCATCGTCAATCGTCAGCAGTAAGTGCCGTATGCCGCCCTTGTGCGGCGGATGGACGAGCCGGTTGGCCGCCGACCGCAACGCTTCATCGTCGCCGGCACGCACGGGAAAGATCTGTAGCAGTGGCGACGGGTCGTGCTCAGATTGCACTTCGCTCATCAGTTGCCCCGCAGCCAGCATGGCACCGCTTTCGATGTTCCTCGGTTCGAGGCTGAGCAGGGCAAGGGCCAGTAGCTTGCTGGCCGCAAAACGGAAATTGAAGCGATCGGTGACGTCGGGAAGTAGCGGCGGCCTCTCCTTGACCATCTCCAGCATTCCCGCCACGGATCGCTCCTCGCTCTCCGGGACGATGCGCGCCAAGACCTTACGCGTCGACACCGTGTCGCCCTGGTGGGCGCCGTTAAGCGCCCCGCGCCAAATCCAGCGCGCGAGCAATTCGCGCGATCGGGGCGAAGGTTGGCGATGGAGCTGGAAGAACCTGCCGAGAGTCACGAAGGCCTGCTTGTAAGGCAGCAGGTCGTAATGCGGGATGCCTGCATCCTTCTTGAGAAACAGGATGATCTGGCTCGCCGTTTCCGCTGTCAGCCGGTAAGCGTGCTCGGCTTGCGTATCATCCAATAGCGGTGGTTCGCTGCGGGTGCTTTTCACGACCGGCAGCCCGAGCAGGACGCGCATCAGCCGGTGAAGAATTCTGTCTTCGATTCGCCCGAAATCCAGCGTTTCCAGATCTGATGCAATCTGTGGAATCGTCGCCGGCCGGCTCTGCGAGCGCGAGCCGTTGAGCGCGTCGAAGACGTCGGACTCGTCCAGCTTCTTGCCGGCCGAATTGATCCGGTGGAGGATGTCACGCAGGATTCTTTCATCGTCACTGCGGACGACGTAGGCCGGGATCTCGTATTCACGCAGGCGCCGGCCCAACTGGATCGCCGTGTCGCGTCGTTGCCGGCTACCCGCAGCGGCGGCGTGCTCGAATAACCATTGCATCAGCTTTTCCGAGTCGAGCACGACCGTCATTGGCAGCCAGCGCGACGGGTCTGTGCGACGCTTGCCGGCGGCCGGCGGAACGATGAAGGTGGCCGTGTCAAGGTCGAAATACAGGGCGAAGTCGTCCTCGTCCGGGTCGGCAGCGAGCAGTATCCGGGCGAGCGAAGCAATCCGTTGTTGGCCATCGACGACCCACAGCGCATTGTCCATTTGGGGAGCCGGCAGGCGAAGCGATCCAAGACGGACTGCCGCGGCCGGAGCGGGGGCTTCCCACAGCAGCAGTGTTCCCACCGGGTAGCCCAGATAGAGGCTGTCCAGCAGGAGGCTGGCGTTCCTGCGGCCCCATCTGAGAGCGCGCTGGAAACTGGGAATGCGAATCCGACCGCTTTCCACCACCTCCAGCAGGTCCTGGACGCTGAAGGTTCGTGCTTCCGGGCGTCGGTCAAGCAGCGGCGTGGTGCTCATGGTTGTCGTCGGTCGTCTATCGAGGTTGTTCAGACGATTGTTTCACAAGCCTTCTGTTCTTGCACGTCGCCGGTGCGTTGCACGTAGAGCCGGGCTTTGGTTTGCCGCGGCGCTTCAACGCGTGTCGGCGTAGACCTGAGCGCAATCGCCTGCCGGGCAAGCGGTGAACGCGCCACTCGCATCCAGGCGATCAAGCAGCCATGCCATCCCTGGCTGCGCCATCAGCCGCCGCAGCCGTGCCAGCTTGTCGGCGCTCGCCGCTTCTGCATCTAGCGCGGCGAAGACGTTGGCGCTGTCGTTTCCGTCACCCAAGCCGATGTGGCGATCAAGTGCCGCGATGACCCCCTGCGGGCCGCAGCGGATCATTTGCAGGAAGCTGTAGGCAGCGTCTTCGAGAAAGCGGCGGTCAGCTTCGTTCAGCCGATCGGGGCTGAAGGTGGCCAGGCCCCCGGCATGGTGGAGCGCCTCGTCGCGGGCGATGCGCCTGAAGGTGGCGGCGAGTCCGGCGTCGCGGCAGGAGGTGGCCAGCGAACCGAAATGGACGATGCCGAAGCCTTCGAGCACCACCTGCAGCAGGAAGGCCAGCGGCTGTGGTGCGCCGGCCTCGGCGAGACCGGCGATGAAACGGCTGAACGGGTCGGGCTGTGGTGCCCGGCTCGCGATCCACCGCGCCAGCAGCGAGGCGTGCAGCGCCTCGTCCGCCCCGATCAGCGCGAACAGGCGCCGCTCGTCGTCGCTCTCGCCGACCCGCGTCATCCGCCCGCAGTAGTCGATGCCGCAATGTTCGATGCGCCAGGCTTCGGCCAGCAGTGCCGTCGCGCAGTCGTCGAGCACCGCCGCCCGGGTGCTCTCGTCGGCCGCGCAGAAACGCGGAACGCGGTCGAGGCCGAAGAACGAGGCCGACCAGAGTGGCGTGCTGCCGTCGGGTGCGGCCGGCGGCAGGCGCCGGCGGACGAGGCGGTCGGCGGCGCGCCGCAGGGCTTCGCTGCGACGTTCAACACAGGCCTCGGCACGGCCGTCGTCGGCGCTCATTCGCTGCCTTCTTGTCCCAGGCGCCGGCGGAACAGGGCGCCGATCAGCGCGCTCGCTGCCCGCTCGGGCAGGATGCGCCGGAGCAGGTGCAGGGCCCTGGCGTCGCTGCCGACGCGGGTGCGCAGCGGCATTTTGTCGATCTCGGCGAGGCGAACGACGGCGGTTACCACCGCGGCGGGGTCCTTGCCCGGGCCCGCCAGCATTTTTGTCTGCATGGCGCGATAGGCGGCCAGTTGCCGCTCGTCAATGCCGCCGGCCGCCGCTGGCAGTTCGCCCCAGTGCATGTTCTCCGCGAAACGCGTGCGAAAGCCGCCCGGTTCGACCAGCGCGACCTGGATGCCATGCGCTGACAGCTCGTGGCGAAGCGATTCCGAAAACCCCTCCAGCGCGAACTT
>NZ_JAVTWB010000161.1:3011-7484 GCF_032229525.1 Accumulibacter sp. | reverse complement strand
CGAGAACGGCCTTGGCGGTCTGTCTGCCAGCGAACATAGGCGCAAGCGGGCAGGGTGCCGGCCTGGTGCGCGCTGATGTCCGGGGAGGAAGAGTGGGAGGACATCGAGGACTGGGGGCACGAGCGGGAAGCGTGGTTGCGAAGAGAAGTCGAACGAAATCACGGCAATCGAAGCGTTGCTGCCAGCTTTGGCGCTTGAAGGGGCGGTCGTGACGATCGATGCCATGGGCTGCCAGACGGCGATCGCCGCGCAGATTTCCGAAGGCGGTGGCGACTACGTCTTGGCGGCCAAAGACAAGCAGCCGAATCTGGCACGAGCGGTGCGCGATTTCTTTGCGACCCTGAACGCGCCGGGGCACTGCCGACGGAAGGTCTCGCTGCACGAGACCTTGGACAAGGGCCATGGCCGGATCGAGGCCCGGCCCTGTACCGCCGTCGGTGTACTCGACTGGCTCGATCTTCTTGGCCTGAAAGCGCGCTGGTCAAAGCTCGGATCGGTGGCCGCAGCGAATCGACGCGCGAGATCGGCGGCCGGGCCGAGACGGAAAAGCGCTACGTCATCAGTTCGCTCCCCGCCGATAGGCGCCGAATTCTGCATGCCGTGCGAACTTCAAGAATCCGGTGTTCATCGGTGTCGCCGCCTACAAGGGCAAGCACTTCGCCGGGGAGCACGACGCCATTCTGGATCAGGCCGTCTGGGAGCAGGTGCAGGCCAGGCCATGTTGGGACGTGGCGATCAAGATCAACGGGCTCGCCAGAACCGTCCCTCCCGAGCGCCCGCACTATTGACGGGCCTGATCTTCGCCGATGATGGTTGGGCGATGACACCGGGTGCCACCAACAAGGGCGACAAGGTCTATCGCTACTACGTAGCTACCGCCTCGATCAAGATCGGCAAGGGCGCTTGCTCGATATCTCGGGTTGCCGCAGGCGAGGTGGAGGCCGCCGTAATTGCCCAGGTCGGTAAAGTACTGCAAGCCCCCGAGGGGATGTCACAGGCCATTCGGGAAGTGGTGGCCCTTGATCCCATCGCCGATGAGCAAGAAACCATTCTGCTTCTACAATCCATCGGGCCGGTGTGGGACGAACTCTTCCCCACCGAGCCGGCCTGGGTCATTCACTTATTGGTGGAACGCGTCACCGTCAGTCCCACCGGTCTACGCATCGACATGAAGACTGCCGGCATCAAGGAATTCCATGTTCGCGCGAACCTTGAAGGGCACAAAATGGCTTCCTTCTGGAAGCTTGGTAGCTAATCGCATAGCTCGTTCGGCGACCGCTATTTCGCGGTGCCTGGAGAGGGCTAAATATCCTGCGCCGCGCCCTTCCTGTTGTCGGCGGCCCGGGTGGACTCTTCGGAAAGCGGCGTTGTCCCGGTCATCGCGATAAGGGGTTCGCGCGTTGCTCAAGGATATCGACATACACGGGACCCGCATGAAACGTCTACTTTTCGCCGCCGCAATGATCGTCTCGATGGCGCCTGCGCTGTCCTCCGACCTTGGCGTATCGGTAAGCATCGGCCAACCGGGATTCTATGGTCGCATCGATATTGGCGGTTATCCACCGCCGCAACTGATCTACTCGCAGCCGATGATCATCGAGCGGGTACCGGTCAGGCGCCCGCCGATCTACCTGAACGTGCCCCCCGGCCACGCCAAGCACTGGAGCAAGAATTGCCACAAGTACAACGCCTGTGGACAGCAGGTCTACTTTGTCCAGAACAACTGGTACAACCGCGAATACGTCCCCTACTACCAGCAAGAGCAGCGCTATCGCCGCGAGGACTATCGCCAGGATTACCGACGGGACGACCGCTATGACCAGGGTGACGAGCGCTGGGATGATCATCGTGGTAAGCCGCAAAAAGACAAGGGTCACGGCAAGAATGGTCGCCATGGCGGCAATCGCCAGGATTAACGATCGCTACCGGCGGTAAGGTTCGGCCCCGAACCCGGGCGCTTGCGCCAGCCGCGCTTCGACATCAGCACCGCCCACTCCCGAACATCGCGAGCTGGATAGTCGCACCGGCAATCAGCTCCGGGAAGGGCGCGGTGACCCCCAACTTCGCCGGAGTGAGACCATGAACAAAAGCGGATCCTTGATTGTCGGGCTGACGATGATCGCATCGCTGCTGATGACGGCTTGCGTCGTCAGGCCGCCGGGCCCTTACTACGGGGAAGCGGTGCGGGTTGCACCGCCGCCGCCGCAGTACGAGTATCCGGGCTATCCGCCGTTTACCGACCATGTCTGGATATCGGGTTACTGGGGCTGGGGTGGGGCCCGCTACGCGTGGGTGCCCGGCCGTTGGGAAGCGCCTCGTCGTGGTTACCTTTGGGTTCCGCATCGCTGGGAACGCAGTGGCGACTCCTGGCATCAGTCCGGCGGCCGCTGGGAAAACGATGCGCGGCCCCGACCGGCGCCAGCACCGCGCATGGAGGCGCAGCCCATGCCCCGGCCGGAACGGGATAAGCCACCACGTCGGCAGTGGGAGGGGGAGCCTCAGAACTCCCGCAACGCGCAGCCGAGGAGCGAACAGCGGCCCGTCCCTTCTGTCGAGCGCGATAATGCTCCCGGCTATGCGCCACGCGACAACGGGCGGCCGGCCGCGAGCAATCCGGCGTTTCGCCCGGAGCGCGACAATGCCGCTCGGCCGGAAAGCCGTTCCGCTCCGGCTGCCGGGCCGTCACCCGAGCGACGCAGGGCTGGACGCGACGAACGCTCTCCCGATGACACCAGGGATGATTCGCGTTCCAGGCGTCGCCGGTCCGCAGACGATGGCCAAGGCTGAGCAGAAAATCACGCCCTGTCATTGAAAATGACAGGGCCCCGGACCATCGGGGTGGCCGCAACTTCCGCAGGGATTCGGCAGGCCGGCGGCACGCGAAGCCGTACTGGTAACAGCGGCAAAAGCTGACAGTTTCTTGTGCCGTTCGCTGCTGTGTCACTCTGGGCTCGGGCGTCGGTGAGGGCTGGCGTACCAGCTTCTCGAACTCCTTGCCACGGGCGGAACACGCGTACTCGTAGATGGGCCTTTGGCTACTCCTGATTGTGCCGTCGTGGAATTACGTTCGCTGCGGCTAGCGTGAATTTGTCCTCTGTATTCTGGCTCAACTTTGGCTAGAATACTGGCATGTCGAAGCAGATTCCGCCGCCAACACCGGCCATCAATCGCCTCAGAGCCGCTGCAGCTTTGATTCCCATCATTGAGTCGGGCTTGCTGGCCTCAAAGCTCTCCATCGAACGGGCTACACTTATGGCGTCGTTCTGCGAATGGACGGTAGAGCAACCTTCCGACGACCCGAACTTGGTCAAGCTGGCGGAAACTGTGGGTAGCGGTCTGAAACGGATCAAGATGGCGCTGTCCTCGGCCGGCTGAAACCTCGCAGCGATCGGTTTCGAAACAAGGGGGATTTTGCGCTGATACAATACCGGTCGCATTGCCCTCCAGATGGTCGACACCGGCCAGCTTCCGGCCAGAAGCAGGCCTTCGCGATAAAGTCCGTGAGAAATCTTCATGCCTGTAGCTATGCGCCAGGATTTGCTCGAAGGAGTAATCGATGATCGCGGCACTCTTTGCAGTCCTTGGGGGAGTATTCTTCTGGCTGGTTGTCGCTGCGATTAGATCCCGGGAAATCAAGGCGCGCGGGTGGGGGTTCAGCACGCGAACATACTCAAGAGACAGCCAGCCCTTCTGGTACTGGACTACTTTCTCGTCGTATTTGGTCTGCGCCGTCTGGGCGACATCTTTTGCCATTTTGGCAGCCAGGCATTCTGCTGGCTAATTCGTCAAAGCAAAGGACTTACCCCGGTGTCACTTAGTCCCTCGTTCAGCTCGAACCCAAGCGGCACCTGGAACGCCAGCCTAGCCAAAGCTTTAATGTCCGCATCGGACTGGAACGGGAAATAGCCTACCGTGGCGTCCTTGAACGGTGTCGGGCAGCAAGACTTCTTCGGCGATTTCCTGAGCGATCGCCGTTTCGATGTAGGCCTTGAAGAGGCAGCACTGCTCGGGAGGTGGAGACGCCATGCGCGTGCAGGAAGGCCATGATGCTGCAGATGACCTTCTGGTCGGCCCAGCCGGTGGTGATCTTTCTGCCGCGGAGTTCACCAATGCCGGCGATGTCGCGAAGGCGTTGCGGTGACTGTTCGATGATGTCGAACACCGCCGCACCGAAGGACTTGACCCGTTTTCCGGCATAGATGGGACCGATCTCCTTGACCATCCCTGAACCGAGGTAGCCCTCGATGCCCGTCGGCGTAGTCGGCGGGGAGATTCTGACGAACGCCGCGCGAAATTGCCGACCATGCTCGCGATCACTGACCCAGTTGCCGAAGCGGAAGCGTATTCGCCGGGAGAAACGACAGGAGCGTCAGGCATGGAAGGGTGTGGTCAGCCTACCGCACGCGGCGGCCCACTCGACTGTCAACAGGCACCTTCAATCCCGCCGGAGGGGCGCATCCGGCGGCCTGTTGA
>NZ_JAVTWB010000161.1:0-2911 GCF_032229525.1 Accumulibacter sp. | reverse complement strand
CCGAATGACAGCGGCGAGTGTGCGGTCGGGCGCGCGAACAGGCGATGCGAACGATTTGAGGGCGTGAAGAATGCGTGTTTGGCCAATCGCAGCGCTATAGGCAGCCTCCTGCCCGCTCCCGAACCACGCGACAGGAGTCCTTGGGGGGTCTATTCGAATGAGGGGGTCAAAATGAACAAACATACTCTGCACTTTGCCTTGGCCGCGGTATTCGCCGGTATCTTGCCAAACGCGCTCGCCGCGCCGGTAACTTACGAAATGAATCTTCGCACCAGTTCGGGAATTGGTGCCGGTGGTGCCAGCGGCATGCTCGGCATGATGATGGGCCAAGGCAGCGGTGTGACCAAGACGATGGACCTGCGTCTGACCAATCCCGCCGATATCCCCTCCGGCTACAACGCAGAACACACGGTTCCTGAAGTCATGCGTTTCGGTCCTGTCCTGCCCCTCAAAGGCGAACGGCGCGGGACCGGCGAGAGTGGACCAGGCGAAGAGCCAGACGGGAAACTATTGATTTACTGGGGCTGTAGCGCCACCGTCGCTGCAGGTCAGCCGGAAGTGATTGATTTCAAGTCCATGGGCAACCGCCTGCCGCCCGAAGTCGCCGCCATGGCCCGGCAAAGCCGCCGAGGCAAAGGGGGTGGCGATAGTGGCGATACCCTGCCACCGCGTACGCTGTGGTGGCCGCACGGCGATTCCGGCTTTAGCGGCATCCCTGCCGAATCCTCAGCCGTTGGCGACCACGTGGTCAAGGCCAGTTTCATGCAAAGGGAAATCCACTACACCCTGGACAAGGAGATGGACTTCCTTGAGGCGATCAACCTCAAGGCCACCAGTGCCGATCTGAAAGCCGCCATTCCTCTGAAATGGGATGCCCTTGCCCGCGCCCGAGGTTACAACCTGCAAGCCGTCGGCGCCGTCGGCGAGAAGGAAATGGTGATCTGGATGGCCGCCAAGAACAAGAACCCGATGCTTCCCGGAACTCAGAATAGTTGCACCATCCCGGCCGGCATTTTCCAGAAAGCGGAGGGTGCGATGACCATCGCCGAGGCGGTTGGGCCTTCCAAGGGCTTTGCCTACCCGCCCCAGAAGCCAGGCGAGAAAAAGCCGCTGATCTGGGCCGCCACCGTCCGTGTGAGCGGATTTGACTACCTGATGCTCGGCATGGAAGACATGGCGAAGGAGGCGGTCGGCGATGCAGCAGCGGACTCCGTGGTGCCGGGAGGAGGTGCGCTCATCAAGTCGCTCAAGGGCATATTCGGTCAATGAAATGAGCGTTTGCCGAAACTGATCGTCAGTGGCGCAAAGTATCCCGCGGCATCCTGGAGAGAGGTCGCGGGCCAGCGCTTCGTCTTCACGGGATGCCGGGGGCGGGTCTATGGGGGTCCGCCAACCAGAAATTCCGCGTTGGCGTAGCTCACGAAACCGAAGCATACGTCATCACGAACGCCGTGCATTTCACCCGGCACAGCATGCCACGCAAGGGTTTCAGACTTCTGCACTGAATTCTGAAAGCCGGGAGGTTCCGAGGAAAACAGCCCCTAATGCGCGAAACTCTAGGGCTCTGTGCTGGTCAACGTAAAAATGCAATTTTTTTGCACGGCTTCGCTGGGACACACATCGATGCTGAAGGCGAATCAAGGTGTCGGCTTGAGGCAAGGCGGCACGTCAGCAGTTGTTGACGGTTGACGGGCGCCCGACATATTGGGCGTGGACTACTGGAGTTTGCTACCTTTCCTGGTCCGCGCGTCGCACCACGCGATGGCCTCAACAGGAGATATGCGGCAGTGAGTGCCGCTTCAAGTGGCGCTCCACTTTGGCGTCTGGCTCTCAGGAGGAGAGGAAATTGCCCGGCATATCCAAAACGATTCTTGTGACGGGAGCGACCGGTGGTATCGGGCTGGCCGTCTGCAGCAGGCTGGCGAAAGCTGGGAATTCCCTTGTTCTTGCAGCACGTGATTCCAGCAAACTTCAGACCCTCCGCGCTCAACTGTCGAACACCTGCCCGGGGACTCATTCATGGATTTCCGTGGACATGACGCGCGATGACTCAGTCACGGAATTCGCTGAGAAGCTCACTGCCAGCACCGTAATCTTGGACGGAGTGGTCTTGATGCCGCCCCAGGATCCTCCCACCAACGACCCTCTTCCGAGCAGCGACAAGTGGCGAGAGATTTTTCAGAACAGCTTTGTTGGGCCGCTGTCTCTTCTCAAGGCGGCAATTGCGACCATGCAACCGGACCCTGCGAAGGGCAGAAGATCCAAGATCGTCATCATCTCCGGAATCTCGTCCGCCCAGGTCATGGGCCACTACGCTTCCAGCAATGTACTACGTTGCGCCTGGCTGGCCGAAGCGAAGACGCTGGCGTTCGCGTTGGGTGAAAGAGGGATTCACGTGAACACGCTGTCCCTTGGGGGCACGCTGACACCTGGGTATGCCGCTTCTCTTGAGCAGCGCGCTGCCACGGCCGGAACAACGGTTGCTCAGCGCCTGGCGGAAGAGACGTCGAATGTTCCGCTGAGGAAATACGGCACACCCGATGAGGTAGCCGTTGCGGTAGAAGGCTTGCTGTCGGCGTTCTCCGATCACATGACCGGAATCAACGTCCTGCACGATGGCGGATTTATACGGGCGTATTGAGGAACTAGCAGTGACTCAGGTCGCGCAACGGTGCGCAGTTCAGGCGATGGTACCAAGTCTCCGCACCGCCCACCGGGTCGCAGCGCGTAGCGAGCCGTATGAGTTGTTGGAGGCAGACTGAGGCTCTCGTCGGATGCGGCGGCCATGGCATGGCTGGTGGCTCGCGTCTCGCGCTTCAGTACCCCAGGCAGCGTCGACGATGCCCGAACTGTTCTATCCCGAGCGCCGAGCTATGTATGGACCCGACCGCTTCGACACCTGGCCACCGTT
>NZ_JAVTWB010000160.1:4449-7489 GCF_032229525.1 Accumulibacter sp. | reverse complement strand
TTGGCGAGCTTGTCGTAGAGCGTCTTGCGCGGGATGCCGAGTGCCGCCGCGGCGCTGGCGATGTCGCCGTGCGTCTGTTGCAGGGCATTCTCGATCAGGAACAGCTCGAAGACCGCCACGCGCTGTGGCATCGCCAGATCGCTTTCCGCGGCGTCGAGCGAAGACGGGCGCCAGACCCCGAGTACGAAGCGTTCGGCTGCGTGCTGCAGTTCCCGTACATTTCCCGGCCAGTCCTGGGCCATCAGCCAGTCCGCGATCGCCGCCGGCATGGCGGGCATGGCACGCGCGTAGCGCTCGGCAGCCTGCAGGCAGAAAACGTGGAACAGCTGCGCAATATCCTCGCGCCGTTCGCGCAACGGTGGCACCAGCAAGGTGACCACGTTGAGGCGGTAGTACAGATCGGCGCGAAAGCGGCCGGCTTCGATCTCCTCCTTGAGGTCGACCTTGGTCGCCGCCACGACACGGCAGTCGAGCGGCACCAGGCGGTTGGACCCGAGGCGCTCGATCACCCGTTCCTGCAGCACGCGCAGCAGTTTTGCCTGCAGGCCGAGCGGCATGCCTTCGATTTCGTCGAGGAACAGCGTGCCGCCGCTGGCGTGTTCGATCTTGCCGGCGCGGCTGCGGGTTGCGCCGGTGTAAGCACCGGGCTCGACGCCGAACATCTCGCTCTCGAAGATCGCCTCGGGCAGCGCTGCGCAGTTGACGGCGACAAAATTGCCGCTCCGCCGGTGCCCGGCTTGATGCAGGCCGCGTGCGACGCGTTCCTTGCCGGTGCCGGTCTCACCGCGGATCAGGACGTCGACTTCCGTATCGCCCAGCTCGGTGATCAGGGTGCGCAGTTGGCGCATGCCGGGGCTGTCGCCGATCAGACCGTCGAGTTCCGAGCTTTGCGTCAGCCGCGCCTTGAGGGCGCGGTTCTCCAGCACCAGACGGCGCTTCTCGATCGCCCGGCGCACGACGTCGACCAGGCGCTCGGGGGCGAACGGTTTTTCGAGGAAATCGTAGGCGCCGGCGCGCATCGCATCGACCGCCATCGATACGTCACCGTGTCCGGTGACCAGGATGACCGGTAGATCGGCATCGATGGCGACGACGCGTCGCAGCAGATCGAGTCCATCGATGCCTGGCAGGCGCACGTCGGTCACCAACACCACCGGCTGATCTGCCTTCAGCCGGGCCAGCGCTGTGTCGGCTCGCGCGAAATCCTCCACCGGCAGATCGGCCAGGGCAAAGCTCTGACAACCGGCAGCGCGCACCGGATCATCGTCCTCGACGTAAATGACCGTGATCGCCAGTTCGTTCACTGTGTGCTCTCCTGGAGCGCTTCGGACTCGCCCGCCAGCTGTGGCCCTTTCGCCGGCCAACGCGCACGGACGACCGTGCCGCCCGATTCTCCGTTGGCGATCTCGAAGCGGCCGCCCGAGCCTTCGACGAGGTCGCTGACAATCGGCAGTCCGAGTCCGAGACCCTGTCCCAAGGGCTTGGTGGAAAAGAACGGCTGGGTGATCCGGTCGCGCAGTTCCGGGGGGATCCCCGGGCCATTGTCCACCACTTCCAGCAGCAGCTCGCCATCGCCCGTCGCGGCCCGCAGTTCGATCACGCCATTGCGCTTGCCGGCCAGCGCATCGACCGCATTGCCGAGCAGATTCGACAGGACCTGTTCCAGTGCCTGCGGTTCGAGCGGAAACTCGATCGGCGCGGCCGACAGCCGCAGCGCAATGCCTTCGTCCTTGAGCCGCCGGGCGAACCAGCCGGCGACGGTGGTTACCGTGTCGCGTGCCGACGCGCGGCCGGCCGCTACCCGTTGCAGTGAGGTGCTCTGCCGTGAGGCGAAGACCTTGAGCTGCGCGGTCAGGCGTGCCATGCGCTCGATCAGGCCGATGATCTGGTGCAGATTGTCCTGCAACGGCTCCAGGCGGCCACGCTCCATGAAGGTCAGGCTGTTGCCGGCAAAGCCACGCAGCGCGGACAGCGGCTGATTGAGTTCATGTGCCACACCCGCGGCCATCTGGCCGAGCGCCGCGAGCCGGTTGGCTTCGATCAGTGCGCGCTGGGCAAGGCGCAACTTCTGCTCGGCGGCAACGCGTTCGTCGATCTCGCGCAGCAGGCGGTCGTTGGTCGCCGCCAGGTCGGCGGTACGCTCGGCGACGGTGCGCTCCAGTACCACTTGCGCTCCCAGGCGTTCGCGCAGGCGGCGGGAGCGCTGTCCCCAGTACAGACTTCCCACCACCAAAACGCACAAGCCGAGGCCGACGGCGAGCGTCAGCGTTCTCGCGTCCGCCCGAGCCGGCGCAGTATCAGCCAGGATCAGCATCCGCCAGTCTCTCCACTGCAGCACCTCCCGGCTCTGGGTGATGAATTCCCGCCCGTCGAGCGCCACCCGTTGGGCGGCGAGCCACTCGAGCGGCAGTGGCGCGAGCGCTTGGTCGAGATACTGACGGGTTTGCTGCAACTCGCGCCGCGAGGCTTCGGCCAGCGGGGCAAGGGTGCCGAAGTGCCACGCTTCATTCGACGACAGCGCCGCCACGCCGTGGCGGTCCACCACCATCAGCAGTTCACCGCTCTCTGCCCAGGTGCGTTCTAGCAGGTTCAGTTCGAGCTTTACGGCCAGCACCCCGACCACCCGGCCGTCGTGGCGCACGGGATGGGCAATGAAGAAACCGGGAACACGGGTGGTGACACCGACGCCGAAGAACATGCCGGTGCCGCCCGCCAGCGCATCGTGGAAATAAGGCCGAAAACCATAGTTCTGCCCGACGAAACTGTCGGCTGCGCGCCAGTTGCTGGCGGCCAGCGTGTTGCCGCTAGGTGCCATCAGGTAGAGCATCGCCGCGCCCGCGCGCGCGTTCGTGCGTTCGAGCAGATCATTGACGTAGGCAAGGCGTGCCGGGTTGGTCGGGTCGGCGAGCAGTTCGCGCAGCGCCGGATGTTCGGCCAGCACGGCGGGCAGGCTCTCGAAGCGCTGCAGCTCCGCGTTCAGGCTGGCCGAGGCCAGCGCCAGGCGCTGGTTGGCATGTGTCGAGAGCTCATCGAGCCCGGC
>NZ_JAVTWB010000160.1:0-4349 GCF_032229525.1 Accumulibacter sp. | reverse complement strand
ACCCGCACTGATTCCAGCACCAGCCCGTTGTTGCGCACGATCCAGTCCTCCTCCCAGCGGATTTTCTCGATCGAGTGCGTCCACGCCAGCGTAAACGAACTTGTGGCGAGCAGTGCGCTCGCCGCTGCGCTCGCCAGGCACAGCGCCATCAGCTTATCACCGGTGCGAGCCGGCGCGAGCGCCAAAGGTGCCAGCCGAGGACGACTGCCGCCAGGCCGAATCCTGCCTCGTCGGTGGCCGGCAGCGCGACGACCAGCAGCGAGGCCGCGACGAAGGCCAGCAGGCGCTCGATCCAGTTCATCGGCGTGCGGAAATAGCCCACTACGGTCGTCCCCCAGAGGGTGACCGCCAGCAGGGCCTTGAACACCACATAGGCGGTGGCATCCAGACCTTTGTCACCCTGCAGCATCAGTTCCGGCGCATAGACGGCCATGTAGGGTACGACAAAGCCGGCGATGGCGATCTGCACCGCGCGGACGCCGATCTTCAGGCCGGACTCCTTGGCGATCGGTGCCGCCGCGAATGCTGCCAGTGCGACCGGCGGCGTCAGGTCGGCCATGATTCCGAAATAGAAGACGAACATGTGCGAAATGATCAGCGGGACGCCAAGGTCGAGCAGTGCCGGCGCGGCGATCGAACTGGTGATGATGTAGTTGGGAATCGTCGGGATTCCCATGCCGAGCACCAGGCAGGTCAGCATGGTCAGCAGCAGCGACAGGAACAGGCTGTTTTCTCCAACCTGGATGATGTAGCCGGCAAAGGTGGTCGCGCTGCCAGTCAGGGTCAGCGAGCCGATGATGACGCCGACCAGCGCACAAGCCACCCCTACCGGCAGCGCATGTAGCGCTCCATCGGCCAGCGCCTGCACCGCCAGGCGCAGCGTCGCGCGGCCATCCTGGCGCGGCGCAATCAGCACTGCCAGGGTGGCAATGACGGCGATCACCGCCATGATACCCAGCGACGCGAAGGCGGAACATGCCAGGCCCAGCGCGATCCAGAACAGCACGCGCAGCGAGGTGCCGTTCAAGGCGCGGCTGAACGAAGCGCCGAAGATCAGCACCACCGTCAGCGCGAGACCGACCATGCCCGAGAACATCGGTGTGAAGCCGGCAAACAGCAGATAGACCAGGCTGGCCAGTGGCAGCAGCAAGTACCAGCGCTTGCGTAGCGCTACCCAGGGGTCTGGACATTCCGCCTTGGGCATGCCGTGCAGGCCGGCGCGGCCTGCTTCGAGGTGCACCATCCAGAAGACGGTGAAGAAATAGAGCATCGCCGGGATGGCCGCTGCTTTGGCGATCTCGACATACGGCACGTTGATCGTCTCGGCCATGATGAAGGCCACGGCCCCCATCACCGGTGGCATGATCTGCCCCCCCATCGAGCTGGTTGCCTCGACCGCGCCGGCGAAGTCGGCGCGGTAACCGAACTTCTTCATCAACGGGATGGTGAACTGGCCGGTGGTCACCACGTTGGCCACGCCGGAGCCGTTGATGGTGCCCATCAGCCCCGACGACACCACCGCAACCTTGGCCGGTCCGCCCTTGGTGTGGCCGACCGTGCCGAGCGCAAAATCGGTGAACAGCTGAATCATCCCGGCCTGCTCGAGGAACGCTCCGAACAGGATAAAGAGAAAGATATAGCTGGAAGAAACATAAACCGGCGTGCCGTAGATGCCTTCGGTGCCGAAGGCGAGTTGCCCAACGATCTGGTCCAGCCCGTAGCCACGATGCTGCAGCACGCCCGGCAGGTATTCACCGAACATCGCGTAGCCGAGAAAGAAGAGGCAGATCAGCGGCAAGGCAAAGCCCATGATTCGCCGCGCCGCTTCGAATACCAGCGCCAGCGTGACGATGCCGACGACCATGTCCGCGTCGCTCATCTCGCCAGCGCGTTGCACTAGTTCGGCTTCGAATACCCAGTGGTACATGCCCAGCGCAAAGGCGCCAAAACCCACCGCTTTGCTCAGCAGGCTGGTGCCAGCTTGCGCACCGCCGCGCCAGGGGTGAATGAGGAAGGTCAACAGCAGCAGGAAACCGACGTGTACCGCCCGCACCACCGTACTGGACAGCGGGCTGAAGGCAGCGGTAACCAGCTGAAACACGGAAAAGAGGATGGCGACGTAGAAGACGACGCGCAGCACGCCACCACCTTCGGCGGCGGGCGCGGAAACGGAACTGCTCATGAGGACCTCCGGGACAGACTGGCGACGGCGAAATCCGGCGGGCGAACACCTGGCCGGCGCGGCCAGCGGGCCGCACCGGCCGGCGACGCAAAGGTCGTGCTTATTTGAGCAGGCCGCGTTCGCGGTAGAACTTCTCGGCGCCTGGATGAAGCGGAATAGGCAGGCCGGCGGTGGCGTCTTCGAGCTTGATCTGACGTGCCGCGGAGTGGGCGTTACCCAGGCGCGGCAGGTTGTCGTAGATCCCTTTGGTCATCAGGTAGACCTCCTCGGTGGAGACCTTGCTGTGCGTCACCAGCAGGTTGTTGATGGCCGCGGTGGCGACGGCGGCGGTCTGGCCATCGTAGGTGCTGGCAGGAATTGTCGCGGCGCGGTAGGCGGCGTCGCCGACCTTGGCCACGACGTCGGCCGGAATCGGCACAAAGTTCACCTTCACTGCCGCAGAAAGGTCGCGCAGTGCGGCAACGCCAAGACCGGCGGACTGCAGTGTGACGTCGATCTGCCGGTTCTTCATCAGTTCAACGGATTCCCCGAACGGCAGGTACTCGACCTTGGCGAAGTCGCTGTACGACAGCCCGGCGGCCTTGAGGATGGCACGGGCGTTGATCTCGGTACCGGAACGTGGCGCACCCACTGAAATGCGCTTGCCCTTGAGGTCGGCCAGCGTCTTGATGTTGGCGTCGGCCAGGGCAACGATCTGGAGGTAGTTGGGATAGATCGAGGCGACGGCGCGCAGCTTGTCGAGGGGCTTGCTGAAGCCGGCATCGGCATCGCCCTTCCAGGCATCCGAGACCGCATCGGCCAGCGAGAAGCCGATTTCCCCGCGTCCCGCCTGCAGCAGGTTGAGGTTCTCGGCCGACGCCTTGGTGGACTGCACCTGGACTTTCGAGTCGGGGATGACTTCACCGTAGATTTGCGACAAGGTTACGCCAAGCGGGTAGTACACCCCGCTCGTGCCGCCGGTCAGCACGTTGACGAAGGTGGCGGCGGACGCCGCGGTCGTGATCGCTGCAAAAAGAGCGCCAACGGCGCACTTGCGGACAAAAGCTTTCATCGAGTGTCTCCAATATAGGGTTTTGGTTTGTCGACCCCTCAGGGTCGTCGAGTGTTGAGCAAACACCATGCCATCCTGTCTGGCCGCGAAAAGAATACGCAACTATTGGATTTATCACGGTTCGCAAAAGGTGTCGGAAAATGCGTCGGATGTTTTCGGCGGAATTCCGGAACCGTTGTGCGATTCTATTCCGAAAGTTCAGAACGGTTGCTCTCCGAACCACGTCGCTGCGCTTCTGGCAGCGAGGCCGCAATGGACGACACGAAGCGGGCACCACCGATGGCACAATGCTGCTTGCCCAGGATAGATAGCTATCCTCCCGTCGCAGGAGCCGTCGAGTCGATGTTCAGAGCCAAGCCAGATCAAGGTCAGTCGATGCTTTTCGCCCCTGGGGAGTGCGTAAGTGCGCGATAGCGCCGCGCCTGCGGCTTACCGGATCGAGGCCTGCATGGCCAGTGATATCGGCTGCGTGCGCAGCAACAATGAGGATGCCGTCGCTTTCGTGTGTCCGGATGACCCGGATCTGCGCATGCGTTTTGGTGTGCTGGCGGTAGTCGCCGACGGGATGGGCGGTTGCCGGGGTGGAGAGGTGGCGAGCGCACTGGCAGTGAACACCATTCGCCGTTGCTATTTCATGACCCCGGCCGACCAGAGCCGCCAGCGGACCCTGGAACTGGCGATGAGCGAAGCGAACAGCGCCATATTTCGTACCGCGCAGGCGGACAGGTCACTCGCGGGGATGGGGACGACGGCGACGGTCCTGCTTGTGGTGGGCGCGTGCGCACTGCTTGCCCATGTCGGTGACAGTCGCTTGTACCATTGCACCGGCGGTCGCTGCACCCAGCTGACCGAGGATCAGACACTGGTCGCGCAGCTGGTGAAGGATGGCCAGATCAGCGCTGCCCAAGCCCGTCATCATCCGCTGCGCAGCGTGTTGCTGCGCTCGCTGGGAACACAACGGGGCCTGCGCGTCGATGCGCGCCGCCTTCCGGCTCCGGAAATCGGCGACCACTTCGTGCTTTCCTCCGACGGTCTGCACCAAGCGGTCGAGTCAACAGACATTGCCGCGATCGTCGCGTCGCTCGAACCCGAAGCAGCCTGTCAGCGGCTGATCGC
>NZ_JAVTWB010000159.1:43929-48267 GCF_032229525.1 Accumulibacter sp. | reverse complement strand
TCGCCACCGGTTTCAGCCCCTGGCGAAGCGCTCGCTCAGCGACTGCGCGTAGGCCGCTGCTTCCGGCGCGCCCTCGGCCGGTGCCCACGGCGCCTTTTCCGCCGCGTCGAGCGGCAGGTAAGGTCCGGCCTTGGCTTCGAGCATCACCGTCCCGGGCTCGAGGGCCAGCACCGTGTGATAGACAGCGTGCGGAATGTCGACTCCGCATACCGCACCCGTCGCCTGCAGCAGCACCGTCTGCTCAACGTTGCCGACGGCGTCGAAAAAAACGACGCCGAGGCGGCCACGCAGGACGACCATCGTCTCGTCCTTGTGGGCGTCGAGGTGACGGTGCGGCATCAGGTAGGAGCCCGGCTCGATGGCGTTGAGCAGCCGATGGGCGACAGCTGCATCATCCCGGTGGAAATTGCGGTTCTTGCGCTGACGCGGGCTGTGTCGGGCTTCGCCACTGACCGCATCAAGCAGCTCCCTGTCGATCAGCAACGGCTTGCCGGCGGGCGCGCTCATTTGAGGTTCCGGGCCGACAGCAGGAGGACCTGGCCGCCGACGAAAGCGACGTTGATGCCGCGCTGCTCGTCACCCCAGGTGCAGCTGCGCACACCGAGCGCTTCATCGCAGCGCGCCGGGTCACCAAGGACCAGCTTGACCTCGTCGTACGACTGGCCGACCTTCAACCGGTTGTAGTTCTCGAGGCTGGTTTTGCCGGAACAGCCAGGCAACAGCACGGCGGCCAGCAATGGCACGACGGTCCAGCGCAAGCGGCTTGCTTTCATCGACTTCTCCGGTTCGGTAGATCAAGCACCTCAGACATAGTCCACGCTGACATTGTCGCTACTCAACCACTCGCGCAGAGCGACCAGCAGGTCGTCTTCGAGACGCACCCAATTGGCGTCGCCGAAAGCCAGTTCGCAAACCGCCTCGCCGTTACGGTAGGACAGCCGCACCGGGCAATTCCCCGGCGTATAGGGCGCCAGCAGGGTGCGCAGGCGCTGCACGGCGGCGCTGGCGTTGGCACCGCTGGCGTGGCCGTTGAGCGACAGGCGCAGATGGCGGGCAAAGCGACCGCGCGCTTCGGCCAGCGTCAGCAGGTGTTCGGCGACGATTTTCAGGCGGCCTTCGCCGGCGAAATCGTCACGCTGCACCCGCCCTTCGACGATCAGCACCTCATCTTCCCTGATCTTGGCGCGTTCGGCCTCCAGCAACTCGCTGAATACCGACACCTCGAGCGAGCGGGTGCCATCGTCAAGCTGGATGAAGGCCATCTTGCCGCGCGCGGTGAATTTGGTACGCACGCCGACCACCAGACCCGCCAGCAACTGCGTTTCCTTCCTGGCTTCCAGCGCCGCCAGCGGCTTGCGTGCGAAGCGCGACACTTCCGGCTGCAGTTCGGTGAAAGGGTGACCGGAGAAGTAGAAACCGAGGGCCAGCTTTTCTTCATTGAGCTTCTGCCGTTCGCTCCAGCGTGGCACTTCGACATAGCGCGGACCGTGCTCGCCACGATCGTCGCCGGCCGCCTCGAAAATATCGAACAGACTGACCTGCATGGCGTTGCGCTCGGCCTGTTCGGCCGCTTCGATGGCGATGCCGACCGAGGCCATCAGACGCGCGCGATGGTCGTCGAGCGAATCGAAGGCACCGGCACGAATCAGCGCTTCGATGGTGCGCCGGTTGACCATGCGCTTGTCGGAACGGCGGCAGAAATCGAACAGATCCTTGAACGGGCCACTCAGCTCACGCGCTTTCAGGATGGCGTTGACCGCCTGTTCGCCGGTCCCCTTGACCGCCCCGAGGCCGTAGCGAACGGTGCGGCGATCGACCGGGGTGAAGCGGTAGTCCGAGGCATTGACATCGGCGCCGAGGATCTGCAGGCCGTTGCTGACCGCATCGTCGTAAAAGATCTTGACGGTATCGGTCTGATCCATGTCGGACGACAGCGTGGCGGCCATGAAGGCAGCGCAATGGTGCGCCTTCAGCCAGGCCGTGTGGTAGGTGACGACGGCGTAGGCGGCGGTATGCGACTTGTTGAAACCGTACTCGGCAAATTTCTCCATCAGGTCGAACAGCTGCATCACCAGCTTTTCATCGTAGCCCTTGATTTTCGCTCCGTCGCGCATCAGGTCGCGATGCAGGGCCATATCCTCGGCCTTCTTCTTGCCCATCGCCCGGCGCAACAGGTCGGCAGCGCCGAGCGTGTAGCCGCCGATGATCTGGGCGATCTGCATCACCTGTTCCTGATAGACGATCACCCCGTAGGTCGGTTCGAGGCAGGTTTTCAGATCATCGATGAAGTAATCGATCTTCTGCTGACCCTTCTTGCGCAGGATGAAGTCGTCGACCATTCCCGAACCGAGCGGACCCGGCCGGTAGAGGGCGAGAACGGCGATGATGTCCTCGAAACGGTCCGGGGCCAGCTTCCGGACCAGCTTCTTCATGCCTTCCGATTCGACCTGGAAGATCGCCGTGGTGTTGCCATCCTTGAGAATCTGGTAGGTCTTCGGATCGTCGAAGGCCAGCGTCGCCAGATCGGGACGTTCGCCACTGAGCTGTACGACGTATTTCAGGGCCAGCTCGATGATCGTCAAGTTGCGCAGGCCGAGGAAGTCGAACTTCACCAGACCGATCTTCTCGACATCGTCCTTGTCGAATTGCGACACCACCGAGCCGCCGCCGTCCGCCGAATAGACCGGGCAGAAGTCGGTGAGTTTGCCAGGCGCGATCAGCACCCCGCCGGCGTGCATGCCGACGTTGCGCGTCAGGTCTTCGAGGCGGGCGGCGAGGTCGAACAGGTCGCGTACCTCCTCCTCGTCCTCGATCCTGGCCTTCAGCTGTGGCTCGGCGTCGATCGCCCGGGCCAGCGAGAGCGGCTTGTTGGTCTCGACCGGGATCAGTTTGGAGAGCTGGTCGCAGAAGTTGTACGGCAGATCGAGTACCCGGCCGACGTCGCGAATGACCGCCTTCGACGACATGGTGCCGAAAGTGACGATCTGCGATACCGCGGCGACGCCATATTTCTGGCGCACGTACTCGATCACCCGCCAGCGATTGTCCTGGCAGAAGTCGATATCGAAGTCGGGCATCGACACCCGCTCGGGGTTGAGGAAACGCTCGAAGAGCAGGGCATAGCGCAGCGGATCGAGGTCGGTGATTCCCAGGGCGTAAGCAACCACCGAGCCGGCGCCCGAACCACGTCCCGGGCCGACCGGGCAACCGTTGTGCTTGGCCCAGTTGATGAAATCGGCAACGATCAGGAAGTAGCCCGGAAAGCCCATCTCGACGACGGTGTCGGTTTCGAGCTGCAGGCGGGCGTCGTAGGCGGCTCGCTGTGCCGCACGTTCGGCAGCGTCAGGGAACAGTTGCAGGAGACGGATCTCGAGGCCGGCGACAGCTTGCTGGCGGAGAAAATCGGCCAGGGTCACCCCGGGCGGAGTCGGAAAGTCCGGCAGGTAGCTCTGCCCGAGGGTGATCTCCAGGTTGCAGCGCTTGGCGATTTCCAGCGAGTTTTCGAGCGCTTCCGGCAGGTCGGCGAAAAGCGCGACCATCTCGTCGGCCGACTTGAAATACTGTTCTTCGGTATATAGCCGCGGGCGCCGGACATCGCCGAGCATATAGCCCTCGGCAATGCATACCCGCGCCTCGTGCGCCTTGAAATCGTCACGCTCGAGAAACTGGATCGGATGCGTGGCGACCAGCGGCAGCGCCAGATCGGCGGCGAGATCGGCGGTGGCGGCGACCAGAAACTCCTGCTGGGCCTGCCCATGGCGTTGTACTTCCAGGTAGAAGGCGCCGGGGAACAGCGCCTCCCAACGCTGGGCGCGCAGCGCCGCCTGTTCGCGGTTGCCCTGTTGCAGCGCTTCGCCGACGTCACCGGCGGCGGCGCCCGACAGGGCGATCAGACCGTCGACGCCAACATCCTGCAGCATGCGGCGGGTGATCTCGGCCCGTCCGCGTACGCGCGGCGCCACGTAGGCACGCGACAGCAGCTCGCAGAGCTGCAGGTAGCCCTGCCGTGAGCGAACGAGCAGGAGCAGGCGACAGGGGCGATCCGGATCGCTTTCGTTGGCGATGAAGACATCGCTGCCGAGCACCGGCTTGATGCCCTTGTTCCTCGCCGCCGAATAGAACTTGACCAGACCGAAGACGTTCACCAGATCGGTCAGCGCCAGCGCCGGCATCCCGTAGCTGTCGGCGCGGGCAACCGCATCGCCGAGGCGGACGATTCCGTCGGTAACCGAATACTCGCTGTGCAGGCGAAGATGGATGAACGGGGCGTCAGGCATCCGCCCATTTTACCCCGACGCGACAGGCTGAAGGCGCCCATTGCGGAGTGCAGCGTCGTCC
>NZ_JAVTWB010000159.1:0-43829 GCF_032229525.1 Accumulibacter sp. | reverse complement strand
AGGTGCCCGGCCAGATTGATCGCCAGTGTCGATTTTCCGGAACCCCCCTTGGGATTGGCAATCAGGAAGGATTTCATCCTCTATTTTCCTTGTCATGGGTCGTGTCAAGCTGTTGAAGCTTGTTGCGAACCAGGTTGATGTGCTCGCGCAAAGTGTAAAGCAGATCGGTGAAAGCCAGTGGGATGTTGCGTGTGTTGGCGTCGTCCTCGATGCGATCGAGGCGACCGACATACTCCGCGTGGCGTTGTCGATCGTACTCGTGGCGCAGATCGTTTTCGAGGAACTTCAGGTCACCATAGCAACGGAAAATCTTCGAGCGCACGCGCCACCTGTAGATCGCTGGCGCGAACTTCAGCAGCGGCAGCGACAGCATGACCAGCGGCAGGGCCATGACGAACAGTCGCTCGACCAGCACCGCCAGCCAGAAAGGCAGATAGCGCTGCAGCAACGGTGGCCCGGACTTGTAATAACGCTTGGCGTCGTCGGAGAGGGCCAGGCTCTGGTCCTTGTACGCCGGGAACTCGCCAGCCTGCTGGAAAAAGCCGCTCTTGCCGTTGACTTCGGTCATCGCCTGCAACAGCAGATTGGCCAGCGCCGGATGCAGGTCGTCGCGAACGACGACATTGGCGGTGGTCGCCAGCAACACGGTATCTTGCGGCGGCACATCCCGCACCAGATTCACCACTCCCTGCGGCAAGACGATCTTCGACAGGAAGGGAAACAGCCGCAGATAGGCATCGGCCTGGCCGAAACTGAGCACGCGCAGGCCAGGCGAACGCAGCAGTACCTGCACCACCGGCGCTTCCTGTGCGGCGACGATGAAGACGGCATCGATCTGGCCCTGCTGCAGGGCTTCGGCCGCGGCCAGGCTGCCCATCGACAGCAGCTTCGGGCTGCGCGGCGGAATGTCGTTGGCCGCGAGCAGCTGCAGTGCCAGCCCGCGGATGCCGCTCCCCTCCTCACCCACAGCGATGCGCTGCCCGGCAAGCTGATAGAGCTTGGTGATCGGCTGGGCAGCGCGATAGAAGACCCACACCGGCTCGTACGAAACGCTGCCCAGTGAGCGCAGATGACTCGAGTCGGGGTCGTTCGCCGGCGGCACGATACCGCCCTGGACGAAGGCGATATCGGCCTCACCCCGATCAAGCCGCGCGAGGTTCTCGAGCGAACCTGCCGAGGTCAGGATTTTGAGCGTGATTCCCTTTTCGGCCAGCAGCGGCGCGTAGCGCCTGGCATAGGCGTAGTAGGCGCCCGCTTCGCCGCCGGTGGTGATGGTCATCTCGCGCGGCGGCTCGGGCTCGACGAACTGATAGGCGACGACCAGGCCGATCGCCGTGATCAGGATGATCGGCCAGGCGGTGGCCAGCAGGTAGCGGACGGCAACCAGCCTCAGGCGCAGGCGCTCCATCATCCTGAAAACCGCTGCTGGAGGCAGTGCCGCTGCCGCCACCGTGGGCGCCGCAAGACCCCGAGACGCCAGCGAGTAGCCAGCTTGCCGCGCGCAAACGAGTGCTCAGATCTGGCCGCCAAAGTCACGGCTGCAGGATGGTCGACCCGGTAAGCTTTCGCGCTGCCAGGTCCCGGTGCGCGTCGGCCACCTCGGCCAGCGCGTAAGTCTGATTGATCTCGATCCGGACCTTGCCCGAGACCACGACTTCGAACAGCTCCGCGGCCAGCGCAACGAGTTCATCGCGCTTGGCCGTGTAGTGCATCAGGGTCGGCCGCGTCAGGAACAGCGAGCCTTTCTGCGACAGCAGCAGCGGGTCGAGCGGGGGCACCGGACCAGAGGCGTTACCGACGCAGACCATCATGCCGCGCGTGCGCAGGCTGTCGAGCGAACCGGCAAAGGTGTCCTTGCCGACGCCATCGTAGACCACCGCCACCCCGTCGCCGCCGGTAATCTCGCGCACCCGCGGGGCAACCTCCTCGCGCGTGTAATCAATCACCTGGTCGCAACCGTGGGCAGCGGCCAGCGCCGCCTTGGCGGCGCTCGAAACGGTGCCGATCACCGTCGCCCCCAGCGTCTTGGCCCACTGGCAGGCGATCATGCCGACGCCGCCGGCGGCGGCGTGGATCAGTACCGCATCACCGGCCTGCACGCGATAGGTTCGGCGCAGCAGATAGGCGCTGGTCAGTCCCTGCAGCATCATCGCCGCAGCAGTGCGAAAATCGATCGCCTCGGGCAATTTCAGCAGGCGATGGGCAGGCAGGCAACGCACCTGGCTGTAGGCGCCCACCGGGCCACCGGCGTAGGCGACCCGGTCGCCAGCGCGCAATTCCGTCACCCCGGCACCGACCGCTTCGACAACCCCCGCCGCCTCGAGACCGAGGCCGCTGGGCAGGGACAGCGGATAAAGGCCGCTGCGGTGATAGATGTCAATGTAGTTGAGGCCAACGGCCTGGTGACGCACGCGCGCCTCACCGGGCGCCGGATCGGCGTCCTGCACCTCCTCCCAGCGCATGGTTTCCGGCCCACCGGTCTGACGGATACGAATGGCAAAAGACATGACGATCTCCTTCCCTGACGTGGCCCGATAGTCTAGTGCGCTGCCCGCTTTTTGAGCAAGCGCAAAAAATAGTCGAACCACGCTGCGACTTGCCGCGTTGAGCGACAAACCGTCCACAGGCTTATCCACACAAACGGTGGGCAATTAACCATCGCGCCTGCGCGGCTGTGCACGGGGGCCGAAAACAGCCCCCGGCACACCGTCGTTTCAGGCCGGCGTCAGCTTGGCGTACTCCAGGGCCAGCCACTTCATGCCGCCACCGGAGCCAAAATTGACCTGCACCCGTGCTTCGGGTCCGGCACCTTCGGCCGCAACGATCACCCCGAGGCCGAAGCGTGCGTGGCGGACATTCTGGCCGATCCGCAGACCATTGGCCGACGGCGCCTGTTGCCAGCCACTGCCGGCCGCTGCCGGAGCCGTTGGCTCGCTGGCAACACCGCGGTTGATCCGGCGCAACAGTTCGGCCGGCAATTCCTCGAGAAAGCTCGACGGCAGGCAGTACCGCGTCTGTCCGTGCAACATCCGCGTCTGCGCGTGCGTCAGGTAAAGGCGCTGACGCGCACGCGTCACGGCGACGTACATCAGCCGCCGCTCCTCCTCGAGTCCTTCGCGTTCCTGTGCCGCATTTTCGTGCGGGAAAAGCCCCTGTTCGAGGCCGGTGATGAAAACGACGTCGAACTCGAGGCCCTTGGCGGCATGCACGGTCATCAACTGCACCGCCTCCTGCCCTTCGCCGGCCTGGTGCTCGCCGGCTTCGAGCGAAGCATGGGCGAGGAAAGCCGCCAGCGGCCCGCCATCCGGCACGCTATCGCCCTCGGCCAGGGGCTGGTCGTCCTCGTGCAGAAAACTGGTCGCGGCGTTGATCAGTTCGTCGAGGTTCTCCAGTCGATCCTGGCCTTCCTTGTCGACCAGGTAGTGCTGGCGCAGGCCGCTTTGCTCGATGATGCGGTCGATCACCTCCGGCAAGGGAAGGTCCCGGGTTTCGTTGCGCAAGGTTTCGATCAGGCGGATGAATTTCGCCACTGACGCGCCGGCCTTGCCGGCCAGACTGGCAGCCGCGTTATAGAGGCTCGAATTGACCTGTTGTGCCGCCTCCTGCAGCGCTTCGACGCTGCGCAGCCCGATCCCGCGCGTTGGGAAATTGACCACCCGCGCGAACGCCGTATCGTCGTCGGGGTTGGCGAGCAAACGAAGATAGGCCAGCGCGTGCTTGATTTCCTGTCGATCGAAGAAGCGCAACCCGCCGTGAACGCGATACGGCACGCCGAGCCGGAACAACTCGTGCTCGAGAACTCGCGACTGCGCGTTCGAGCGGTACAGCAGCGCCACCTGCTGGCGAGAAACCCCGTCGCGCAGCAGTTCGGAAATCTCCTCGACGATGAAGCGCGCTTCGGCGATGTCCGAATAGGCCTCGAAAACCCGGATCGGTTCGCCGGCGCCGGCTTCGGTCCACAGGTTCTTGCCAAGGCGACCGCGATTCTGCTTGATCAGCGCATTGGCGGCGTCGAGGATGTTGCCGTGCGAGCGATAGTTCTGCTCCAGGCGAATCACGTTCGGCAGTTCGAATTCACGCTGCAGATCACGCATGTTGCCGATCTCGGCGCCGCGAAAGGCGTAGATCGACTGGTCGTCGTCACCGACGGCAAAGAGGCAGGCACCGCCCGACTCCGACTTGACAGCAGCGTGTCCGGCGAGCAGCTTCAGCCAGGCATACTGCAGGCGGTTGGTGTCCTGGAACTCGTCGACCAGGATGTGCCGGAAGCGTGCCTGATAGTGATGGCGCAGCGGCTCGTTGCGTTGCAGCAGTTCGTACGAACGGAGCAGCAACTCGGCAAAGTCGACCACCCCTTCGCGCTGGCACTGCCCTTCGTACTCGGCATACAGTTCGACGCGGCGGCTGGTATAGCTGTCGAAAGCCTCGGCCTGCGCCGCACGAATTCCCTGCTCCTTGTGTGCGTTGATGAAGTGCATCAGCTCGCGCGGTGGATATTTCTCGTCGTCGATATTGAGATTCTTCAGCAGGCGCTTGATCGCCGCCAGCTGGTCCGACGAATCGAGAATCTGGAACTGTGCCGACAGCCCTGCCTCGCGGTGGTGGGCGCGCAGGAAGCGGTTGCACAGGCCGTGAAAGGTGCCGATCCACATACCGCGGGTATTGATCGGCAGCAGCGCCGCGAGGCGGGCCTGCATTTCCTTCGCTGCCTTGTTGGTGAAGGTCACCGCCAGGATGCCCGGCGCTCCGACCTGCCCTGTGGAGATCAACCAGGCGATGCGGGTGGTCAACACCCGTGTCTTGCCGCTACCGGCGCCGGCGAGAATCAGCGCGTGCTGCGGCGGCAGCGTGACGGCAGCCAGCTGTGGTTCGTTGAGATGGGCAAGCAGGTCAGACATGGGCGGGATTCTCTGGCGAGGCAAGCCCGATTATAGCCGGCGCGCTTGTCCACCCGCTGCAGCCATTGCCCCCGGGTGCCGCGAAGGACGTGAGCAAAATCCGGCGGCCATAGCGCCCACCTGCGCCGACTGCCCGGGCAAACTGCACCCGGCTCGGAAAAACGCGGCGTTTGTCTTTGCTGGCGGCTCTGAATATACTCGGGATGTCGTTCCGCAACTCTTCGGTCGACAACGTCACTCGCTGGCCAGAGAGATCAGACCCATTCGCCCCGGCCTGGTCGGCACGAGCCGCTGCTTACCACGTGCGTCCGGTAGGCAAGCGGTTTCGCAGGACTTTCAGCGCGATGGAGGGCGTTCTCATGGCCGCAAGCAGACAGAGCAGCACGACTTCCGACGGGCCCGCACTTGTGCACTGGCTTCGGCTTGCGTCGGCCCTCCTTTTCTGCCTGGCGGTGGGCGGCTGTGCCGGGATTACCCTCAATGTCGTTCAGAACGGTCAGTTGGTCGACAGCGGCACGATTGCCGGCGTCGATGTCATTCGCAAGGGTGTCCGCTCGCAGGCGAAACACAATATGCCCCTGGAAGCCGGCGACGAGGTCCAGACCAACGCGCAATCGACCGTCGTACTCAGCTTCGCTGACGGCGCCAGAGTCTACGTTCAGCCGAACACCCATGTCAGGCTGGGCTCGATTTTCGTCTTCATCGGCGAGGTTCTGGTCAAGGTCAAGGGCTACTTCGCGGTGCAGACCGAGTATGCGACGGCGGGTTCGGAAGGCACCGAGTACCTGGTTCGGGTTGACCCCGAGCAGCGAGTCAGGGTCGTCGTCGCCGAAGACCGCGTCGGCGTGACGTCCAATAGCGGGCGCTGGACCAGAACCTCGATAGGGGCCGGGCAGGCGGCGTGGCTGGCCGGCCCGAACCTGGTCGAAGTCGGGCAGGTGAGTTACGCCGAAGTCGAGGACATCCGCAAACGCATACGCGAGCTCGATGCACTGGCGCCCAACCGCTCCAACCTTGGCACGGCGGCGCTGATCGGAGGAATATTCGCCATCGGCGTCGGCGCAGCGACCATGGGATCGCCGGGAGACGATGATGTCGGCCGGCAACCCCCGGCGCGCGCACCACGCCGCGAGCAGTGATGATCGACCGGGGTGGCCAGCGCGGTCGGCGGCGACGCAGCGGCCGCTGTCCAGGCTGGCGGCGCTTCTCGCATCCACTGGCGCAAGGCTGAAAGCAAGCGCTTCGCCCGTGGAGAACGACGGCCCCAGGCTGTTCATCAGCTATCGCCGCGAAGACAGCGTCGCCTACGCCGGACGGCTGTACGATCACCTGAGCGAGCACTTCGGCGCCGATCGCGTGTTCATGGATATCGGCCAGATCGCACCGGGCGACGATTTCGTCGCCATCCTTGACGCCAGGATCAAGGCCAGCGATGTCGTTATCGCGCTGATCAGCCGGGAATGGTTGACCGCGCACAACGAGCAGGGCCGACGACTCGATCAGCCCGACGATTTCGTACGCTACGAACTCGCCGCGGCACTCAAACAGGGCAAACGTCTGATCCCCGTGCTGGTTGGCGGCGCGACGATGCCCGATGCGAAGGAACTGCCGGCGGCAATCGGCGCGCTCGCCCGCCACCAGGCGCATGAACTCGACGACACGCGCTTTCAGTTCGACCTCGACGCGCTGATCCGCAGCATCGAGCACCGACCCTCGCTGCTCGGCCAGTTCGCCCAACTGATGAACAGCGAACGCTGGCGCAAGTGGCGACGGGTTACCGCCGGCAGTGTCGCGCTGCTGATGGCGTTTTTCGCCTGGGTGCAGTTGTTCGACGCGCTCGGCATCGATACGCGCCTCGAGAGCTATACCATGGCCCTCGGCGACCTGATCGCCAGCGTGCCGGTGAGCAAGGACATCGTGATCGTCAGCTTCGATCAGAAATCGGAAGCCCGCCTGGGTAGCTTCGGACCGGGCTGGCGCCGCGAACACGCCCGCGTCGTTGACTGGCTGGTCGATGCCGGTGCCAGAGCCATCGTCTTCGACGTCTACTTCGAGCAGTCGAGTGCGGCCGACGGCGAGCTGGTCGCGGCGATCAGCCGCGCCCGCCAGCGCGGAACGCGGGTAATCGTCGGCGTCAATCGCCTGATCGACCAGCAGCCCGCGGCTATCCCCGGCCTGGCCGGGGCCACCGACACCTGGGGGCTGCTTTGTGTCGGTGGCCGGCTCGGCTATGCCTCGGTGGCGCCGATCGCTGCGCTGCGGCTCGCCGCCGCCAGCACGCTGGAGAAGCCGCGCGTCGATCCGGTCACCGGCAAGTTCAGCGCCATCGGCACGCTGGCGGCTGGCGGCATGACGCTCGCCGTGGACGACAGAATCCGGGAACTGACGGTGGTCAGCGACGCCGGCAAGGTGCTTTGGCAAGGGCCGCTGCAGCCCGCCAGAACACGCGCCGACCGCTCCGGACAAGTGCGCAATGATTGCCCGCTGCTGGCTGACGGCGACCTGGTGGCCGCGATGCTGATTCGGCTGGCGCCGATTCAGGCCTGGCGGGAGCCACCGCGACGTTTCGATTATGAGCAGATCAGCGGACCGGCAGCGACGATTGCCAGCGGCCAGTTCGCCGGCAAGATCATCCTGATCGGCGACGGGCGCACAGGCAGCGACCAGTTCCAGGTTCTCCGCGGGCTGGGTTCGGAATGGCGTCACGGCGTCGAGTTGCACGCGGACATGGTCAACAACCTGCTCGAGGGGGTGCACGTGCGCGGTCTGGATCCCCTGCTGCAGTGGCTGCTGATGGTCGCCATGGCCGCCGCGGGTGGCGGGCTTCGCCTGTTTCGGCCGGCCATGCGACCGCTCGGGCGGCGCTTGCTGCTCGCCGCCTCGCTACTGCTCTACCTGGCACTGACGGTGCTGATCTACGCCGGCCACGGCCTGCTGTTCAACAGCGCTTACCACATCGGCGCATTTCTGCTCAGCTACTGGCTACTCGGAAAACTCACTGCGGCCACAGTGGCCACTTCCGACTAGAGCGCAGCCTGTCGGCGCCGCATTCTGTGGCAAGATGAGTCGATGCGCGCGCTGCAGAATCTATCGACCGTCGACTGGCTGGCCCTGTCAACTTTCCTGCTTTGCTGGGGAGGCTACACCTGGTTTTCCGAGCATAGTCGCTGGTGTTGCAAGGGTCTGATCGGGCATCTGCACAGCTACCGGCAGGAATGGGCCAAGTGCATGCTCGAGCGCGAATTGCGCATGAGCGATGCGGCGCTGATCGGCAACCTGATGGGCAGCGTCTCTTTCTACGCCAACACCACCATCTACATCATCGCCGGCCTGGTTGCCGCGATGGGCGCAGCCGACAAGTTGCTGAGCTTTTCCGCCGACCTGACGCTCGGCAGTGCCGGCAGCCGCGAACTGCTCGAAATCAAGCTGATGCTGGTGCTGGCCAGCTTCGTCTACGGCTACTTCAAGTTCACCTGGGCCCTGCGCCAGTTCAACCTGCTGTCGATTCTGATCGGCGCGGCACCGATGGGCCAGCGCGAAGATCCGGAAATCAAACGCTACGCGCGCCGGGTGGCCGGCGCCCACAACCTGGCCGGTGATGATTTCAATCGCGGCATCCGCGCCTACTACTTCGGCCTGGCGGCGTCTGGCTGGCTGCTCAGTCCAGTGGCTCTCGGCGTGCTTTCGCTGAGCATCCTGATCGTTCTCTATCGGCGCGACTACCGCTCGGCAACGCTCGACATCCTGCGCCCGGAGCCCTGAGCCGATGAGCACCGACCGCCAGTTGTCCGGTATCGGGTTCGGGCTGCTGGCCTATGGCATGTGGGGCTTTTTCCCGCTCTTCTTCCGGCAGCTGTCGCACGTCTCGCCAATGGACGTGTTGAGCAATCGTGCGGTATGGGCCTGCGTTTTTGTCGGCCTGCTGCTGACCCTGCGCCGACAATGGAGCAAGGTCGGCGCGGTTTTCCGGACCTGGCGCCACCTGGCGATGCTGGCGCTTGCCGCGCTGCTGATCGGCAGCAACTGGCTGGTCTTCCTGTGGGCGGTCGCCAACCAGCAGGTCCTTGCCTCCAGCCTCGGCTATTTCCTGACCCCACTGGTCAACGTCGTGCTTGCTCTGGTCGTCCTCAAGGAGCGGCTCAACCGGCTGGAATGGATCTCGGTCGCCCTGGCCCTGCTGGCGATGGCCAACGAAATCATCGCCCTCGGCGAGCTGCCGTGGGTCTCGCTGATCCTGGCCGGCACCTTCGGTACCTACGGCCTGGTGCGCAAGCAACTACCGGTCGACGCCCTCTCCAGCCTGTGGCTGGAAACGCTGGCCATGCTGCCCGTCTGCGGCGCCTACGCCCTGTGGCAGGAACAGCACGGCCATCTCGTGTTCGGCGGCCACGACCCGGCCACCACGCTCCTGCTGATCAGCGCCGGGGCGATCACCGCCCTGCCGCTGATCGCCTTCGCCGCCGCCACCAAGCGGCTCGACCTGGCTGCCGTGGGCATGCTGATGTACATCAATCCGACGCTGCAGTTGGTCACCGCGGTGTGGATTTTTGGCGAGCCGCTACGCAGTGGGCAGCTGCTCAGCTTCGCCTTGATCTGGCTTGGCCTGCTCGTTTTCAGCTGGAGCGCCTGGGGGAAATATCGCGCGGTGGCGCAGTCCGTGCGTGGCTGATACGGAGCGAGGAGCAGACGCCAGCTTGTCAAACAGCGTCGCCTCGGCGGACAATCACCTTTCGTCCCGGCAAGCGCTTGGCGACGGCAGCGGCGGGCCCGCTTTCCGACAGCGAAAAGCGGGCGGCCGGTGCCGTCAAACGCATCGGCAGAGCGCGCGATGGCCGCCGGCAACAGGACTACGGGAGAACCACCATGAGCAGCTACCGGTTCAGCGTCATATTCAGTTCAGCGGCCCTCCTTTTCGCGCCTTTCGGCTGGGCCAGCGTCCCCGAACCAGCCCCGGTACCGCCCCTCGACTGCCGAAAACTGCCTAGCGGCAGTATCGACGAACTGGTCTGCAAGGACGAAGGCCTGTCCGCACTGAACAGCAAGATGACGCAGGTGCTTGCCGAGGCCCAAGCCAGGGCTGTCGACGAACGCCCATCGCTGTTGAAGGCATCGCAGCGCGGATGGCTGCGGGAACGCAATGACTGCTGGAAAAGCCGCAATCGGCAGCAGTGCGTCGACAAGAGCTACCGCTGGCGGATCGCCGAGTTGCAGGCGACCTATGGCCTGGTAGCCGCCAACGGCCCGGTCAGCTATCGCTGCGAAGGTTCACGGGCGAGCGAAGTCGTGGTCAGCTTCTTCCCCACCGACCCGCCGACCCTGATCGCCAAGCGTGGCGACAAGAGCACGCTGATGTTTGCCCAACCAAGCGCCAGCGGCACCAAATACCAGAGTCGCAACGAGTCGCTGTGGGAACACCAGGGTGAGGCGATGATCGTCTGGGGGCGCGGCCACCCGCCGATGCGCTGCAAGCCAGGGCCATGAGGACGCCGAGCTTGCCGGCAACTTGCCGGTGTGGCCGGGATCGGCATCAAGCCTCCCCGGTCGCGGGCAGTCCACGGCGCCAAGCCCGCAACCTTGCCCGGGGCACGATGTCCGAAAGCGTATCAGCACACCACAACCGGAGGTGAAAGACATGACCCAGCGCGAACTGCGGCAAGACCTGTTTCGCACCTTGTGCGCCCGCCAGCAAGCATCGGCCACAAGAGGCTTTCTCTTCGCTCGTCGAACGGACGAGAGCACGGCGCGAGCGCTGGGCCGGCGTTTTCTGGCAGCGCTGTGCCTGACTTTCGGCGTCGCCAGCGCGCACGCCGCCGACATCGCGATCGAAATGCTCGACACGTCGAAAGACGGTCCGCTTTCCTTCGAGCCAGTGTTCGTCAAGGCCCAGATCGGCGACACGCTGGTTTTCAGCCCGTCGAGCAAGGGGCATACGACGGAAAGCCTGCTCGTCCCAGCCGGCGCCAAACCCTGGAAGAGCGGCTACGACCGCGAAACCCGGGTCACCCTTGAGCAGGAGGGCGTCTACCTTTACACCTGCGAGGCGCACCGCCGGATGGGCATGGTCGGCGTCGTGCAAGTCGGGAAGCCGGTCAATCTCGAGGCGGCGAAGGCCGCCGCTGCCGCGGCAGGCGCGCAGTTCGTGATGAACAAGGATCGCTTCGCCAAGG
Organism: Accumulibacter sp.; assembly: GCF_032229525.1. GTDB lineage: Bacteria > Pseudomonadota > Gammaproteobacteria > Burkholderiales > Rhodocyclaceae > Accumulibacter. The sequence continues at coordinate 32,764 of NZ_JAVTWB010000159.1, read as the reverse complement.
CACTGGCGCAGGTCCGCTGATTGCGCCGCGCCGATGCGCTGCCAACCGGGCCGTGAGCCCGACCGTCATTGATGCACGGAGCGTCGCATGCCTGAAGCCACCTGGCTACTTTTCGTTGCCGCCTCGCTGCTCCTGATAGCGACTCCGGGGCAAGACATGATTCTCGTCATGTCGCGCTCGATCGCCCAGGGTCCGGCCGCCGGCATCGCCACTGCCGCCGGCGTAAGCGTCGGCCTGATTGGCCACACCGTGCTGGCCACGCTTGGCCTGGGCGCCATTCTGCGCGCCTCGGAATGGCTCTTCGTCGCACTCAAGCTGGTCGGTGCCGCCTACCTGATCTACCTGGGCATCGGGCTTATCCGAACCCGGAGCGCCGAACTCGTGGTCGCGGTCTCGGCGCGCCGTTCGATGGCGCGAATGTTCGCCGACGGCGCCTTGTCCAATATTTCCAATCCGAAGATCGCCATCTTCTACTTCGCCTTCCTGCCGCAGTTCGTGTTGCCGAACGCCACCCGGCCGACGCTGACCATCTTCGTGCTCGGCCTGTTGTTCGCCCTGCTCACCTTCTGCGTCAAGGGTCCGGTCGGTCTCTGCGCCGGCATGCTGTCCGGCTGGCTGCGCCGGCAGCCGACGGCCCTGTTGTGGCTCTACCGGTCCAGCGGCGTCATTCTCGTCGGCCTGGGCGTTCGCCTGGCGCTGGAGCGTCGCCAGTGAGGGCGATCGAATAGCGCTATGGCCGCAGGCAGCACGCCCGCTCCTGACAACTGACCGACAGCGATGAGGCCCGATGCCCGACACGCCCGTTGACCTGTTCATCAGCTACCGCCGCAGCGACGCGGCGGGGCACGCGCGAGCGCTCTACCGCGACCTTTGCCGACGCTTCGACAAGCAGGGCATATTCTTCGACCGTGCATCGATCGAAGCCGGCGCGGTCTTTCCCGAACGGCTGCGCGAAGGCGTCGACGCCTGCCGCGTTCTGCTGGCACTGATCGCTCCCGGCTGGCTGGAGGCGAAGGACGCCGCTGGCCGGCGCCGGCTCGACAGCGCGGACGATTTCGTCCGCCAGGAGATCGCGCACGCGCTGCAACTGGGGCGCAAGGTGATCCCGGTGCTGTTCGACGATACGCCGGTGCCCGAAGCGGCGCAGTTGCCGGCGCCACTGCAGGGCCTCGCCGCCTGCGACGCCCTGATGCTGCGCGGCAAGAACTTCGAGTACGAGGTGCAGCTCGACGAACTGGTCCGGCTGCTGGCCGCCGTGCCGGGGATGCCGGCAGCGCTGGCCCCGACCGCCGGCGTGCTGGTCGGTAGCGGTCTCGATTTCGACGTCTACCGTGGCCGCGGCTACCTGCCGATTCGCTTGCGCGCACCGTTGCGGGCGCTCTTCAAGCCGCTGATCGACGATCGCACGCGCCTCTTCGCCGGCCGCCGGGAAGTGTTCGAACGCATCATGCAGTTCGCGGCCAGCGACCACGGCGGCTACCTGGCGATCACCGCGCCGCCCGGCTTCGGCAAGACGGCGCTGATCGCCAACCTCGTCGCCGCCACTCCCGAGGCTTTCGCCTATCACTTCTTTGCGCCGGTCTACGGCGACCAGACGCTGGACGAGAAGTTCTTCCTGCAGAACGTCGTGCAGCAGATGGCCGCCTGGCACGGCCACCACGCCGAGCTGCCGGAAACGCTCAACGAGCTGCGCGCCCTGTACCAGGAGTTCGTCGACACGCCGCTGGAACAGCAGCAGGTGCTGCTGCTCGACGGTCTCGACGAGGTCACGCAGTGGCAGCTCGCGCCCTACCTCAGCCGCCGCCTGCCCGCCCATCTGCACCTCATCGTCAGCGTGCGCGACATCGGCCAGGACTGGCGCAGTGACTATGGCCTGCCCGCCGACCAGCTCACGGCATTACCCCTCGGCGGCCTCCAGGGCGACGAAATCCGCAGCCTACTTGCCGGGCTGGGCGAAGCCGGCGAGCGCATTGCCGGCGACCCGACGCTGATCGGCCACATTGTCGAGCAGGCCGCCTACCAGAATGACCCGGCGCTCGGCGCCGACCCGTTCTATGTCCGCTTCCTCGCCGAAGACGTGGCCAATGCGCTACTCTCGCCCGCGCAGATCGCCGAGCAGCCGAAAGGGCTCGACGCCTATCTCGACCGCTGGTGGAAGCAGATCGTCCAGCTCGCCGGCGACGCGCCGCTGCGCGATCTCTTCGGCACCCTGGCCGCCGCCGTCGGCCCGATCGCGCGCAGCGACCTGGAGGCGCTCAACGCCAGCCTGCGCGACGACTGGGCCGGTGATTTCTTCGAGCAGGTGCTGGCGCGCGTGCGCCGGCTGGTACGGCAGGACAGCGGCGGCCGCTACGGCCTGGCCCACCCGCGCCTGCGACACTACGTCGCCGACCCGCGGCGGATCGGCAAGATCAACGACTACCGCAGCCGCCTGCTCGACTACTGCCTGCGCTGGCGCGAGCATCGCAGCCCCTACGCCCTGTCGTTCCTCGCCAGCCACCTGGCCGAAGCCGACCGCCTCGACGAGCTGGTCCAGCTGTTCACCGGCGAGTGGATCGCTGCCCACTGGTCGGTATTGCGCAGCTTCGGCGCGCTGATTGCCGACCTCGACCGTGCCGCCCGAGCACAGCTCGCGGCGCCAGCACCTGACTATCCGCGCGTGCTGGCGCTGGTCGTCGCGCGGCAGACCGCACGCGAGCTGATGCTCGGTTTCCCCGACGAGATCTACCAGGCGTGGACGGCACGCGGCGAGATCGAACGCACGCTGGCCTGCCTCGCCGCCCTGGGTAAAGCCAACGGACGGGCGATCGACCCGCTGCTGGCGGTAGCGACCCGGCTGCTCGATAGGCACCAGGCCGGCGCCGACGAGCACGAGCTGCGCGCGGCGACCCTGCTGCTGCAGGTGATCGATCAACTGACGCTGGTCCGCCGGGTCAACGAGCAGTATCAGGTGCTGGAGAAGCTGGCGGCACTGTTGCCGGTCGGACGCGGCCTGCCCGAGCCGCAGCGCGCGTCGCTGATTCGCCAGGCGATAGCCTTCGCCGAAAATGCCGATGACCCGGTGCTGCGGGCAGCCGGCCTCGGCGCCATCGCCACTGCCTTGCGCACATCGGCGCCCGACCGTGACCTGGCCAGCGCCTTGCTCGCTCGAGCCCAGACGGCGCTGACGGGCATCGAGTCCGCCGCCGACCGCGCTTTCGTCCTTGCCAGCCTGCTGCCGGCACTGCAGAGCCTGGCGCCCGAGCAGGTCCTGCCGGCGCTTGAAGACCTCGCCGGGCAGGGATCGGTGCTGCTCGAGCACGGCTCGCTGGGCAAGAACCCCTTGATCGCACTGCTGCGCCGCTGGCGTCCGGAAGCGTGTGCGCAGCGTGCAGACGCGGTCGCGCTGCTCTGCCGCTTCGCCGAACTCTATCTGGCCGAGTCGATCGGCGATTACGCTGGCGTGGCGCTGTCGGAAATCGTTCCCGATCTCTGCCGCCTGGGCGACCAGGAGCGCGCGCTGACACTGATCGAACGCTGCTGGCAGAGCGACCCCGTCGAAGGGGCGCGCATCGTCAGCTACGCGGTCGACGCCCTGGGCGAATTCTTTCCCGCCGAGCTGCCCGGGTGGCTGGCCACCGCCAGGGATCTGAGCGACCCGTCGTATCACCAAATGGCGATCAATCGCGAGCTATTCACCGCGTCGCTGGCGAGCGCCTTTGCCGCCACCGGCGACTGGGACGGGGCGCTTGAGCTCACCGCGACACTGAGCGACAGCGAGCGGATCGATGCGCTGGTGACGCTGCTGCGCCAGACGGCAAGGGCTTTCGCGGCCGAGCTGCCGGCCCGCGACGCGATACGCGGGCGGATCATGGCCATGGCCCGGGAAGCCGACCTCAAGGCAGACAGCGCTGACCTGGCCCGGCTTGGCGCCATCGCTGCCCAGACGCAGGGTGCGGGTAGCGACCAGGGAGCCGACACCGAACTGGCCCGGGCGACCGCGCTGTGTCTCGCCGAGATGCCCGAAGGCGACGATGACGAACTGCGCCGTCTGCTGGCGATCGCCCTCTACGAGGACGGGGCCGGCGACCAGGCGCTGGCCGAGTTGCAGCGGCTGACCTGGGTCAGTGGCTTCGCGGCCAGCCTGGTGTTCGTGCTCGACGCCCAGTCGGGCGATGCCGGCCAGCGCGACGCCGGGGTGCAGGCGCTGATGAACGAGCTGGAGAAACGCCGAGACGCCAGCCTTTACGGCGACGCCCTGCGCGCAGTGGCACCGCTGGTCCTCAAGCTGGCGCGAGACGGCGCGCCGATCGCCACTCGGCTGGGGAATTTCGTTGCCGAGCGGATTGGCGAGCTGCGGGTCGAGGAGCAGATCGAGATCCTGGCCACGGTTTCGGCGAGCCTGTGCTACACCGATGTCGATCAGGCTGCCAGCCAGTACCAGCGGCTGCTGGAGTGGTTCGACGCGCTGCGTGCGCATGGCTACGCGATCAGCGCCAACGCTTTCGCCAGGGTCATCGTGCAGCTGGCCGAAGTCGCCGAGCCACTTGGCGAAGGTTTGCTGCCACTGGCAGAAGGCTTCCGCGACTTCGCCGCCGGCTTCACCGAGGCGCAGGACACGATCACCGTGCGCGGCGCCCTCTGCCTGCTCGACGCGCCACAGGGCTGCGAGGTGGTTCGCGCGGCGCTGGAAGAGCTGCTGCCCGCCGTTGCCACCCTGGCCAACGCCAAACCACAGGCGCTGTACATCAGCCGCATGTTCGCCGACATCGTCGGGCGCCAGGCCGGCAGCAACGAAGCGCAGGCCCGGGCGGCAACGGCGCTGGCCGAAGCGGTGGTGCGCTGCGCAGCCCATTGCCCGGCCGAGGCGGCCCAGGTGATGGCGGCCTGCCTCGACCAGGCGCTGGCGATCGGCAACGAAGGCGACCGCGCGCAGGCGCTGATCGACATTTGCGGCAAGCTGCCGGCCGGCCCGCGCGGTTGGCCACAGCGCCTCGAAGCCGCGCTGTCCGCCACGCTGGAGCAGGCGCAGCTCGACGACCCGGATCTGCTGCGAGCGGTCTTCGCCGCTGCCGTCGGCGCACTGTGCGCCGTCGATGATCCCGACGCCGCCGAGCGCCTCGCGCGCCAGACCGACAACCCGTCGCTGCTCGCCGAGCTGCTCGCCGAGGTCGATAGCGAGCGCGAACGGCTCGCCCTCGGCAAGCTGTCGCTGTTCGAGCGCGCCTTCGTCGCCATCGGCAACGGCCAGCTCGCCAACGCCGTGCTGCACTCGGTCAAGGTCGAGAACGACAGCGCCAACATCCTCGCGTATCTTGCGCAAACCCTGGTTTTAGAGCAGTGGGCGACCGAGCGGGAGCGGCTGTTAGCGGAGTTCGTACCGCAGTTCGCTGCACCCTTGCGGGCGCTGCACGGGACTGGCGAAATCAGGCGACTGATCGAGGCCGTGGAAGGACTGGATGACGCTTTCGTGGCGGCGGCCGCAATCGTCGGCGCGGGAAACCGCTAGCAGCTGGCAGGCGCCACAAGACCGTGCCGCCTGCGCCCGCCGGCCACCATCAACGGGCGGCAGCGATCAGGTGAACATCTTCCCGTTGAGCAGGAAGTGCACCCAGATACTGGCCACGTAACCCAGCGCGATGGCCCAGGTCCACTTGAGGTGGGAAAAGAACGTGTAGACGCCACGCGCCTGTCCCATGACGGCGACACCGGCGGCCGAACCCACCGAAAGCAGCGAGCCGCCGACGCCGGCGGTCAGCGTTACCAGCAGCCACTGGCCCACGTCCATATCCGGTCGCATGGCCAGCACGGCGAACATCACCGGAATGTTGTCGACCACGGCAGAAAGCAGACCGACCAGGATGTTCGCCGTCGTCGCACCGAGTTGGCCGTACATCAGTTCCGAACCGAGCGACAGATAGCCCATGGTGCCCAGTCCGCCGACGCACAGGATGACGCCGTAGAAGAACATCAAGGTGTCCCACTCGGCGCGTTCCAGTGACTTGAAGATGTTGTACTGGGCGACCTCGCTGTGTGTCGGCTTGGCTGCTTGCTCACCTTCCGTCGCCATTGCCGTGTCGGAAAAATCCTGGTACGAAACCTGCGGGAGGAAGTGCTGACGCCGTTTGAGATAGTAGCCGTAGAACTTCAGCACACCCAGGCCGGTCATCATGCCCATCACCGGGGGCAGGTGCAGGAAGTTATGGGCGCACACCGCCATGACAATGGTGAACAAGAACAGGCCGACGATGACAAAGGCACCATGCTGTAGCACTGCCTGTTCCTTGACCGGATCGGGTGATGAATTGCCGATGGCCAGGCTCATGATGGCCGCGGGAACCAGCCAGTTCACCACTGCCGGGACAAACAGATGGAAGAACTCGCCAAACTGGACCAGCCCCTTCTGCCAGACCATCAGCGTGGTGATGTCGCCGAAGGGTGAGAAAGCACCGCCGGCATTTGCGGCAACGACGATATTGATGCAGGCGACGCCGACAAACTTCTTGTTGCTGCCGCCGACGGCGATGGCCACCGTGGCCATCAACAAAGCGGTGGTCAGATTGTCGGCGACCGGGGAGATGACGAAGGCCAGACCGCCGGTAATCCAGAAGATGGTGCGCAGGGAGTAACCCTGCGTCACCAGCTTGACGCGCAGCAGATCGAAAACACCGCGCTCGTCCATGGCATTGATGTAGGTCATTGCCGCCAGCAGGAAGAGGAACAGCTCGGCAAATTCCAGCAGATTGTGGCGCACCGCCACCTCGGCGGTATGCGCGTCACCGTGCTGGGCATAGACGATCGCCACCAGGGCCCAGATGATGCCCGCTGCGACCATCACCGGCTTGGACTTGCGCAGGTGCAGGTTTTCCTCGGCGATGACCAGGGCGTAGGCAATGAAGAAAACGGCCAGACCGGCGAAACCGGCCCAGTGGCTGGTCAGGTCCAGCGTCCGCGAGTCGATCGCTCCGGAAGCGAGCGCCGCCAGAGGAAAAAAGAGCGCCATGATGGCCAACAACACACGGGACGACAGCGGCATGATCCTTTTCCTTCGGGTTGGCTGCAATGAACGGACTCTGCACTTTCTGGCGACCTTCCGGGCCGTCGCCAGGCGGAGCACATCACGTCGACGCGCAAACGCCGCACACGGCGACCGCTGCGGTGATCGATGAGCTTTGCGTACGGGTGTTCGTAACGATGAAAGGTGCAAATCCTAACCGAAACGTCATGCTTTGTCAGACTGATTTCAGCACAATCCGCCGCTGCAAGAGCAGTCACCTGGCCTGGACCGGCAGAATCCGCCCCCAGATGGCCGTAAAGTACTTTGACGCTGCTGTCGGTGTCGAGATTCCACGGCGTATTCAGGCCTTCGCAAGTGTTCTCGGCCAGGCGGCGAAAAGCAGGGAGATCGACCCGGAACGACCCTTGCTGCAACTGCCAATCACGTTGGTCTAGTAGTAAGACGCCCAGGAGAGCGATGCAGCCGCTCGCCGCGAACCAGCCACCCTTGTTGCAGGCGACACCCGACCGCGACCGCGAAACGAACGCGCGTCAGCTGAACTGGGCAAGAACCATGGTGGTGCATCTTGCTGCCTGTTCCCGGGTCGACCAGAGGGCCAGGCTGGCGCTCGGCTTCGGGTGCCAGCGACTCCGCATCGCGCCCAGAGAGCCCTTCTTCAGTCGCTCCCCAGGCTATACCTGACCAGTTGCGCGACGCTGTCGACATTCAGCTTCTGCATCACTCGCGCCTTATGCACTTCGACGGTGCGCGGACTGATGCCCAGCTCGTCGGCGATGTCGCGGTTGTGGCCGCCCGCGACGATCAGCTCCATGACTTCGCGTTCGCGCGGCGTCAGCGTCGCCAGCAGCCCGGCAAAGCGGCTGCGCTGGTCGCTCTCGTAGCTGCTCACGCGGAATTTCGACAGGGCGTCGTCGATCGCCGCCATCAGCCTGGCCTGATCGAGCGGCTTCTCGAGGAAGTCGGCGGCCTGTGCCTTGAAAGCGTTGCGCGCCGATTCGACGTCGCCGTGGCCGGTAATGAGGATGACCGGCAGGCTGCAGCCGAGTTCGAGCAGGCGTCGCTGCAGAGCCAGACCATCCATGCCCGGCATCCGGATATCGAGCAGAATGCAGCCGCGCCAGTCTGGCGACAGGGCCTGGAGGAAGCTTTCGGCGTCGGCAAAGATCGCCGTGCGATAGCCGCGCAGGCCCAGCAGCAGGCCCAGAGAATCGCGCACGGAAGCGTCGTCGTCGACGATGAACACCGTCAGATCAGACATGTGAAGGTCTTCCTTCGAACGGCAGCACCAGCCTGAAAACACCGTTATCACCGACCTCCGCCCAGAGGTTGCCGCCGTGCGCCTCGGCGATCGCGCGACTGATCGCCAGCCCCAGTCCGAGCCCGCTTGACTTGGTCGAGTTGAAGGGTTCGAAAAGCCGTGACGCCGCCTGGCCGCTCAAGCCCGGGCCATTGTCCTCGATCCTGATGCAGATCCGGTCGTCGCCTTCCAGCAGCGTCGTGAGACTTACCGTGCGTGCGCCGGTCGGCTGCTCGGCAACGGCGTCGAAGGCATTCGCCAGCAAATTGCGGAGGACGACTTCCAGCTGCGGCCGGTCGACCATCAGAACGCCTTCCGGGATCGACCCCAGAGTAAGCTTGACGCCGGCCTTGGCGGCACGCTCGGCAAACGGCGTGGTGGCGACGGCCAGCAGCTGTTGCAGGGGAACCGCTTCCAGCCTGGTGGTGCCGGAGCGGAAGAAATCGCGCAGTCGGCGCACGACCTCGGCGGCTCGATACGATTCGGCGACCATCAGCCGGATGGTTGCCTTCAGCCGCTCACCGGTTTCACCGCGGGCCAGCAGCTCCTCGCAAGCCGACCCATAGGCGGACAAGGCGGTGATCGGCTGATTCAGCTCGTGCGCCAGCGCCCCGGCCATTTCTCCCGCAGCGGCGAGGCGCAGGGTGTGGCGCAGCTCGGCACTGATGCGCTGCTGCTCGTCGACCACCACCCCGATAAAGAAGCCGGCGAGGACCAGGACCACGGTGACCACCTGGATCTCCAGTACCGTCACGGCGGAGAAACCCTGCAGGTGGACGACGACGATGATGCCGACCTGGATCACCGCCGCGCTCAATACCGCGCCCGCCAGACCTTCCCGCGCCGCCGCCCAGATGATCGGCAGGAACAGCAGGTAGAAGTACTTGAAGTCCGACTCGGCATCAACGCCGACCACCACCCACATGGCCGCCGCCGCCGCCAGCACATAGCCCAGCGTGTCCGGTCGCTTGACGGCAGCCAGCAGCAGCACCCGGCCGCGCTCGTCGAACAGCATCCACAGCAGCGGCATCGACACCAGAATCCCGACGCCGTCGCCGATCCAGTAGTGACCCACCGCCTCGCGCCACCCGGCGCCCGGTACCAGGTCGAGCCAGACCAGGGCAAGCACGAAACAGAGGCTGGTCAGCAGGGTGCCGGCGACGACGATGCCCGCCCACTGCAGCATGCCGGAGCGGTCCGAAAAGATGCCCAGCCCACCGATCCGCCGCCTGAGGATGCCACCGATAGCGCCATACCCCAGCGCCAGCATGGCGGCAATGGCGACCGAGGCGGGCCACGCAGCGGGCAGGCTGCGGACCCAGATTTCCGCCAGCAGCACCGCCAGGGCAAGCGGCAGCGCGGCTCGCCAACCATAGCGCAGCATGAACACCAGAGCCAGCGCGGGGGCCGGATTCCAGGGCGTGATGTAGGAACCATGCAGGGGATGGAAGAAACTCATCCAGTCGAGCGCGACGTAGCCGACGATCAACAGCAGCGCATCGCTCAAACCCAGTCGGCTTGCGGTGGTCATCGCGTCATCCCGCTCGATTCGCTCCAAGGAGCAGCCATTGTGCACCAAGACCGGCGCCACGGTAATTGGTCCGTCTGCGTACGTGAAACACCTAGCGACGTCGGGCGATCCGCGCCGGCACAGGGCTGCACAGGGACCCGCCAGGTGCGGGCAAGCGTACGCGGGAGCCCGAATTTTCAAACGCTGTTGCGCTGCTTAAGATGGGCTCGTCAATCAGGCGCCGCGGTCAACGGCGCGTCCCCCTGAACGTGGCGATGGAGATTCCCCGTGTTCTATTCCCTGAGTGCTTTCGTGGCCCTGTTTTCTTTCTGGCTGCTGCTGTCGGGCTTCTACACGCCTTTTCTGATTTCCGCCGGCGCTGTCGGCGCCTTGTGTGTGCTGCTCTTCGCGCACCGCATGGACGTCATCGACCGCGAAGGACATCCGGCACACCTCGGCTGGCGGGCGCTATTTACCTACTGGCCCTGGCTGCTCAAGGAAATCGTCGTCTCGGCCTGGGACGTCAGCCGGCGCATCCTTGATCCACGTCTGCCGATCTCGCCGACGCTGGTCCGCTTCCAACCTTCACAGACCAGCGAGCTGGGCCTGGTCATCCATGCCAACTCGATCACCCTGACCCCGGGTACGATCACCGTCGAAGTCGAGAGAAGCGAAATGCTGGTGCACGCGCTGAGCGCGGAAGGCGCCGCTAGCCTGGCAGGCAGCGAGATGGACCGTCGCGTTACCCGGCTCGAGGGATCCCGCTGATGTTCTCCGCCGTCACCGTGCTGCTGTTGCTTGCGGTCAGTCTGGCTTTGCTACGGGCGGTGCTCGGTCCGTCCGTCTTCGACCGCCTGCTGGCGACCAACGTCATCGGCACCTGCACGGTGCTGTTGCTGGCCGTGATCGGCTTTCTCACCGGGCGGCCGGAGTTCCTCGACCTGGCTCTGGTGTACGGCCTGCTGAATATCATCGGGACGGTTGCCGTGCTGAAGTTTTTTCGCTACGGCAATGTCGCCGACCCCAGCCGCGAGGGAAAGGCGAAACGATGACCAGCCTGCTGATCGACGGCCTGAGCTGGGCCTGCCTGCTCGCAGGGGGCCTGTTCTGCTGCATCGGCGCGCTGGGTTTGCTGCGCATGCCAGATTTCTACACGCGCATGCACGCCGGCAGCGTCACCGACACACTCGGCGCCGGACTGGTTCTGCTCGGGCTGATGCTACAGGCCGGCTTGACCCTGGTCACGGTAAAGCTGGTGATGATCGGGCTGCTGCTTTTCTTCAGCAGCCCTGCCGCCGGCCATGCGCTGGCCAAAGCGGCCATCAGCCGCGGCCTGAAGCCGCTGCTGGCGGACTCTGACGACACCTCACCGACTTCGCCGCCCCTGGCCACCGACGAATTCGGGGTATCCGTCGACCTGGAGAACGCGCCATCGAAGCCCTGATCATCAACGTGTTGCTGACCCAGATGATGGTCGCCGCAGTGGCGCTGACGCGTACCCGCAACCTGTTCGCGGTGATTGTCCTCTTCGGCCTCTACAGCTTGCTCACCGCCACCGTCATGGTTGCCCTCGATGCCGTCGATGTGGCGATGACCGAGGCCGCAGTGGGTGCCGGCGTGTCGACGGTGCTGCTGCTCGGTGCGCTACATCTATGCCGCAGTGTTGAAGAAAAGCCGGCCCACAAACCCTGGCTGCCGCTGCTGGTAACCATTGGCACCGGCCTCGTGCTGGTCTATGGCACCTGGGATCTGCCGGCATTTTCGGATCCCGAGGCGCCGATCCACACGCACGTGGCGCCGCGCTATCTGGAAGACGGACCCCGTGAGACCGGCATTCCCAACGTCGTCACCGCGGTCCTGGCCAGCTACCGCGCCTTTGACACCCTGGGCGAAACGACGGTGGTATTCACCGCCGGCATCGGGGTCATCGCTCTGCTGCGTCGGCGCCGGTACGTACGGGAGGGCAAGAGATGAAGAACGACATGGTCTTGCGCGTGGTCTGCAAGCTGCTCATCCCTTTCATCCTGCTGTTCGCGCTGTACGTACAGTTTCACGGCGATTTCGGACCTGGCGGTGGCTTCCAGGCGGGCACCATCGTCGCCGCGGCGATCGTTTTCTACGCCATCATTTACGGCCTGAACAGCGCACGCCGTGCGCTCCCCGACCGGATCGTCGAAGCGATGATCGCGGCCGGCGTGCTGCTCTATCTTGGCGTCGGTTTCGCCGGCCTTTATTTTGGCGGCAATTTCCTCGATTACTTCGTGCTCGACGCCGATCCGGTTGCCGGCCAGCACCGCGGCATTTTCTGGATCGAGTTGGGGGTGGCGATCACCGTCTGCGGCGTCCTGCTGAAGATCTTCTACCTCTTTGCGCGGCGCGGCCCGGACCAGGAATGAGCTTCTTAAGCCACTACGATTACGCAGTCATGCTCTTCCTGGCGATGACCGGGCTGTTCATCGTCATCGCCCGCGGCAATCTGATCAAGAAACTGGTCGGGCTGGCCATCCTGCAAACCTCGGTGTATCTGCTCTACCTGGCGCCGGGCAAGATCGTCGGCGGCACGGCACCGATTATCGACCCGGCCTTCACGGTGTACTCCAACCCGCTGCCGCACGTGCTGATCCTGACGGCGATTGTCGTCGGCGTGGCCACGCTGGCCCTGGGCCTGGCGTTGGCGGTACGTATCCGCGAGGAATACGGCACGATCGAGGAAGACGAGATCCTGCACAGCGATGAAGCACCGGCCAACGACGAGTCGCAACGATGAACTTCGTCGAGCATCTCCCTGCCCTGCAGGTCGCCCTGCCGCTGGCAAGCGCGCCGCTGGCGGTGCTCTTGCGCGACCGCCTGGCGGCCTTTCTGCTGGTGCTGGCGGCGACCTGGGCAGCGTTTGCGATCAGCATCCTATTGTGGCTGCAGGTGGGCGAAAGCGGACCGATCTCCTACGCCATCGGGAGTTGGCCGCCGCCCTGGGGCATCGAGTACCGCGTCGACGCACTCTCCTCGCTGGTCTTGATGCTGGTATCCGGTATTGCCGCGGTGGTCCTGCCCTACAGCCGCGCCAGCATCGAACGCGAGATCCGCCGGGATACCCACTATTTGTTCTACGCCATGTTCGCGCTGTGCCTGACCGGCCTGCTCGGCATCACGATCACCGGCGACGCCTTCAACCTGTTCGTGTTCCTGGAGATTTCCTCGCTCTCCTCGTACGTCCTGATCGCGCTCGGCAGGGACCGCCGCGCGCTGGTCGCCTCATACCAGTACCTGATCATGGGCACCATCGGTGCCACCTTCATCGTCATCGGCATTGGCCTGCTCTATCTCAAGACCGGCACCCTCAATCTGGCGGACATGGGCATCCGTCTGCAGGCGATGACCAGTCACCGCCCGGTGCTCGCGGCGCTGGCTTTTCTCACCGTCGGCATCTCCCTGAAACTGGCGCTGTTCCCCCTCCACCAGTGGCTGCCCAACGCCTACGCCTACGCACCCTCGGCGGTATCGGCCTTCCTCGCCGCCACCGCCACCAAGGTGTCGGTGTACGCGCTGCTGCGCTTCTACTTCTCGGTCTTCGGGGAAACGGCCATCTTCCAGCGGCTACCAATGGAGGATCTGATGCTGATTCTGGCACTGGCCGGGATGTTCGTCGCTTCGACGGTGGCCATCTTCCAGGACAACCTGAAACGGCTGTTCGCCTACTCCAGCGTCGCCCAGATCGGCTACATCGTCCTCGGCATTTCTTTCGACTCGGTGACCGGGCTGACCGCGACGATCGTGCACCTGGTCAACCACGCCGTCACCAAGGGCGCCCTGTTCCTGCTGCTCGGCGCGGTAATGGCGCACATGGGCGGCGTCACCCTGGCGCGCGTTCAGGGCATTGGCCGGGTCATGCCGCTGACCACTTTCGCTATCGTCCTCTGCGGACTGAGTCTGATCGGCGTACCCGGCACGGCAGGCTTTGTCAGCAAGTGGTACCTGATCCTCGCGGCGCTGGAGAAAGACCAGTGGTGGCTGGTGTTCCTGATCGTGTTGTCGTCGCTGCTGGCGGTCATCTACGTCTGGCGCTTCGTCGAAACCGCCTACTTCCGCGCCCCGCGCAGCGACCTCGCACAGTTCCGCGAAGCGAAGCTGGCGTTGGCCATCCCGGCCTGGATCCTGGTCGGCGCGACGCTCTGGTTCGGCGTCGAAACCTCGGTCACCGTCGGCTCGGCCGCCGCTGCAGCGAGGATGCTGCTCGGGGTGACGCCATGATCGGCGCCGAAAGCCTGATCGTCGCCGCGCTCGTGGTACCGACCGTCGGCGCGGCGCTGATCGCCCTCTGCCATCAACAACCGAACCTGCGCGAAACAGCGACGCTGGCCACCGCAGCGACGCTGCTGTTCTGCGTCGTATCCCTGCTGCCGACGATACTTGCCGGCGAGCGGCCCGGCGTGCACCTGACCGAGGTTCTGCCTGGCCTTGAACTGGCCTTCTCGGTCGAGCCGCTGGGCATGCTCTTCGCGCTCGTCGCCTCGGGATTGTGGATGGTCAACTCGCTCTACTCGATCGGCTACATGCGTGGCAACAATGAGGCCCACCAGACGCGTTTCTACGTCTGCTTCGCCCTGTCGATCGCCGCGGCAATCGCCATCGCCTTTTCTGCCAACGTGTTCACGCTGTTCGTTTTCTACGAGCTGCTGACGCTGATCACCTACCCGCTGGTGACCCACCACGGCACGGACAAGGCGAGAGCGGGTGGGCGTATTTATCTCGGGCTACTGATCGGCACCTCGGTGGTCCTGCTGCTGCCGGCGCTGGTGTTCACCTGGCACGTCGCCGGCACCACTGACTTTACGCCGGGAGGCATCCTGCAGGGTCGGCTCTCCGACTTCGCGCTCGGTGGCCTGCTCGCACTGTACGTGTTCGGCATCGGCAAAGCGGCGCTGATGCCTTTCCACCGCTGGCTGCCGGCGGCGATGGTTGCGCCGACGCCGGTTTCCGCGCTGCTGCACGCGGTGGCGGTGGTCAAGGCCGGCGTGTTCAGCGTGGTCAAGATCATCGTCTACATCTTCGGTGCCGAGACGCTGGTCGAGCAGGGCGGGGCGGACTGGCTGACGGCGATCGCCGGCTTCACCATCGTCGCCGCCTCGATCGTCGCCTTGCGCGCCGACAACCTGAAGCGGCGTCTGGCCTATTCGACGGTCAGTCAGCTGTCCTATGTGGTACTGGCAGCAGCGCTGCTCACCCCCTACTCGCTCGCTGCTGCGGTATTACACATCGCCGCGCACGCGGTCGGCAAGATCACCCTGTTCTTCGCCGCCGGGGCCATCTATACCGCTGCCCACAAGACCAATGTCAGCGAGCTGGACGGTATCGGCCGACGCATGCCGTGGACCATGGGCGCGTTCGCCATCGGCGCACTGTCGATGATCGGCCTGCCGCCAGCGGCCGGGTTCGTCTCCAAGTGGTATCTGCTGTCTGGCGCCATGGGGGCTGAGCAGTGGGCCATCGTTGCCGTCCTGCTGGCCAGCACGCTGCTCAACGCCGGCTATTTCATGCCCATCGTCTATCGCGCTTTCTTTCGCCCGCCGGTGGACGAGGGGAACGCGCACGGCCACGCCCACGGCGAGGCGCCACTGCCGATGGTCGCCGCCCTGACGCTGACCGCCGCCGGCACGCTGGCGCTGTTCTTCTTCCCCGATGTGCCGCTGGCGCTGGCACGTCAGATGCTCGGAGGCTGAAACTGATGAACAACACCGAGAAGCACTGGCTGGTACGCCCGCAGACGGTCACGCTGCTGTGGCGGGTGTTCATCGCCATCCTGGTGGTGACGGTAGTCGCCGAACTGGTGGTGCATCTGCACCCGCATTTCGCCTTCGACGGCTGGTTCGGCTTCCACGCCTGGTACGGCTTTCTCACCTGCGCGGCGATGATTTTTTTCGCCAAGGGCCTGGGCCTGCTGATCAAGCGGCCCGACACCTATTACGGTGACGACCAATGATCTTGCACCCCGCGCTGATCCTCGTTCTCGGCGCCCTGGTCCTGCCTTGGCTGCCGCACCGGGGAGCCCGGCAAGCCGCCTCGCTGGCCCTGCCGCTGGCGGCCTTATGGGCGATCTGGCAGGTACCGGACGGCAGTGCGTGGCAACTCCCTTTCCTCGACTACACGCTGACCCCGCTCACCGGCGACAAACTGACGCGCCTGTTTGCCACCATCTTCGCGCTGATGGCTGCGACTGGCGCCCTCTTCGCGCTGCGCCAGGAAAGCCGCGTGGAAGTGCCGGCGGCACTGTTCTACGCGGGCTCGGCAATAGGCGTCGCCTTCGCCGGTGACCTCATCACGGTGTTCATCTTTTGGGAACTGATGGCCATCGGTTCGACCCTGGTGATCTGGAGCGCGGGCAGCCGTGCGGCCTATTCGGCCAGCATGCGCTATCTGTCGATCCACCTGCTCGGCGGCGTCGTGCTGATGGCCGGTATCGCCGGCCACGTCGCCGATACCGGCTCGGTTGCCTTTACGCAGATCACGCCCGATTCCTGGGCCAGCTGGCTGATCCTGGCGGGCTTCCTGATCAACGCCGGCGCCCCGCCGCTTTCCGCCTGGCTGCCCGATGCCTACCCCGAGGCGTCGTGGAGCGGTACCGTCTTCCTCTCCGCGTTCACCACCAAGACGGCTGTTTATGTCCTCTTGCGCGGCTTCCCCGGCACGGAAATCCTGATCTGGATCGGCATGTTCATGATCTTCTACGGCATCGTCTATGCGCTGCTCGAGAACGACATGCGGCGCATTCTTGCCTACTCGATCGTCAACCAGGTCGGTTTCATGGTGGTCGGCATCGGTATCGGCAGCGAAATGGCGCTCAACGGTGCCGCCGCGCATGCCTTCGCCCACATCATCTACAAGGCGCTCCTGCTGATGTCCGCCGGCTCGGTGCTGTACCGCACCGGCCGGCGCAAGTGCACCGATCTTGGCGGCCTCTTTCAGAGCATGCCGGTCACCGCCGTGTGCGGCATCATCGGGGCACTGGCCATCTCTTCGTTTCCCTGGACTTCCGGCTTCGTCAGCAAATCGATGATCTCGCAGGCAGCAGGCGACGAGCATCTGCAGTACGTCTGGCTCGGGCTGGCGGCGGCCTCGGCGGGAGTCTTCCTGCACGCTGGCATCAAGTTCCCGTGGTTCGTTTTCTTCCAGAAGGATAGCGGACTACGCCCCGCCGATCCGCCAGCAAGCATGCAGATACCGATGATTCTCTTCTCCGCACTGTGCATCGGCCTGGGCCTGTTTCCGGCGCCGCTCTATGCCCTGCTGCCCTTCGAGGTCAACTACGCACCCTACAGCGGCGCTCACGTGGTGACCCAGCTGCAACTTCTGCTGTTCTCGGGCCTGGCATTCTTCGTCATGCTCAGCTTCTTGAAGCGCACGCTGACCATCTCGCTGGATGTTGACTGGTTTTACCGCATGTTTGCGCCTCGCCTCGTCAATCTGCTGGCGCCGCTGCTTGCCGGTGCCATCGCCGGCCTGGAACGCACTGTCTCGTCACTGGCTGAGCGCGCCGGTAAAACTCTGCGCCGTCACCACGGCGCGCAAGGCGCATTGGCCAAGACCTGGCCCACCGGCAGCATGGCTCTTTGGACCGTGGTGATGCTGCTGGCCTGGCTGGGCCTCTACTACCTGCCCTGAGCCGATGAACAGCTCACCGATTCCGAGCGGATTAAACGCGAAAGGAGAGATCATGAGCCCGCTCCGTGCCGATCAACCGCTTGCGCAGGGTGCACGCACCAAGCGACTGCTGATCCCGGTCGACCCCACCGAACGCTCGCGCTGGGGCCTTCGCTACGCCATGCGTTTGCAGCGCCGCGGCGAGCCGGTGCAGGCCGTGCTGCTGTTCGTCTCCGAAGCCGTCACTGCGCCGGAAGTACTGCGTTTCCGTACGCACGTCGAGATCGCCCGCTTGCAGGCCGAATGCGGCACTCACATCCTGCACGACGCGGCGCAGCCGCTGGCAGCGGCAGGCGTGTCCTGCCAGGAGATCTACCGCGAAGGCGACATCGTCGCGCAGATCAGCGACGTCGCCGAACAGCTCGGCTGCGACGAAATCGTTCTGCCGCTGCCGCACGCCCGCATCACCAAGCTGCTTTCACGCGACGTGGTGCGGGAAGTGATCAAGCATGCACAGGGCGTGCCGGTGGTGACGACGGATGCGCAGGGTGTTGCCGAGAAGGCTCAGGACAACTGGATTTAGGCCTGAGGGAAGGCACGACATAGGCGCACGAAATGGCCACGGTGGAATGCTGGATAGGCGTTCAGCGGCAGCGATAGTTGGCGCGAACCGATTCACACACCAAGGCCGTGCGCTTCAACTTCCAAGGAGTTCCCGGTCTACCTTGGCCGGAACCAGAATTGCTTCTGCTTGGCCAGTTGCCACACGTCATGCCATTCCTGGCAATGACGACTGACACCCCCTTCAGCCGTTACGTCCATCCCATGCTTCATGAACACATCGTGCAGGGCCATGTTTGCATCGCAGAAATCATGGCTGTGGCAGATGTTCGGCTCATCCTCGTCCCTGTTCCGGGAAACTACCTTCTTAATCTGCTCGCGAGAAAGCCACCTCTTCAGTTTCGCACTGAATTCAATCGCCATCGTCTCAATTCTGTCCTGACCTTGATTTGTCTGCGTCGCCATGGCTACTCCTCAGTCAGCGCAACAAATCCACCGTCGAAATGGTGGAATGATGCGCGGGTCCAAGTTTACCTTCTACCGTGGGCCATTCCAATATGCAACCGGTAGAGTGCCCAGTCCTGATGCTGTCGAGCAGCCAAAGGAGGTTTCGCTTGCCCGCCTTGACTTCTCTCAAACCGCATTCCCACAGGATGATAACTGTCCACCCTCTGGTCACAAGCTCGCTGATGTTCCGTCGATCACGCACGGTGTTTTCCTCAAACCGGCTGTGCCAGTGCCCGACGTTGCTGTCTGGTGACGTGCTAAACCTGCAGCCTTCATGACGATGCCAAAAGCACCCGTGAACGAAAACGGCGACCATCCATTTCCGCATCACGATGTCTGGACTTCCTGGCAGGCTCTTTGAATGCAGCCGGTAACGAAAGCCGTGCCCATGCAGGAATTGCCGTACCAGTATTTCCGGCCGCGTATTCTTTCCCTTGATCCCCGACATCATGCGAGAACGCGTCGCCTGATCCACTACATCTACCATGCTGGCAATTCGGCGACAGGCTTTGCGTCCACTGTCCGGCTCGCTTCGTCCGTTGATTCAGCCGCCTCTTCGCCGCCCTGAAGCAGCTCGGCTACGATGCCTGCAACCTGCCTGGCCAGGAACGGAGGGACGGCGTTGCCGACCTGCCAATATTGCTCCGTGCGGTTGCCCTCGAAGAAGTAGTTGTCGGGAAACGTCTGTAAGCGCGCAGCCTCTCTAACGGTCAGACTGCGGCACTGGGCAGGATCGTAGTGAATGTAGTAGTGACCATCCTTTGAGATGTGCGATACCACAGTAGTGGATGGTAGCGTCTCAATCTGCACGCGGAAACGATCGCGAAATGGCACTTTCTCCGAATGTACATTCACGTGTTGCGGCAGCAACTCTGGAGGCAACTCATCAACTTTCGGCGAGCAACCATTCCGCTTGGCATAGCAGGCGTAATAGAGATAGCGGTGCAGATCGGACCGCATGTGGGCGCGGGCCTCATGCTGGATATATCCCCCCTCCAGGCGTTCATCACGTAACCATTCTGCGAGGTTTGCAGGCAATCGATCAGCTCTGCCTTCCCAGTCACGCATATAACGCCCCCCCGCGCTTGTCGGTATCACCCGGCCTGCACGTGACAGTTCGAGCTCCTGTTTCACGAAACTCAGGGCATCTGGCGCCGTTCTGGCCAGAACTACCAATAGCTCGTCAAAGATGGTTTGCCAACTTTCGGGGGAATCCTTACCGCGAGAGAGACGACTCCGGACGCGAGGCAAATCATGAATCGCTTGGTTAACCGAAACCGACCCTGTTCTTGTGAGCAGCTGATGCTGTCGGGCCCGGATGTCTTCACGAACACCAAGGAGCATCACCCTGTGACGGGCTTGCGGCAGGCCATGGTTCTCGGACTGGACCACAAAGTTCATGGGGTTCGTGGTCCGCGCATCACCGGAGCAATTGAACGAACGTATTTCGTAGTGGAGCCCCGGAGAAGGGCTTGAGAGGTCGTCCAGAATTCTCTCGAAGATCGGACTGCCTCCATGTGTCGACGATAGTACTCCCCGGACGTTCTCCATTACGAAGACGGCAGGCTGGAACTTCTGGATGATCCGCAGATACTCCTTGTAGAGAAAATGCCGGTGGTCGCCTTCGAATTTCTCAACATTGTCCCGACGCCAGCGAGACCGCCCAACCACCGAGTAGACCTGGCAGGGCGGGCCGCCAATCAGGACCCACGGCATGTTACCCCGGAGTGCTCGCGCGATCGTCCGGTCGACCTCCTCGGCTGGAGTGAGGCCCAGCTCACGGCAATGCGCCTCTTCGAGCGCCCTGCTGGTCTGGGCATGAAAACGAGGATTTCCCAACAGATCTTCCCGGGAAATTCTGTCGCGAAGGTATTGGTAGTACTCGCCGGGCACATCACTCGGATGGCCAAAAGCCCGGTAAAAGGCCCTCAGAGACAAGGTGCGATGGGCAACCGGTTCCTTTTCGAAGGATGAACGGATGTCGAAAACGGGTTCATCGGTGCTGTCACGAAATGAGCCAAAGCCTTCTCCAAGACCACCGGGGCCCGCAAAGAGGTCAACTACTGGGATCATTCTCGTGTGGTGCTTTGTGAGCACATTCTGCCGCCTGGGGCTGTCTTTGTCATATCTGTCTCCGGCCTTCGGAGCGAATCATGGAGCGAGCACCTTGCTTACACGATTCAAGGCTGGCACGGCCCCCATAAGCTACAGGATGGCTTTCGTCCGCCGACCGCGTCCTCGCTCGCCGAACTACTAGCCCTCACGCCGACGCGCGAGCCGGTACTCTTCTTTATCGTTGTGTGGTGGGAAGCGTGGGGGTTGTGTTGCCGGCTCCTGGATACCAATGCGCAAAACGCAAAGTCGGCACACTCGCTGCAGGATCATCCAGCCTAACACGGCAAGCAGGCTCAGGCACCCTCGGCGTATCGCTGGCAAGACCAAACGCCTGACGTGACGAACGCCCCTCGGCACTGCTGCGGAAGATCGCGCCGTGATGCGCTCGCACTGTTTGGGCCTGCTTACAATCCTCAAGTCGGGTATCCAAAACAAGACGTCGCCTGTATTATCACTTGTCATCACAAGAATACAACAGGCGACGACGTGGTTTCGGCAATTCCATTAGATCTTGGGCCGATCCAAGGGGAGTGCATGGCTTTTCACCTCTGTTTTTTGGGTGAAGTGTCCGGGGCCAATCCTGGCACGCGCCAACGGTGTTTTTGGCCACAGATGCGGGGCAAGGGCTTGCTGCACGAGATAGGGCTGCCCAGGATGGAGCGGACGAAATCAGCACAATGTCCGACAACGGCACTCTAAACGCCCTTCTCAAGATGGCCGTTCTCGCCGGCGTGGAGACGGCTGTCCGTCTCCACATAAGGCGGGGTGACAACCTGAACGCCAGAGACGCGGCCGGGATGACGCCGCTGATGCTTGCGGCCTCCAAAAACAGAGCGGCTGTGTGCTCCTTACTGCTCGGCGCCAGTGTGGATCCCGGCCTGACAGACACTTCCGGTAGGGACGCCTTGGCGATCGCAAAGGCGTCCAGGGCTGAGGGGGTCATCGCCGTGCTAGAGGCTGCTTTGGCTCTCGCCCCCGGGCCTGTCCAACCAAAGCCAGAGCCATCAACGGAACCCGGGGATGAACCAGAGCCAAATTCGACGAAGCTCATTCGCACGGACCTACGTCTAGTTCCCGATTCCGGCTGTGAGTCCCCGTCGGCGTTGCCATCCGCGGTGCAATTCGATGACGAATGGGACGCGTCCGACCTGTCGGGCTGGGAGCCCGATGATGACGGCCCGCCCCCAGAGGGTGACCCGACCATCACGAAAACGGCCGCCGCAGTGCAATCCGCCATCTCGGCACATGATCCCGTGGACGACTCCGCAGGCTGGGATGATTTCGAGGCGTTTCTACCGGAGCGCGCGGCCCCCTTGCCGGGAATGGAGGGGGGGGAGGAGTCCGCCGGCCTGCGGCGCCTATTGCTAAGGGCTATTCGTGAGGGCAGCGTCCCCGACGATGACCTCGTCGAGGCCTGCAAGGACAAGTACGGCTCGTTGAACCCTGCTTGGGAGTCGCTCTTGCGACTTGTCCTTGGCGAGCTTGGCGCCGAGACGGACGAGCGCGTCGAATACGGAGACGAGCCTTTCATGGCCGAGGGGCGCGAGGACGAGGACGTGTCGGTTTCGGAAGCCCTGGCCTTCATTGAAGACGTCGCGTCGGGCCGCAACGACCCTGGGCGTTTCTACTCCAAGGAGATGCGCGTCGGGGCGCTGCTCACCGCCGACGAGGAGGAGCTACTTGGCCGCGAGATGGAGGAAGGGCTGGCAGACGCCTCGGGCGCATTGGCGTCATGGCCTGAGGGTGTCGCCTCCGTCCTTGAGGCGGGCGAGCGTGTCCGGGCGGGCAAGTACGGACTGAGTAGCATCTCCCTTGGTTCGTGGGATGCGCAAGGCGAGGAAGCCGAAGTTTCACCTGAGACCGACGAGGTGGAGTCAGACTCGTCCGACGCGGACGCAACCCTTACCGACCGGGTGGCGGACTTTCTGGAGACAATTGACGAGATCGCCGCGCGGTCGCGCGCAAGCGCGGGCAACCCGGTCGAGCGCGAGGCCTTGGCCGGGGCTATCGCCCGCGCAAGGCTCTCACCCCTCTTCCTTGGCGGGCTGGACGTACACGAATGGAGCGGAGCAGCGGCAGATACGTTCCGATCGGCGTTAACCCGTTACTACAAGGCGCGGGAAACAATGGTTTTGCGCAACCTGAGGCTTGTTATCTCGGTGGTAAAGCGCTACCAGGGGCTGGGCCTACCCTTCGAGGATTTAGTCCAGGAGGGGAATATTGGTCTTTTGAAGGCGGTCGAGAAGTACGACTACCACAAGGGTTTCCGCCTCTCGACATATGCCTCGTGGTGGATACGTCAACAGGCGACGCGGTCCATCGCGGACATGGGTCGAACCATCCGAATCCCGGTCCATGTTCACGAGAAGATGTTGTGGCTAAGAAGGGAGATGAAGGAGGCCGAGCGCAAGCACGGCCAGAGCCCCAGCGACGCATGGCTGGCCGAGAAGATGGGCATGGCCGTCGGCAAGCTGTCCGCCATGCGAGCCCGTATCGATGAGCCGACACCGTTGCACGAGCTGAACGGGTCCGGGCAGCAGTTCGCGGCCGACACGCTCGCCGAGGACCAGAGCAACGGACCCGAAGCGCGGGTGGAGCGGGCCTCTCTGATAAGAACCCTGTGGAAGATGCTTGCCGAGCTTGACCCCCGAGCAGCAGAGGTCATGGTCCTGAGGTTCGGCCTCGACGGGACCGACTCACGCACCCTTGAGGAGACAGGGGAGCATTTCGGGGTCACTCGGGAGCGCATTCGACAAATCGAGGCCAAGGCCCTGAAAAAACTCGCGCACCCTTCTCGCTCGAGCGTTCTTGCCGACTTCCTTTGTTCCCACCGGAGTGCGGCCAAGCGGGTAAGTGACCCAGCGCCGCGGCTTCCTCTCACCCCGGAGGAAGCCTGCGTGTTGGCTCCTGAGCCCGACGCAACTGACACGACCTTGGTAGCTTTCGCAAGATCGTACGGCGCCGCGGTGGAGGACCTTCGCGCCGAAGGAGGTGGAATCGAGTTGCGCCTCCCGCACGAGAAAGGTGAGGCGATGAGGCTGCTGGCGCCCATCTTGCTGGCTGCCGGTTTCTCGCCATGCCCAGGAATGACCTTTAGAAAATGACAGCGAAAACCAGAAACGTGCCGCCGAGGGCTTCGGCGATGATGGAGGCTCTGAGGGGGTTGGGGTACTCAACGGCCGCGGCGCTTGCCGACATCGTGGACAACAGCGTGTCCGCCGGCGCTTCCGAGGTGAGGATCAGCTTCGCTTGGGAAGGTGAAGGTAGCCGCGTAACCGTTCTTGACGACGGCCGTGGCATGAATGACCTAGGGCTTGAGGGCGCAATGAGACTGGGCGACAAGAACCCGCTGGATGAGCGGGCTCCTGGAGATCTTGGGCGCTTCGGGGTGGGCCTCAAGACCGCCTCGTTTTCCCAATGCAGGCGTCTGACTGTGGCCTCGAAGGCGATCGGAGGTGATCTCTGCTGCTTGCGCTGGGACCTAGATGCCATCGCCGCAAGGCCAGAGGACGGCTGGCTACTTTTTGAGGGCCCAGCGGACGGTTCCGAACGGCACCTCACCCCGCTGCAGGAAATGACGTCCGGTACGCTAGTCCTCTGGGAGCAGCTCGACCGCATCGTCACGGACGGCTACACAGCCGACCATTTTGGGGATCTCCTGGACAACGTTGAAAAGCGCTTGGCGATGGTCTTCCACCGACTGTTGCAGGGGCCAGGCCCCAGACTGTGCCTCCGTTTGAACGGCAGACCGATCACCCCATGGGATCCGTTCATGTCGGGCCACCCCGGGAAGCCATGGAACTCCCCCGTGGAGAGGCGATTTACCCCTTCCGGGGTTGTCGAAGCCGAATGCCACGTGCTACCCCACCGGGACCGGATGACGCTGGATGAGCATGACGCAGCAGCCGGCCCCGAGGGGTGGACCTCCCAGCAGGGCTTCTACGTCTACCGAAACGGCCGGCTTCTCCTGGCGGGCGGCTGGCTGGGCCTCGGGCAGGGAAGGGCCTGGAACCGCGAGGAGGCGCAACGCCTGGCACGAATCCGCCTTGACATTCCGAACACTGCGGACGCCGACTGGAAAATCGACATCCGGAAGTCCACCGCCCGGATACCCGTCTCCCTCCGCCCCTGGTTGACCAGGCTCGCCGAGGACACGCGGGAGAAAGCGCGCCACGTTTTCGCGTGGCGCGGTGCCCCGATGGCCGTCGCGGGGGATGGCGCCGTTGAACAGGCCTGGCGGCTGGACCGCACGCGGGCAGGAGCCAGGTACCGAATCGACGAGAACCATCCCGCTGTGGCGGTGGCGCTCGATGCGTCCGGCCCGGCCAACGCCCTCGTCAGGGCCATGCTTCGGGTGATTGAGGAGACCGTCCCCGTGCAGAGGATTTGGCTCGACACAGCCGAGAACAGGGAGACCCCGAAGACCGGGTTTGACGGGGAACCGCCGGAAAACGTGAGGGCCGTTCTGGCCACGCTCTTCCAAAGCATGGTGGCCAGGGGCGTCGAGCCCGCCGCCGCGAAAAGAACACTTTTGGCCACCGAGCCGTTCCACAACTATCCGGCCCTTGTCGGGGAATTGCCGGAAGGCGGCGGTGCCGCCCATTGAGAAGAGGCCACATGTCGGACGAAAACGGTAAACAACTTCAAGGCGTCATCAGTATCGCCCAAACGCTCCTTCTCGCGGAAGAGGACAAGAGCGCGATAACTCCGGCGCTCATCGCGGAAAAGGTGGCAGTCGCGGCGGGGATGTTCCCGGAGGGGGGTGCTCTCGCGCAGGCGGCGACAGCAGAGTTGATCAGGCGCTTTAGCCTGTGGATCGGCCAGGACGCCACCCTCGTCGACTACGAGGGGCACGTACCCTGGCTGGTTTCGACCCGGAAAAAAAACTGGCGCTACTGGCAGCGTTACCAGTCGCTTCTAGAGAGGAGGATGTCGGACACCGCAGTTGACGCCCTTGACAAATCCACCGACAAGATTCTCGGGCTCTTGGAGGATCCAACGCGCGAAGGCCCGTGGGACAGGCGCGGGTTGACCGTGGGGCACGTGCAATCGGGGAAGACGGCGAACTATTGCGGGCTCGTCTGCAAGGCGGCGGACGCAGGCTACAGAATCATCATTGTGCTCGCGGGACTGCACAACAACCTCCGATCGCAAACCCAGATACGACTTGAGGAGGGTTTTCTCGGCTACGAGACGCCGATGACCGGCGACAGCATCCGGCCCATCGGCGTGGGCGAGATTGACAGCGACTCGCGCATACTTCCGAACTGCGCGACGAACCGCACGAACAACGGCGACTTCACCACGACGGTGGCCCAGCACTGCTCCATATCGCCGGAGCAAAGGCCATGGCTGTTCGTCGTCAAGAAGAACAAGACGGTGCTTGAGCGGCTCCTGGAATGGATTCGGAACCACGTCGCCGACTCGACCGACGGGATCACCGGCCGCCGCTTCGTCTCGGCGCTGCCGCTGCTCCTGATTGACGACGAGGCCGATCACGCCTCGGTGGATACCGGCGAGCAGCTGTTCAACGAGAACGGGTCGCCGGATGAGGAGCATGAACCGAGGGCCATCAACAGCCGCATCCGAAAGATTCTCCACTCTTTCGCGAGATCGGCGTACGTGGGCTATACGGCCACTCCTTTCGCGAACATCTTCATTCACCGTCGCAACGAGACGATCGACGAGGGGCCCGACCTCTTCCCCCAGGCATTCATCATCAATCTCGCGGCGCCGTCGAACTACGCGGGTCCTGCCCGGCTGTTCGGCCTCCGGTCGCCCGAGGGGCGCTCGGGGGGGCTGCATCTGACGCGGGAGGTTTGCGACCACATTGACGCGACCGCGGTGGCCGGCTGGATGCCGCCGAAGCACAACAAGGAGCACGTCCCCCTTCACGGTGGGCTCGACGCCATTCCACCATCTCTCCGTGAGGCAATTGGCGCGTTTGTCCTGGCCACCGCCGCCCGGTCAGTTCGAGGGCAGGGCAAGGCGCACTCATCGATGCTGATCCATGTCACCAGGTTCAACCTCGTCCAGCGCGAGGTCCACCGCCAGGTGGACCAGGTCGTCACGCGCATGCGCCAGCGGGTAACGAGGAGCATTGATGACGAGGGGACGCTGGCAGAGCTCGAGGCACTTTGGAGAACCGATTTCGAGCCTGTCTGCGCGGAAATCGCCGAGAGCTTGCCTGAGCCGGACGGCGCGCCCGTGGTTCCGTCCTGGGAACGCATAAGGGAGGTTCTCCCCAACGTTCTCTCCGACATCCAGGTCAGGATGATCAATGGTACGGCGAAGGACGCTCTCGACTACGACGAGCAGTCCGGGAAGGGCCTCAAGGTCATCGCCATCGGTGGCGACAAACTGGCCCGGGGCCTCACCCTGGAGGGCCTCTGCGTCAGCTACTTCGTCCGCACCTCCAAGATGTACGACACGCTCATGCAGATGGGCCGCTGGTTCGGCTACCGGCCCGGATACATAGACCTGTGCCGCCTCTACACCACTTACGACCTTGTCGAATGGTTTGGGCACATCGCCGACGCATCGGAGGAACTGCGCGAGGAGTTCGATGCGATGGCAGCGAGCGGCGCGACCCCTCGCGACTACGGGCTCAAAGTACAGTCGCACCCGGTCCTCCTAGTGACATCGCCCCTCAAGATGCGCTCGGCCAAGAACCTTCAACTGTCCTTTAGCGGCGAGCTCCTGGAGACGGTGGCCTTCCATAAGGACGCGGCCATACTCAGGAAGAACCTCGAGGCGACGGAGCGCCTCATCGTCGCCATGGGCCAACCCGCCGAGCGGGATGAGATCACTCGCGTCCGCGACGGCGGAGACCACGTCTGGCAGGGGTTCCTGTGGAACGGCGTCCCGGCCGAGCTCGTCACTGACTTCTTCTCGTCCTACGTCACCCACCCGAAGGCAAGGAAAGTCAACAGCGCCCTTTTGACCGAGTTCATCAGGGCCATGGCGGCCGGAGGAGAGCTGACGTCATGGACGGTCGCGTTGGTTGGCGGCGGATACGGCGAGGCCCGGGCGTTCTCGGGCGGGCTGAAAATAGAGCGCATGCCTACGCGCCGCCCCGACACCGATAGCAAGGACCGCTACTCCATCGGACGCCTGCTGTCCCCCAGGGACGAGGCCATAGACCTTGACGGGAAAGCCTGGGCCGCCGCCATGGAGATGACGACGCGTTCCTGGAACCCGGACTCCACGCGCCAGAAGGACGGAGTCGAACCAAGTCCGCCGCAGCGGCCCAACGGGCCGTCAATCCGCCGCGTGCGCGGCTTCGGCGCTAGCGGGGTGCCGGCAGCGCCGAAGCGCGGGCTTCTACTTCTCTATCCGCTCGACCCCGTCACGGCGGGGCTGGAGAACGCGGAGACACCCGTAATGGCCTTCGGCGTTAGCTTCCCTAGCAGTATCTCAACGACGAAGGTCGTTTACCAGGTTGACCACCTTCTCTGGGAGACCGAGTATGGCCCGGCCGATTGACGAGTTCGTCCTTGCCTGGAGCGCACTTTCGGGGGACGCCGCGGTCGAGGGGTGGCGCAGCATCACGGTCACGCGGGCGGGGCCGTGCGCCCTCAGGGCTGGACGGCGCTTCCCCGGCAACGAGGAGGCGCTCCTCGCGGGCTTTCGAGATGCATCCCTGCCGAGCGCGGAGAGACTCCCGGAGGGGCACGGCTTCGAGGTGTCCAGGGCCGATCTCCACGGCGATGGAAAGACGTGGATTGCCCTGACCCGTAAGGAATCCGGTAGCGTCGAGCTATTCGCCGAGATGGTGGGCGACGTTGCGGGGGCGATGGACGCGGCGGCGGCCGGCGGGGACGAGGCTGTTCTGCGGGCCCTCCTGACAAGGGTGAGGGCGTGGCAGGAGTTCATGCGCAGAGGCGTACAGGCGCTTTCGCCGGAGGCTGAGCTTGGCCTCGTTGGTGAACTCGCGGTCATTGAGGGTCTTCTCGCGGCCGGCCTTGCGCCCTTCGCGGTGATCGAGGCATGGGTGGGTCCCATTGGCGGGGTGCAGGACTTCAACCTCGGCGAAGGGGCGATCGAGGTGAAGGCCACACTCTCCCAAAGCACCTTTCCTGCAAGAATAGGCTCCCTGGAGCAGCTTGACGATGGAGCACGCAGGCCACTTTTCCTGGCTGGCGTGCGGTTTTCACAAAGGGAGTCGGGAAGGAGTCTGCCGGACATCGCGGCGCGACTTTCGGAGTTTCTGGGGAGGTTTCCGGAGACAGGGCAGGGGTTCTCCGACCGGCTTCTCGCGGCGGGATATCATGTCTCCCACGCGGCGAACTACCGCAGGCGCTTCTCGCTGGAAACGGTCAGGGTTCTTGAGGTTGGAGAGGATTTCCCTCGGCTGGTGAGGGGGGACATTCCGGATGCAATAGCACGGGTCAAATACGAAGTAGACATCGATCGCATTCCCGGGCAGAACCTCGGTCTGGGCGTCGCGTTGGGACAACTGGGAGTGGTGTGAGCATGGCAGAGCTGCTGGATTTTCTGAGGGAAACGCAGGCCGAGGTCCGGGCGCAAATGAGCGAGGGTGCACCTTATGCGGAAATGGTGTTTTCGGAAGTCGTCATGCAGCACATGGCCGAGATAGGAATGACCTTCGAGCCGAACGTTTGCCATTGGCAGGGCAGGATGGGGAACGCGAACCTGCGTCTGAGTGGTTACGCAATGTCGGATGACGCCGACCAGCTTGATCTGTTCGTCAGCCTGTACGAGAACGTCGACGAGCTTTCTTCTGTGCCAGACAGGGACACGATGCAAGCGGCCGTACAGTGCCTTCGTTTCCTCGAGCTTTGCGCGTTGGGGAAGATGGCTCCGAGGCTTGATCCCTCGACGGACGTCTATTCGCTCGCGACGACCGTTCACGGCATTTACGACGGGTTGGATCAAATCCGGGTTTTTGTTCTAACCGACAGGGTTGCCAAGGCGAAGAGCTTC
The DNA here is from genome assembly GCF_032229525.1 of Accumulibacter sp. Classification (GTDB taxonomy): domain Bacteria; phylum Pseudomonadota; class Gammaproteobacteria; order Burkholderiales; family Rhodocyclaceae; genus Accumulibacter. The sequence continues at coordinate 3,196 of NZ_JAVTWB010000159.1, read as the reverse complement.
AGGACCCGAGAGATAGGCTCCAAGAGCGTCCGCCTCGAGGTGATGGACATCGAGCGGCTGCACCGCCACTGGTCCGAGGGAAAGCCCCGCGACGAGCTGGTGGTCAACTTCAACGAAGTATCGGGCTCGCCCTTACCGTGTGTTTACGTGCCGGGCGACGCGGGCGAGTACGACTACGCCCTTACGGCGGTACCGGGTGAGGCCCTGCGGTTCATTTACGAGAAGTACGGCGCCAGGCTTCTGGAGGCGAACGTCCGCTCCTTCCTCAGCGTCAGGGGCAAAGGGGTGAACGCCGGAATCCAGTCGACGTTGAGGACAGCTCCGAAGAACTTCATGGCGTACAACAACGGGATTGTTCTCATCGCAGACGAGATGCACCTTTCGTCGACGGCGGGAGGCTCGCCGGGGATCGTCTGGCTGAAGGGAATGCAGATCGTAAACGGTGGCCAGACCACCGCGTCGCTCTATTTCGCCAAGAAGCGCTTTCCGGAGACCAACCTTTCTGCGGTACGCGTGCCAGCAAAGATCATCATCCTGAAGGAGCCCGATCCTGTGAGGGAGGAGGCTCTTATCTCGGACATATCGCGGTTTGCCAACAGTCAAAACGCGGTCAGGCAATCCGACCTCTCGGCTAACAAGCCGTTTCACGTCGACGTCGAGCGCCTATCGCTTAGCGTCTACTGCCCTGATGGAGCCGGTCGCTGGTTCTATGAGCGCGCCGCCGGTAGTTACAACACACTCCTTGCGCGGGAGGGCACGACCCCAGCGAGGCTAAGGGTGTTGAAAGAGACCATTCCGCCGGCACGGAAGATTACCAAGACCGATCTTGCCAAATACGTCGTGACTTGGGACGGCCTGCCCGACGTCGTGAGCCTCGGCGCCCAGAAATGCTTTGACCGTTTCATGTCATCAATGACCTTGGTGGAAGACAATTCGTCTTATGTATCCCCTGATGTATTCGCCTACAAAGCGATGGTGGCCAAAGCTATAGTGTTCAAGGCTGCTCACAGGCTCTTGCGCGCGATGTTCCCGGCCTTCCAGGCCAATGTCACCACCTACACGCTTTCCGTCCTTTCGAAACGCTTTGGTGACCGCTTTGACCTCGCGAGGGTCTGGGAACGACAGTCGGTATCCCAGGAAATGCTGAACCAGCTTGGCGTGTGGGCGCGTGAGGTGAACACCGTTCTGCATACCACGGCTTCGGGAAGGATGGTCTCCGAGTGGGCCAAAAAGCCGGAGTGCAGAGAGGCAGTCTTCGCCGCTCGCTACTCCGAGCCGGCGCCGGGTATCCCCGAGCTGAGAGCCGCTTCCTGAATACGGCGGGCGCGAGAGGCATCCCACCTGAGCTTTCAATCGGTGAAATCGTCACCCGGTAGGGCGGTGCTGGGGTGATGTCTGGAAAACGGCCAGTAGCGCCACGCGGGGAATCGCCATCCAGCGCAGACTGCCCGCCGCCAGGCTTCTACGGGAATGCGACGCCGATAACAGCCAGCGAGCAAATCATCACTGCGAAAACGGGACCCGGCGATGACGAACTCGCCGACACCAAGGTGCCGGCCTGGCCCTTGCTCGCGCGCCCGGTCTCCCTGCTGAGTCGTCTCGCCATCAAGGGGCCTCAGGACTTGCAGAGTGTCAGAAATAGCGTGATGATTCTACCAATCTGGAGATGTCACCATGCAAACTCTCGCCAAACAAGTTCTGGAACGGGCCGCCGGATTGCCGGAGGGCACGCCTTTGGTCGCCAAGGAACTGTTGCATCTGGGCACTCGCGCCGCCGTCGACCAGGCCTTGTCCCGCCTGGTGCAGCGTGGCGCGCTGCTACGCGCTGGCCGCGGCATTTATGTCCTGCCCGTCGAGAGCCGCTTTGGTACGCGTGCGCCTTCGGCCGTGCGAATGGTCCAGGGCTTGGCAAACCAGCGTGGGGAAACCATCGTCTCGCACGGTGCCGCCGCCGCCAACACGCTGGGCCTGACCACCCAGGTGCCGATGCGCGCGGTTTATCTCACGTCCGGCCCCAGTCGCCGTTTGAAGTTGGGCGCGCAGATGGTCGAGTTCCGCCATGCGCCGATCTGGCAACTGCTCTTTCCCGGACGGGCCGCCGGCGAAGTCGTGCGGGCACTGGCCTGGCTGGGCCCGGAAAAAGCCGGGGAAGCGATCCGCCAGCTGCGTGCCAGGCTGCCGCCATCTGAGCTAAAGGAGGTTGTGTCGGCGCGCTCACGGCTGCCGACGTGGATGGCCCAGGAAGTCAGCGCGCTGGTAAGCGATGGCTGAGTTTTTCCAGCTCTCCACCGCCGAACGCCTGGAAGCGCTCGACACGGCAGCCAACACATCAGGCCTGCTGCCCCACCTGCTGGAAAAGGATGTCTGGGTGGTCTGGTTGCTACGCCACCTTTTTGCCGGCCCCTACGCCGAGCACCTGGTATTCAAGGGTGGCACTTCCTTGTCAAAAGCCTACGGCGTCATTCGGCGCTTCTCCGAAGACGTGGACCTGACCTACGACATTCGCGCCATTGCCGGTGATCTGGTGGGCGACGCGGGTGCCTTGCTCCCGACCAGCAAGAGCCAGGAGAAGCGGTGGAGCAAGGAGATTCGTGCGCGCCTGTCGGACTGGCTCGCCACCGAGATCGTGCCCCGCCTCAGGCATGACCTTGAACAACAGGGGCTACCGGCCACCGTACGGGCCGAGGGCGAGAAGGTATTCGTCGACTACGCGCCACTGACCACCGGCACGGGCTATGTTGCGCCCACCGTCCTGCTGGAGTTCGGTGCCCGCTCAACGGGCGAGCCCAGCGCAGAACGCCCTGTCCGCTGTGATGCGGCCGCATGTCTACAGGGGGTTGAATTCCCCACCGCGACACCGCGGGTGATGCGCGCTGAGCGCACGTTCTGGGAGAAGGCCACCGCGATTCACGTCTTCTGCGTGCAAGGCGAGTTCCGCGGCGGTGACCGCTTCGCCCGCCACTGGCACGACCTGACAAGGCTGGATGCCGCTGGCTTCGCCGATACTGCCATCGCGGACAAGGCCCTTGCGCGCGCGGTTGCCGAACACAAGAGCGTCTTCTTTGCAGAGAAGGACTCGTCTGGCGATGTGATTGACTATCACGCTGCCGTCACCGGTGGGCTCCAGCTGGTGCCTGATGACAGCGCGTTGGCCAAACTGGCTGCCGACTATCAGCGCATGATCGATGACGGCTTG
>NZ_JAVTWB010000158.1:2492-7562 GCF_032229525.1 Accumulibacter sp. | reverse complement strand
GTAATAGACCTCGACCTTGCCAAAATTCGGGTCCTCTTTCACCTTGCCCGTTGGCAGCACCGGCGTGCCGAGCTGCACCGTCGTCGGCTCGGCGGCGAAACGGAAATTGTTGCGGTAAAGGTAGTAGCCCTTGGCGATTTCGAAGCGCACCTCGATGGTTTGCCCGTCGAGCGCACGAGCGGTCGGCTTGAAGGCGACAGCCGGGTCGAGGAACTCCTCGGCGTGCGCCGGAGTGGCCAGCAGGAGCAGGAGCGAAAGCAGGAAGGAGAGCAGCGAGCGGGTCATTGCGGTGCGTCTTGGTTGTCGCCGTGGTGGTCAGGGTGGCGCGTTTCAGCGGCCACCCAGGCGAGATAGTCAGGCAGGCCGTCGGCTATCGGCAGGGCGATTACCTCCGGCAGTTCGTAGGGGTGACGGCTGCGGATCATCGTTTCGAGCGCGGCATAGCGCTCGCTGGTGGTCTTGATCAGTAACGGCACCTCGTTGGCGGTCTCGACCGCCCCCCGCCAGCGGTAGACCGAGTGGCAGGGCGCCAGGACATTGACGCAGGCCGCCAGCCGCGCCTCGACCAGTTCGCTGGCCAGCGCTTCGGCAGACGGGCGGTCGGGCAGATTGGTCAGGACGAGCAGGGTGGTCACAGGGCGAATTCTACTCCTTCAGCCGCAGCGCACGCCGCTGTCGGCCGGCCAGACACTGGCGGGCGCCACTACACTACTTGAGCAGCCGCCGTCGGGTCAGCGCGGTGGCGATCCAGAAACAGCTGCCGGCCATCGCCAGCAGGGCGGCCAGATGGGTGGCGACATCGCTCGGCAGATGTCCGAGCAACAATGGGCGGGCGAGTTGCACGGCGTGCGCCAGCGGCAGCCATGCGGCGACTGCCTGCACCAGCGCTGGCAACTGGTCGGTCGGGAAGAAAACGCCCGAGAGGAGCAGCATCGGGGTGATGAACAGGGTGAAGTAATACATGAAGAAGTCGTACGACGGCGCCAGCGCGCAGACGATCAGGGCGAGGGCAGCGAAGGCGAGACCGGTGAGAAAGATCACCGGCACGATGCACAGGGCCAGCGGCGACGCTGCCAGGCCGAGCGCGGCGATCACCAGCAGGATGGCACTGCCCGAAAGCAGGCTCTTGGTGGCTGCCCAGACCAGTTCGCCGGTCAGCACCTGGTCGAGCGACAGCGGCGTATTGAGCATTGCATCCCAGGTTTTCTGGACGTGCATGCGGGAGAAGGCCGAGTACAGCGCTTCAAAAGTCGCTGCATTCATGGTGCTGGCGACGATCGTCCCGGCGGCGAGAAACTGCACGTAGTCGACGCCCTGCACCGCGGGCAGCAGCCCGCCGAGCCCGTAGCCGAGGCCGAGCATGTAGATCAGCGGGTCGGCAAGGTTGCCGAGAACCGAGGGCAGGGCCAGCTTGCGCCAGACCAGGAAGTTGCGCCGCCACACCGGCAGCCAGCGCAGGCCCGGGCGGGGCAGGGCGAGTAATCCACGGGACATCGCCGCTCAGTCGCGCAGGTCGCGCCCGGTCAGCTTGAGGAAGACGTCCTCGAGGCTGGCGGCGCGATGGATGTAACGCAACGCCGGTTCGCCGGCCAGCGTGGCGAGCAGTGGCGCCGGGTCGTGGCAGTAGAAGAAGGCGGTGTCGCCGGCCAGTTCCAGGCGTTCGCCGAGGTTCTGCCGGGCATCGGCCCAGGCTGCGGCATGGTCGCCAAAGACCTCGACCACCTGCGGCTCGATGTGCGCGGCGATCAGCGCGCGCGGCGCACCCTCGACCATCACCCGGCCGTGGTCGAGAATCGCCAGGCGATGGCACAGGCGTTCGGCCTCGTCCATGAAATGGGTGGTCAGGATCAGCGTCTTGCCCTGCGCCGTCAGGCGCTTGAGGCGGTCCCAGATCAGGTGGCGGGCCTGCGGGTCGAGGCCGGTTGTCGGTTCGTCGAGGAAAACGATGTCCGGGTCGTTGACCAGCGCCCGGGCCAGCGTCAGCCGTCGCTTCATGCCGCCGGACAGCGACTGGATCGGCGCCTGCGCCTTGCCGGTCAAACCGGCGAAGTCGAGCAGGTCGGGGATACGGGCGCGAATCGTCGCCTCGGCGATGCCGAAATAGCGGCCGTAGACCAGCAGGTTCTCGCTGCAGGTGAAATCGGGGTCGAGGTTGTCGAGCTGCGGAACGACCCCTACCCGCTGCCGTGCGGCTGGCGCCTCGGCCGGAACCGGGTAGCCGCCGAGGCGGATGTCGCCGCCATCGGGCGGCGTCAGTCCCAGGCAGCAGCGCAGCGTTGTCGTCTTGCCGGCGCCGTTCGGGCCGAGCAGCCCGAAGCAGGTCGCCGCAGGAACCTCGAAGTCGATCCCGGCGATCACCACCTGGCCATCGTAGGACTTGCGCAGGCCGCGGACCTGCAGCGCGGCGCCGGCGGTGGCTGCTACGGCGCCACTCAGTGCCGCCATGCGCGACTGACGATCTCGCGGATGACGTGCAGACGGCGGTGGAAAAAGTGGTCGGCGCCGGGAACGACGATCACCGGCAATTCGAGCGGCTTCGCCCACTCGATGACGTTGGCCAGCGGCACGGTGGTGTCTTCCGAACCGTGGATGACGATGGTGTCGCCCGGAACGGCTTTGGTGTGATAGCGACGCGCGCCTTCGACGAAACCGGAGGCGGTGCCGACCAGCACCAGGCGCTGCGCCGGATGGCCGGCTGCGAGCAGCGCTTCGGCGACGCGGGTCTGGACATAGGCGCCAAAGGAGAAACCAGCGAGCACAACCGGCAGGTTGCCATAGCGACACTTGGCTTCGGCGAGTACGGCGAGCAGGTCTTCGGTTTCCCCGTTGCCCTCGTCGTGCGTTCCCTCGGTCTCGCCGATGCCGCGGAAATTGGGGCGCAGCGCGACGTAGTCGAGATGGGTGAAGGTGCGCGCCAGCGTCTGCACCACCTTGTTGGTATTGCCGCCGCCGAACAGCGGGTGCGGGTGGCCGATCATCGCGATACCGCGCGGCGCGCCGGGATTCTCGACCATCACGTCGATCTTGCCGACCGGTCCGTCGATCAACAGTTGCTCGGGCTGCAGCTTCATCGCTTAACTTTCCTTTCGCTTGCTTCGTCCGGCTGACAAGCTCGCCCGCTGCTCAGATACGCAGCCGCTCGACGACTCGCCCGTGTACCAGGTGCTCCTGGATGATTTCCTCGATGTCTTCGTTATCGACGTAGCTGTACCAGACCTCCTCCGGATAGACGACGATCACCGGCCCGTTGTCGCAGCGATCCAGGCAGCCGGCCTTGTTGATCCGCACCTTGCCGACGCCCTTGAGCTTGAGCTGGGCGATCCGCTCCTTGGCGTAAGTCTGGGCTGCCGTTGCACCGACGTTGTTGCAGCAGGTCTCGCCCTCGCCGCGCTGGTTGCAGCAGAAAAAGACATGATGCTTGAAATAGCTCATACGCATGGGCTCCTGGCGGTTGGTGGCGCGTCGTAGCGCTCGATTTTAACCCTGATTCGGCTGCTCGAAGCGCACGGGATAGCACGTGGACGGTGCTTTTGTGCACGAACGCGGCGAGCGGCTGGCGTAAAATGCGGCACTGCCGGTCGCGCTGTCCGCATCTGCTTCGCGTCCTGTCCGCGGCTGTATCGCCTCGCACCGGCCTCACCACTGACGAATTCATGAGCATCCGCGACGACCCTTTCGCCATCCTTGGCGTCCCCCGCGAGGCATCGCCCGCTGAAATCAAGCGTGCCTACCGCCGCCTGGCCATGCACTGGCATCCGGACCGCAATCCGTCGGCGGCTGCCGAAGCCGAGTTCAAGCGCGTCCATGCCGCTTACGAGTTGTTTCTCGATCCGCAGCGGCTGGCCGAGTGGCAGCAGGCGCAAGCGGCCGCCGGAGCGAGCGACAGTCCCCCACCGGAGGAAGTGCTCGGCGACGATCTGACGCAGGCGCTGACGCTGACGCTGGAGGAGGCGGCAACGGGTTGTCGAAAAGAGGTCGATCTGGTGCATGGCGTTCGCTGTGTCAGCTGTCGCGCCAGTGGTCGGGTGGAGCACCGTAATTCAGTGCCCTGCCGACGTTGCAGCGGTTGTGGCCGGACCGCCCGCCACGGCGGTGGCACCAGTGTTTGTACAGGCTGCGCCGGGCGTGGCTATCTGCGCGAGACAGAGTGTCCCGATTGCACGGGCACCGGCTGGCGAGAGGAGCCGCGTACCCTATCAGTGACCGTGCCCCCCGGCCTGGTCGACGGCGAACGCTTGCGCCTGGCGCGCCAGGCGCCGGTGATTCCCGGCGGCAAGGGCGGCACTGGTGGCAAACCGGGTGACCTCTACCTCGAGATCCGTCTGGCCGCGCATCCGCTGTTCGCCCTGCGTGGTCGCGACCTGCATTGCGAGGTTCCGGTCAGCATTTATCGCCTGCTCTGCGGTGGCTGTATCGAAGTGCCGACCCTGAGCGGGACGACCACTCTCGAGCTGTCCCCCGACGCCGCGCAGCGGCAGGAATATCGCCTGCCGGGATTGGGCTTTCCCCACCAACGGCGGCAAGCGGCCGGCGATCTGGTGCTGCAACTGCAGCAGATCTACCCCGAAAGCATCAGGCCCAAGGACATCGAGTTGCTCGAGCGGCTGGAAGTGCGGTTGGCCAGCGATCTCGCGCGGCGGGCGCCGCAACTGGCAGCTTGGGAGGGGCAGATGCGTGAGCGCAGGAGTGCTGCTGGGGCGTGATTGCGCTACACGTGGTGCTATGCGTTTCGCTGCTCTTACCGGACGGTGGCCATGCTTGTCGGCCGCCTCAGAGGCGGCGGCCGAGAGCGGTCAGGTAGGGCAGGGCGACGAAAGGCCACAGACTGGCAACCCAGCGGGTCAGCCCGTTGAAATTCAGAAAGTGCCCTTGCCGCCAGGTGGCCAGTGCGGCTTCCGAGTAGGGATTGGGCGGCGTCAGGTTCACCAGCGCCGTGCCGGCCATCAGGGCGACGCCGGCGAGGGCGATGCGGAACGACGCCGGCAGCAGCAGCAACACGGCGAGTAGCCCGCCACCGATCAGCAGCCCGAGCCTGGCCCCCGGGGTCAGCCACGCCAGTGCATCCTGTGG
>NZ_JAVTWB010000158.1:0-2392 GCF_032229525.1 Accumulibacter sp. | reverse complement strand
GTTTCCGGCGAAAGCTGGGTCAGCAGCCACATGCCGATCAGCACCAGGCCGAGTTCGGCGTGGTGTACTGGAGCCAGCAAGTCCTGCTGGAACTGGCCGATTCGCCGGAAGATGGGCTTGCCGTTCCAGATCGCGATCGCCGCGCCAATCGCTGTTCCGGCGCTATTGCACGCCAGGTCGAGATTCGACGGTACGCGCGTCGGCAGCCAGTTCTGCAGACATTCCAGGGCCAGGCTGAGCAAGCTGCCAAGTAACAGCGCGGCGATCGCCGCCGACCAGCGGCCGGGGAGCCGGCGCAGGCTCAGCGTCAACAGAAAGCCCAGCGGCACGTAAACGAGGACGTTCACCGTCAGGTCGAAAGCGGTCCAGTAACGTGGCCATGCGGCGTCGAGGAAGGCCAGCGGCGACAGGCCCAGATCGCGCCAGTTGGCGAACGGGTAGAGGCTGGCGTAGGTGATCAGAACCACGTAGGCGAGCGTCAGATAAAGCGGCAACAGCGTCGGCCGTGGCGATGGCTGTCGCGCTGGCGTTTCGTCCTCCGGATAGTCCGGATTCGGCGGGGCTTGCTCCATCAGGGTGGCGCCGTGCGTTGCGAAGCGGCCATTCTAGCGCCTCGGCGAGTCGGGCGCGCGTGGCCAGCGGGCGTGGCGTGGCCGTGGCGCGGGGTGTGCTTCATCTCCAATATCGTCCATATCCGGCGCCGCTAGCTGTCCGATTTGTGCGACACTTTCGTTTTTCACTTGCTCTGGCCGCCGAAGCGGCCTTTAGGGGACACACCTTGGCAAAACCAAACTATCAGTTCGAGAAGCGCCAGAGAGAACTCGAGAAGAAGCGCAAGAAGGAAGACAAGCGGCAGCAGGTCCTCGCCGCGAAGGCGCCAGCGGAGGGCGAAGGTTCGCCAGACGCGCTCGAGCAACCGGCAGCGACGGATGCCGCCGGCCCGGGAACGACTAGCGAGAGCTGACTGGTATGACCGGCGCGAGGTTCGTGCGGCGCCGGGGTAGTGGTGCCAGCCCCTTGCGCCGCGGCTCGCCCTGCTCGGCGGCCTTTCTCGCGGAGCCGCATCGCGCTCCGTGGCCGTGTTTGGATGAGTGTTTCCAGCAGCGAGGCGTGCACGGTGAATCAGTATCGGGTCGATCGCGTGGCAAGCTGACTCCACGCATTGGCCCACAGCGTTAGCAGCGCAGCTTCGACCAGCTTGGCTGGTGTGTCGAGTGCTCGCTCGTCCATCCAACGTGCTTGTCCACGCAACATGGACAGGCTGCACTCGCCGCCGCGCTGACCCTTTTCGGCAGAGCTGCAGCGCTTGGCAGCCGATACCCTCTTGAAGATCGGCACTGCCTTGTGGGTGAATACCTGTGCCAGTTCGGCCTCGACAGGGTCAAACTCGCGCTGACGTTCGGGCGTGTAGATCTCGACGGGCGGCCTGACGGTCGGGCGTAGCAGGCCCTCGGGAGTAGCCTCGGCCAAATGCTTCGCATCGGGTGGAGCGGGTTTGCAAGGCTTGCCCGGCCGACGCAGTTTCTCAGGCGGCAAGTTCCATCGTCTCCCCCTATCAGCCAGATCTTCGCTTGGGCCAGAATGCTGGCGCTACTCTGCTCTTCGTCTTCCACGGCCAGTTCGCGGACCCTTGAGCATCGAGTACATGCGCCCGCTGGTGGCAATGCAGACGCGGGCGGTGGCGTCCACGTGCTTGCTGTCGGGGTGGTGGGCGATATATTCCTCGCCGAACTTGAAGCTGTTGACCGGCGAGACGTACTGAGCGAACTCCTTCGTGGCCTGACAGAACTGCGCGGACGGCGCAGCGGTACCGCCAGAGCGACGCCGTCGATCAGCAGGAGCGGCCGTCGACCATCCGGGCAAATCCGAAACCGCCGCCGATATCCGGCTGGATACAGATGGTGATGCCCAGCGAGCGGGCGGCGCGGTCAAGGTCAGGCGGGAAGGCGGCAAAGGGAATCGCCCGTTCGACCACCGATCTGGTGAAGGCGATCTGCTCCTGCTGGTCGCCGGCGTTGAGGATCTTGAATGACTTCAGGCTGCCGTCGGGATTGATCCGGAAGTGGACGGCGGCGGTGAGCACGCCTTTGCTGCGCGGATCGTTGCGGACGAAGGTGGCGCTGCGGTTGAGTCGTTTGACGACGCCGTCGACGTACAGATCAAGGCTGAAGGGTTCGGGCGGCGGGGTGTCGGGCCGGCGCTCGAGCATCGCCGTGCCCTCTTCGTCCTGTCGCGCCTGTTGCCGACCCTGGCCTCGGGCCATGGCCAGCGCGCTCTGCGCGAGGCGGGACTTGGGCGCCGCCCGGGACTCTGCTTCCAGCTCGTCGAGGAAACGGTTCATGTCCGGCTTTTCGGCTTTGAACCAGCGTGAGCTGTCGAGGACGGTCGGCGC
>NZ_JAVTWB010000157.1:0-7588 GCF_032229525.1 Accumulibacter sp. | reverse complement strand
GTCGCCGGCGACATCATCGGCATCCACAACCACGGCAACCTGCACATCGGCGACTGCCTGAGCGAGGGCGAAACGCTGGCCTTCAAGGGGATTCCCTATTTCTCGCCCGAGCTCTTCCGCGTGGCACGGCTGCGCGACCCGCTGAAGAGCAAGCAGTTGCAGAAGGGCTTGCAGGAGCTTGGCGAAGAAGGCGCGATCCAGGTTTTCGAGAATCTCGGCAGCGGCGCACTGCTGCTCGGCGCGGTCGGCACGCTGCAGTTCGAGGTCGTCGCGCAGCGCCTGCAGACGGAGTACAAGGTGGACGCGATCTTCGAGTCGGCCGACATCCACACCGCACGCTGGCTGACTTTCCCCGATGAGACCACGCGCCGCAATTTCGAGCGCGAGCAGATCCACCGCATGGCCAAGGATGTCGACGGCAATCCGGTCTACCTGGCGAGCACGCGCTACAACCTCGAAGTGACCAGCGAGAAGTGGCCGCGTGTCGGCTTCCACAGCTCCCGCGAGCACGGCCAGTTGCTCGCTTGACCGGAATTATTGACCCCATGCAGCCACTCGATGCCCCGCAAGAACTGAGTTTTCTTGAAGCCCGCGTCCTCGGCGTACTGATCGAAAAGGAAAAGACGACGCCTGACGGCTATCCGCTGACGCTGAACAGCCTGAGCTCCGGCTGCAATCAGAAAACCGCACGCGATCCGGTGATCAGCGCCAGCGACAGCGAGCTGCAAACGACCCTCGAGGAACTGCGCAGCCGCGTGCTGGTACTCGAAACCTATGGCGCTTCCGGCCGCGTGCTGCGTTACGCGCAGAATTTCGCCAAGGTCTACGGCGTGCCGGCGGCGGGCGTCGCCTTGCTGGCCATCCTGATGCTGCGTGGCCCGCAGACGGTCAGCGAGTTGCGCGCCAACAGCGAACGCCTGTATCACTTTGACGACGCCTCTTCGGTGGAAGCTTACTTGGAGGAACTGGCCGCACGCAGCAGTGGCGCCATGGTCAGCAAACTGCCCAAGCAGCCGGGATCACGCGAACATCGCTGGGCGCACCTGCTCTGCGGGGCAGCCAGCCTGCCGCTGGAAAGCGACGCTGCCGTTCGCGGCAAGGTCAATGCACACGCCGAACTCGAAGAGAGAGTGGCCACCCTCGAACTCGAGGTCGCGGAACTCCGAGCAGCGCTCACGGCGCTGCTTGGCAAGGCGGAGCCCGGCCCGGGGAATCAATAGGACTCGGCTGCGCCTGCTTTCAGGCCTCGTCCGCGCCCGCTTGTGCCAAAAACTCGATTTTCTTCTGTAGGTCGCTATCGGTATCGGGAAAGCGTTGGGCGATGGCTCGGAATTCGTCCTGAATCTCGATGAAGGCGTCGACCATATCCGGGTCAAAGTGGCTGCCACGGCCCTTGACGATGATCGCCGCCGCCTGCTCGTGCGGCATCGGCTGCTTGTACACCCGCCGGCTGATCAGCGCGTCGTAGACATCGGCGATCGCCATCAAGCGCGCCGAGACGGGAATGCTTTCGCCGGCAAGCGCCTCCGGATAACCACTGCCGTCCCATTTCTCCTGGTGATAGAGGGCGATTTCCTTGGCAATGGTGAGGAACTCGACCCGCGCACCCAGCCAGTCTTCGGCCAGCTGAATGGCGTCCCTGCCGAGCACGGTGTGGTTCTTCATGATCTCCAGTTCATAGGGCTCGAAATTGCCCCGCTTGAGGAGAATCCGGTCGGGAATACCCACCTTGCCGATATCGTGCAGAGGCGCCGATTTGAACAGCACCTTGATGTTCTCCTCGGTGAGGAAAGCAGAGAAGCGTGGGTGTGAGCGCAAGCGCTCCGCCAGCGCCTTGACGTAACGCTGCGTGCGCAGGATGTGCTTGCCGGTTTCGGAATCCCGGGTCTCGGCCAGCGAGGCCATGGCCAGGATGGTCACGTCCTGCACCGCCTCGAGTTCGCTGGTGCGCCTGGCCACCTCGGCGGAGAGAAAGTCGTTCTGGTTGCGGAGGAAGTCGGTGCTCTTCTTGAGCGCGAGCTGGGTAGCTACCCGGGCCATCAGGATCGGCGGGCTGATCGGCTTGGCAATGTAATCCGCAGCCCCCAGCGCCAGCCCCTTCTGCTCGTCCTCCGGTTCGGCTTTCGCGGTGAGGAAGATGACCGGAATGTTGCAGGTCTGCGGCTGCGCCTTCAGGCGCCGGCAAACCTCGTAGCCATCAATGTCCGGCATCATCACATCGAGCAGAATCAGGTCGGGCGGCGTGGCCGAGGCGGCAATCTTGAGCCCCTTGTCGCCGTGGTTGGCCACCTTGACCTTGTAGGTGTCCTTGAGCAGCGCGGACATCAGCGAAAGATTGTCCGGTGTGTCGTCGACCACGAGAATGGTGGCCTTGTCTTTCAAACCCATAGTGTCCATGTCAATCGTCAATGTTGTTCAGAGCGTAATCCCGGCGAGACTGGCGGCCTCACGCAGCGCAATCAGCCCGGTCTCATAGTCGAAGCTTCGGACCGCAGAGTCAATGGACGGATAGCGCGCGCCAAAAGCCGCGCGCAGCAATTCGCCCTCGCCATCGAGCAGGTCGCCGGCTTCCGAGTCGCTCTCGGCCAGCAATGCTGCAAGATCGACACAGACCTGCTGCAAGCGCGCCCGGTCAACCCTTGTCGCCGTCTCGGTCACCGCTTCCGGGGGAAGTTTCGTCGCCAGTTCAGCGATCAGGGCGTCGAGCAGGGTTGCCGCAGCGCCGAGACGTGCATCTACCTCGAGACGCGTTTTGCGTTGCCTTATCGCCGACTCCAGACGACCGGCCCCGGTTCTCAGATCGCTCGCGCCGATGTTGGCGGCGACGCCTTTGAGGTCGTGGGCCAGGCGTTCGGCGGCAATCCAGTCACCGGCCTGCAAGGCGGCCGCAAGCTGCTCCGCGGTCGTCCGCTGTCCGGTGACGAACTTGCGTAGCAGCGAGAGGTAGAGAGGCTTCTTGCCGAGGACCCGGCGCAAGCCCGTGGTGACATTCACGCCACGAAGGTCGGGCAGCGCCTGCTCGGCCGGCTCCGGCGCTGCCTGCGGTTTGATCCACTTGAGCAGAATCCGCCACAGTTGATCCGGCTCGATCGGCTTGGCAAGGAAATCGACCATGCCCGCCTCGAGGCATCTGCGCTGGTCCGCAGGCATCGCGTTGGCGGTCATGGCGACGATCGGCAGGTGGGCACGATCGGCAAGCTGGCGGATCGCGAGCGTTGCGGCAATACCGTCCAGCACCGGCATCTGGACGTCCATCAAGACCATGTCGTAAGAACCGGCGGCGACCTTGTCCACCGCCACCTGGCCGTCCTCGGCCTGATCGACCACCAGCCCGGCACTGGCCAGCAACTCGCTCGCCACCTCCCGGTTGAGCTCGTTGTCCTCCACCAGCAGGACGCGTGCGCCCGTGATCGCCAGCAACGAGCGGTCGACCAGCGCCGGGGCGACCGCTTGCGGCGGTGATTGGCGCTGCGCACCGCCAATCAGGCGGATTGCCGTATCGAGCAGCAGCGAAGCGTGCACCGGCTTGAGAAGAACCTCGCTGACACCGGCCGCGGCAGCGCGCTCGAGCAGTTCCTCGGAACGGTCAGTGCTGATGATCACCAGCTGCGGGTTGGGCGACAGGCCCAGCGCGACGATCCGGCTGGCGGCTTGCAGGCCATTCAGACCAGGCATCTGCCAATCGAGGAAGACAATTTGATAGGGGTCGGTGGCAGCCGCCGCGCGTACCGCCTCGATCGCCGCCTCGCCCGAGGGCAGGTCGGTGACGACGAAGCTCATGCTCCGCAGCAGATCGCGGATGACGATACGCGCCGTCTGGTTGTCGTCAACCACCAGAACCCGCCGCCCGCGCAGGTCCGGACTGGGCAACAAGCCTCGGGGGGCGTGCGCGGCGCGGCCGAGGCGAGCGGTAAACCAGAAGGTGGAACCCTTGCCATATTCACTGCTGACGCCCACTTCGCCGCCCATCAGTTCGGCGAGTCTCTTCGAGATTGCCAGCCCGAGGCCGGTACCGCCAAATCGGCGCGTGGTCGAGGTATCGGCCTGGACAAAGCTCTGGAACAGGCGCGACATCTGCACTTCGGTGAGGCCTATGCCGGTGTCCCTGACGGCAAAGTGCAGCATCAGGTCGTCACCATCGCAATCGCGAACGCCGACCCGGATGTCGACCTCACCCGCAGGGGTGAACTTCACCGCGTTATTGGTGTAGTTGATCAGCACCTGGCGCAGGCGCAAGGCGTCGCCGATCAGTCGTGGCGGCACCGCGGGATCGATGTCGATGACCAGTTCCAGCCCTTTGGCGCTGGCCTTGCCAGCCATCAAGTTGACCACGTTATCGAGAACCTCCTCGAGCGCAAACTCGCTGTGCTCGATCACCAGCTTGCCGGCTTCGACCTTCGAGAAGTCGAGAATGTCATTGACGATGCCGAGCAGGTGCTGACCGGAATCCTGGATCTTCTTCATGTAGTCGCGCTGGCGCGGCGTCAGCTCGGTCTTGAGGAGCAGATGCGACATGCCGATGATGGCGTTCATTGGGGTGCGGATTTCGTGGCTCATGTTGGCCAGAAAACTGGTCTTCATCCGCGTCGTTTCTTCCGCCAGCTCCTTGGAGCGCTGCATTGCCTCGGCGGCCTCACGCTCGTTGGTGACATCCTCGAACATCCACACCGTTCCGTGCGACAGATCGCCGGCATCGACGGCGCGGCCGCTGATGCGGCACCAGAAATACGAGCCATCCTTGCGCTGCAACTCGATCACTCGCATCAGAATGTCGCCGCGCATCAACTCGCTGTCGAAGCCCCCGGCGGCGACGGGGTAAGCGCCGTCGGGAACACACACCGTAGTCGGCTGGTTGATCAGCTCTTCTGAACTGCAGGCAAGCAGTTCCCCCAAACGGCGGTTGGCGTTGACGAAAATGCGCTCCTTGATGAAGGCGATACCAAGGCTGGCGGTTTCAAAAATGGCGCTCTGCTCTTCGTGGGCCTGCCGGAGACGCGCCTCGTCCGCCCGTCGCGCGGTGATATCGCGGAAGACGATCACTGCACCGACCAGCGCATCCGCCTTGCGGAACGGTGTCGTGGCATATTCGACCGCCAGCGGCGTGCCGTCCTTGCGCCACAGCACTTCGTCATCCACCTGGCGCGCTTGCCCATCCTGCAAGGTCAGAAACATCGGACAGCAGCAGTACGGAAAATCACGACCATCCGGATAGGCGTAGTGGACCAACTCGTGAAACGGCTGGCGCAGCAGTTCGCCGGCGGTGTAGCCGAGAAAGCGCAGCACTGCCGGATTGGCGAAGGTCAGGCGACCATCAACATCAACGCCGAGGATGCCATCGTTCACCGAACTCAGGATCAGTCGACTGTGCTCCTCGAGCGCCGCCAATTCGGCCGCCTGCCTTTCGAGCTGCGTGGCCTGCGCCTGCGTCGCCTCGAGCAGCCGCTGGGTGCGGGTGTTGCGCTCGATGATTTCGAGACTCATGGCCACCAGCGGCAGCAAGCCGTCGAGGACCGCCCGTTCATCGCCAGTGAAAGCTCTCGCGGCGGTCAGCTCGATCACCGCGAGCACTCGCTCCGAACGCGTTACCGGGGCCAGCAAGATGGTCTTCGCCGGCACCTCTCCGGCTTCCGCAGCAAGGCCCACGTCGCCTTCAGGTGAGTCGCTGACCACGCGCAACTGGCGATCACTGGCGCACTGCCCGACCAGGCCTTCGCCCAGCCTGATCACCGCGCGCTTCTGCGGGTAATCGATGCGGTAGCTGGCGATCATCTTTAGCGTCTGGCCCTTCTTGGTGACGAGAAAGAATGCCCCGTGGTCAGCGCCGAGCAGGGGCGCCAGGGCTGATATCAGCTTCTGGGCGAGTTCGGTGAAACTCGCCGCCTGTTGCAGATCTCCCGAGATCGCAGCGATATTGCCCCTGATCCATCGTTGCGCCGCCATGCCTTGATAGACATTCTGCAGCAGGGCCACGCCCCGACCGATCTCGCCGATCTCGTTCTTCTGATCCTGACAGGGGATGCTTTGCTTGAACCTGCCGGCCGACAGGTCCGCGATACTGTCGCGTAGGCGCCGCAGTGGCAAGGTGATCGAGCGGGCCAGGACAAGGGCGGCGAAAAGCAGCAGCGCCAGACAGGCGGCGATAACAGCCATCGCCTGCTGCCGTTCGCTGCGATAGAGCTCGGCCGCCTGCGCGTTCATCTTCAGGGCCTGGGCGGATGCGGCCTCGCCGAGCTGATCAAGTCGCCCGGTCAGCAGTGGCCCTGCGTTTCCTGCCGTCGCATCGACGGTCCGCTGCCAGGCTACCTCGGCGGCGCCGCTTCTCAACTGATCAAGCGTCGCCGCCCGGGTCGCGGCATAGGCGCGATAGAGCGTCTCGACCTGCGCAACCTCCTGGGGATCACCGGCATACGACATTCGCAGCCTGCTCACCCCGGCAAGGAATTGGGCATCGCTACGCAGCAAAGCCGCGTCGAGTGCGTCGCGCTGCTGCGGGTTCTGTTCACGGATCAAATCGCGCAGCAGCAGCTGCATGGACAGCCACTCGTAGCGCAGATCCTGTAGCGCCGCGACGGTGGTGTGTGACGCCTGATAGGAGTGCTCGTTGACCTGCGCAAGTTTCTGCAAGCGGGGAAAGATCGACACGCCGACGGCGAGCACTGCGACGACGGCGACGGCGGCCAATGCCAGCAGGCGGCCGGAGACGGTGAGGCGCTCCAGATAAGCAGTCAGGCTCTTCAAGGCAGCTCCGCGTCGCTGTCACCCCGTTGACGAGGAACTCATTCTACTGTGTCGAGCGATCCTGCACCACGATGCCTGGAGCATGGCTGCGACGGGTCGGTCGGTCAGAGCGTTGGCCCGACAATTGATGACCGTTGGGGCGAGAAAGCGGCGAAAGCGGCCCACCCGGGGTCCGGGGGACAGCGTTCTTGCCAGCGTTCGAGGCTTGCTGGCAGCGAGACCTTAGCTCGTTGTTGCGGTCTCGAAGGCATTGCTTGCCGGATCGTAATGCAGCAAGGCGCCAGCCGCGATGTCGAAGTACCAGCCATGGAGATGGATCGTCCCGGCCTGCACCCGCTCGGCGATCCAGGGATAGGTCAGCAGATTTTCGAGCGAAACGAGGATGCCTGCCTGCTCGCAAGCGCGCTCCTGCAGCAGCGGGGGCTTGGAGGGCAATTCGGCAAGCACGCGCTCGCGGGCACGCTCGGCGATACTGACCCACTTGCCGATGAACTCCGTCCGGGAATCCAGCCCGCTCATCAGCGCATGAATGCCGCCGCACTTGGCGTGACCGAGGACGATGATGTGCTCGACTTTGAGCGACAGCACGGCGAACTCCAGCGCCGCTGGCACGCTGGCGAAATCGCCGCCGGGGTGATAAGGCGGCACCAGGTTGGCGACGTTGCGCACGACAAACACGTCGCCCGGTTCAGCCCCGGTCAGCAGCGCCGGGTCCACCCGCGAGTCGGCGCAGGCGACGATCAGCGTCTTGGGACTCTGACCGTGGGTAAGTTGTTCGAACAGTTCACGTTCTTCACCAAAGTACTTCTCCTGAAAGCGTTCGAAACCGGCGATGAATCTGGCAATGTCT
>NZ_JAVTWB010000156.1:44763-48782 GCF_032229525.1 Accumulibacter sp. | reverse complement strand
AACCGCGGACCTCTTGCATGCCATGCAAGCGCTCTCCCAGCTGAGCTATACCCCCTCGAAAGAAGCGCGCATTATAGGGTTCGGGGCTTTTCTTGTAAAGCGCCGCTGAGCACCGCGGAAGAGTCAACCCATTCACTTTCTTCCGGAATTCCCTCCAAGCGCCGCAGGTTTCGCGCGCGTAGCTGCTTGCTCAAAGCGCGCCGCCCCATGCGCGCATCGGAGATGTCTATCAACCCGAACTGGTGATCTGGGGTATAGACCACGTTACCCAAGTGCAAAGAGCGAAAGTAGACCCCGCAATCGTGCAAGTGAATGACAAAGCGCGTGAACGCTGCTTTCAATGCCTGTTCGCGATGCGCCTCCAGGCCTTCACGGCGCATCTCGCGCAGTGTTTTGCCGACCAGCGGATGGTAGTGCACGGCATCTCGATCGATCGACGGCACGCGCCAAACAGCGATGATCACCGGCGCCGGTATGTGACGCTGGTGCAAAGCCGCCGCATTGTCAGCAAACCGTTGTGCATAAGGAGACCAGGCAGCGGAGGACAGCAGGCGCTTGCGCCGAAACAGCTTCAGCATCGTCCCGTCGGCCAGTCGCAAAACCTTCTCACCAAAACCATCCTCTTCCAGGATCGTCGCGCCGGCACGCAGGGCGAGATAGTCATCCTGCTCGAGTCTGTTCAAGGTAACGCCCTCGCTGGAAAACACCGAGTCTACCTTCTCCGGCGATGGCAAGTCTCAAATTCCCGGCGACGATTCCTCACCGTGCCCGCCGAGAACGCCTCCTGCACGGCGGCAATCCTTTTAAAATGGCGTCTTTGCAACCAAGTCCGAGCTGCCCGATGAACTTCATGCACGCCCTTAATAGCGCGTGGCGCGAGCACAACAGCCTGCTCTGCGTCGGCCTTGACCCCGACCCGACGCGATTCCCTGCCCACCTGCGCGACAAACCGGACGCGATTTTCGAGTTCTGCAAAGCCATCGTCGACGCCACTGGAGACCTGGCCTGCGCGTTCAAACCCCAGATCGCCTACTTCGCCGCCCAGCGCGCCGAGGACCAGCTGGAAGCACTGATCGGACATATCCACCGTCGGCACCCGACGATACCGGTGATCCTCGATGCCAAGCGCGGCGACATCGGCAGTACCGCCGAGCAATACGCCATTGAAGCCTTCGAACGCTTCAAAGCCGACGCACTCACCGTCAACCCCTACCTCGGGCGCGACTCCATCGAACCCTATCTGGCTTACGGCGACAAGGGAATCATCCTTCTCTGCCGGACGTCGAACCCCGGTGGGAGTGATCTGCAGTTTCTCGACGTTGGCGGTGAGAAGCTGTACGAACACCTCGCCCGACTGGTGAGCAGTGAATGGAATCAGGGTGGCCAGTGCGCGCTGGTGGTCGGCGCCACTTTCCCGGCTGAAATCGCCCGCGTTCGAAAGCTGACCGGCGACATGCCGCTATTGGTCCCGGGCATCGGCGCGCAGGGCGGCGACATCGAAGCCACCGTCCGCGCCGGCTGTACGGCTCACGGCGACGGCCTCCTGATCAATTCTTCACGCGCCATCCTGTATGCCGGAAGTGGTGAGGACTTCGCCGAGGCGGCACGACATGTGGCACGTACAACCCGTGACGCAATCAATCTTCATCGACCGCCTGACCCACTTGCCAGCGATACCACAACTTGACACCTGTCGTTCCATCGCTGAAGTATTAGCTGGCGACATTCTCGGACCAGCGGGCGACGCGGTGCACCCGGTCGCCGCCTACCGCCCTGCGGGATTCTTGGCAACGTGCTGCCCAAGCGCCGAATCCAGAGCTCGCGCTGTCGGCCGTGTCATGGCCTGTATGACCGGCCGCAAAGCCAGCCACCACTGCTCCGTCGGCCGCCGATGTTCCAGATCAACGACGTCGTGCATGCGGTTGATCGGAGAGATCATGACCTTGCCTTCGACCAGGCCGATATAGGCCCCGGCAGCCGAACCCCGCTCCAGTTCCTGGGTCAGGAAATCGATACAGTGCGCCGCCAACCGGGTAGCCAGCACGCGGTCAAACGGTGAGGGATTGCCCCCCTGCTGCACGTGACCCAAGATCGCTTGGCGCACGTCGAACAGACCGTGACCTTCCTCCTCGAACAGTCGGCACATGAAGTCCGTGGTGTACTGCGAGTTTGCGCGCTCGTTGCGAATCGTGAGATAGAAACGCCGACCGCCGTGGAAGCCATCGATCATCCGTTCCACGTCGATTTGGAGATCCTTGAGCGAGACGCCTTCCTCGGGGAGGTAGATGCGCTCGGCGCCGCTGGCAAGCCCACTCATCAGCGCCAGGTAACCGCAGTAGCGGCCCATGACTTCGACCACGAAGCAACGCCGCGCCGCCATGGCTGACTGCTTGATTCGGTCGAGCGCCTCAACGATGGCGTTGAGAGCGGTATCGGCCCCAATGCTCAGCTCGGAGCAGGGCAGGTTATTGTCGATGCTCGCCGGCAGGCAAATCATCGGAATCTTGAATGCCGGATAGCGCTCGCGTTCGCTATACAGATTATGGGCGACCTTGTAGGCCAGCCAGCCGCCAATGATCAGTAATCCGTCTATGCGGTACGTTTCGAGCGCTCGCGCGACAGTGTAGAGTTGCTCGACAGTTGGCGCCTGCCGGGTGCTACCCAGTTCGGCGCCACCCATAGCGGCCCACCCCTCGACGTCGCCCCAGCTCAACTCCTCGATGCGGCCGGCAAGGAGTCCTTCGAAGCTGCCACGTACCCCCAACATGGTGTGGCCTCGATCCAGTCCGAGCCGGACTGCGGCACGAGCGGCAGTATTCATCCCTGGCGCAAGCCCGCCGCCGTGCAACACGGCTAGTCGCCGGGGGCGGGCCGGCGGTATCACGCTGGGCGGCGCGCCGGCCATGGCCTTGAAGGTCTGAAACATCTCGGTGAAGCTGCTACCGCGCAGCTCCATCGCTTTGCCATAGTCATGCTCGGCGATCTTGCGGGCCACCGCGTGAGTTTGCTCGACACATTGCATCAACGGTACGTGCCGTACCCGGTTGTAGCGCATGCCGACCATCTGCGGGTCACTCTCCGCAGTGGCGGACAACAGCTCCTGCACGGCCGCGTGGCCAACCAACGTGCTCATGCAGCGGTCGAAGGCGCTTGGCGTCCCGCCGCGCTGGACGTGTCCGAGGATCGTCACGCGCGTGTCCTCGCCAAGGCGGTCTTGCAGCACTTGCCGCACCTGGTCGCTGCTGATCGGCCGGCCTTCAATATCACAAGCCCCTTCGGCGACAACGACGATGCTATCGCGGCGACCGGCAGCCCGACCGTTGCGCAACAGATCGCACATCTCCTGCTCCCAGTTCTCTGGCGGCGGGCTTTCCGGAATCAGCACGTAGTCGGCTCCACCGGCGATCGCGCTCATCAGCGCCAGATAGCCGCAGTGGCGGCCCATCACTTCAACCACGAAGGTGCGCTGGTGGCTAGCGGCGGTGCTCGTAATGGCGTCGATGGCCTCAACGATCCGATGCAGGGCTGTATCGGCACCGATGGTCATGTCGGTACCGACCATGTCGTTGTCAATCGATCCAACCAAGCCGGTAATCATCAGCTCGGGGTGCCGTTGTGCGGTGAGCTGGTCGATTTCCCCGCGCTGCAGCAGTTCCTCCAAGAGACTCGGCCACTCCTGCCGAAACAGGTTGGCACCTGTCAAGCTGCCATCGCCACCAATCACCACCAGCCGGTCGATACCGTGCTGGAGCAGGTTTCGGGCGGCGGTCAGCCGGCCTTCCCGTTCGCGAAACGCCGGGCAGCGCGCTGTCCCGATGATCGTTCCGCCCCGGTGAATGATGCTGCCGACATCGTCCCACGACAGCGAGCGGATGCGCTCCCCGCCATCCACCATGCCCTGATAGCCCTCAAAAATGGCGTGCACGCCGACGCCCTGGTGCAGCGCCGAGCGGACCACCGCGCGTACTGCGGCATTCATGCCTTGCGCATCGCCACCGCTCGTCAGAACGCCAATGCTG
>NZ_JAVTWB010000156.1:1733-44663 GCF_032229525.1 Accumulibacter sp. | reverse complement strand
GGATCGGCTCCCGATAAACCGAACCATTCCTGGCCGGTCAGAGATTGGCCGAACGCCACCAGTTGCTGTGATCCTTCCGCAGTACCTCGTGCGTAAGCATCGGGTAGTGCACGAGTTCCTCGCCAATGCCCAGGTAGAAGCCGTCCTTGACCATTCGATACGGGAACTGGAGCGAGTGCACGCGGTGTACGAGCTTGTTCTGCTTCGACCCAGGCCGCAGTTCCAGCAAGGCCTCACGCAGGTGCAGCAGGAACGAATACGGAAGATCACCTTCCTGGCCGTTCTCGGGGTCGCGCGCCAGCGGGCCTAGTTCGAGTTCGACAAAACACATTCCGGGGAAGCGGAAGAACTTCGATGGCTTTGTGGTCACGTCCGCGTAATACTTGGCGGGATCGAGCAGGCTGACCACCAGGCTATTGATCGGTGCCAAATCCTGGAACATGTGCCGTTCCTGATCGGCTTTGGGTAGACCGTCCCCTCGTTTCAGGCCCAGCGTCGCGCCCATTGCCGTAGTCAGGTAGAGCTGGCCGATGGCATTCATCGACAGATGCTCCATGACGCGGTACATCGAGATATAGACAGAGTTCTTTGGCGTGCCATCCTGCTTCTCCGCGCAGCGCGCAAATGCACCGTCGATGTCGAAGTATTCATGGCGGAACAATGGGTCGACTTCGAAGAACAGGGCCTGCCCCTTCGATTTGAACTTGTGGCCAGTCGCGTAGTACTGCCCGAACTGCTCCGGTTCAAGCATGGACGCGATCAATGCTTCAGGAATCAGCGAAAAATATAGATGCATGGACATGGTTGAACCCTCCCTGAGATAGTCGAGCTTTTTCGACATTCTTGTTTGGCGCTGTGTCGGCAACTCCGCTCGAAGCCCACCAGCGACCTGGCTTCCGGTGTAGCGCCGACGCCGCGTACCACTACACCATCGCCTTTTTGGCGATGATGCGCATCCCGTAGAAGCTGCGGAATACGAAAACGAGGTTCACGACCAGGAACAGCGCCGCCAATGCAAATACCACTCCCTGGTGTCCCTGTGCCTGGAGCCCCACCGCCATCTCGACCGCCAGCAAGCCGAACAGCGTGGTGAACTTGATGATCGGGTTCATGGCCACCGAGGCGGTGTCCTTGAACGGGTCGCCGACCGTGTCACCGACCACCGAAGCCGTGTGCAGATCGGTCCCTTTGGCATGCATTTCCGTTTCCACAATCTTCTTTGCATTGTCCCACGCGCCACCGGCGTTAGCCATGAAAACGGCCTGGTAGAGGCCAATGATCGCCAGCGAGATCAAATAGCCAATAAAGAAGAAAGGTTCGATGAAGGCGCAAGCCAGGGTTCCGAAGAACACCGCCATGAAGATGTTAAACATGCCTTTCTGGGCGTAGATCGTGCAGATCTCGACGACCTTCTTGCTGTCCTTGGGCGATGCCTTGACTACCGCATCGAGTCGGATGTGCGTACTGATGAACTCCACCGCCCGGTAGGCCCCTGTCGATACCGCCTGGGTGCTGGCGCCGGAAAACCAGAAGATCGTCGCGCCACCGGAGACCAGGCCGAGCAGGAATGGCGGGTGAAGCAACGACAGCTTATCGAGGTTTTCCGTCAGGCCGGCAGTGAGCAGCATGACGATCGAAAAAACCATGGTCGTCGCACCGACTACCGCGGTGCCTATCAACACAGGCTTGGCAGTGGCCTTGAAGGTGTTGCCGGCCCCATCGTTCTCCTCGAGCAGGAACTTCGCCGCACTGAAGTCGACATCGACAGCGTAATCCCTCTTGATTTCACCGGCGACACCGGGAACCTGCTCGATCATCGACAGCTCATAGACCGACTGCGCATTGTCGGTGACCGGGCCGTAGCTATCGACGGCAATCGTTACCGGGCCCATTCCCAGGAAGCCAAAGGCGACGAGCCCGAAAGAGAAGACCGCGGCCATCATCGCGGCCTTGGCGGAATCGGGATTGATCACCGCCGTCAGCTCGTACTGCGACAGGACGTAAGAACCAGACATCAGGCCGACGACGATCACGCCAATCCAGAATGCCGAGAAGTACCCAGCCACAAGGCCGGACAGGATGTTGAGGCTCGCGCCTCCGGCCTCGGACGCCGTCACCACTTCGCGGACGTGCTTGGACTTGGTCGACGTGAAGACCTTTACCACCTCCGGAATGATGGCTCCAGCCAGTGTGCCGAGGGTGATGATCAGCGAAAGCTGCCACCACAGGTTGGGGTAGGCCGTACCGCTGACAGTGAATTGCCCCATCAGCAGGTACGAGACAATGAAGGTAATGACCAGCGAGACGACCGACGTGATCCATACCAGCGAGGTCAGCGGCGCTTCGAAATTGAAGCGTTGCTTGTCGCCATACAGGCGCCGCGCCAGCATCTGATTGCCGAGGTAAGAAATCCCCGAAGCGACGATCATCATTACGCGCATGGCAAACAGCCAGACCAACAGCTGAACCTGGACGGCGGGCTCCGGTACGGCAAGCATGATGAAGGTGATCAGTGCCACGCCCGTGACGCCGTAAGTCTCGAAGCCGTCCGCCGTCGGACCAACCGAATCGCCAGCGTTGTCGCCCGCACAGTCGGCGATCACCCCGGGGTTGCGCGCGTCGTCCTCCTGAATACCGAATTCGATCTTCATCAAGTCGGAACCAATGTCCGCGATCTTGGTGAAGATGCCGCCGGCTATGCGCAGTGCCGCCGCGCCCAATGACTCGCCGATGGCAAAACCGATGAAACACTTGCCTGCCAGTGAAGCCGGCACGAACAGCATGATACAAAGCATGATCAGCAACTCGGTCGATATCAGCAGCATGCCGATGGAGATTCCCGAGGTGATCGGAATCGCGTAAATCTGATAAGGTTTCGCCACTAGCGAAGCGAACGCCGTGCGGCTGTTGGCCAGGGTATTGATGCGTATACCGAACCACGCAACGCCGAAAGACCCGGCAATGCCGATCACCGAAAAGGTCAGGATCGTCGCCACGTCGGAAACGGGCAGCTGCTGGACGAAGTAGAAATAGCCGATCATGATCACTGCGGTGAAGGCCTGCAGAACAAGCAGGAACTTGCCCTGAGTAATCATGTAGGTCTTGCAGGTCTCGTAGATCAATTCGCTGATTTCGGCCATTGAGCGATGCACCGGCAGGCCGCGAATCCGGCGGTAGATGACGGCGCCGAAGACAAGGCCCGCGATAGCGACGACAAGCCCGTAGGAAAGCAGTGTCGAGCCCGAAATTCCCCCAAGGAAGCTTACCAGCGAGGTATCTCCGAGATCGGGTAGAACGAGGTTGACCTCGGAGACATGGCCCTCCGTGGCCGCGATGGCTGGCAGCGACGCCACACCAAAAATTATGAGCAATGCCAACAACAGATAACGTGCGAAGCAGTATCGTGGTGGCGCCAAGGCATTGTGAGCGAATGTCATATAACGGGGTCCAAAGAGAGTTAAGATGTTCTCGTTATATCCTTCGTGATGTCCGTTTAGCCGGACGGAGGGAGTCGAGACTCAATACCGCCGCGGCGAGTATCTCCGCCCGAATCAGCGCTGTCAAGCACACGCAGCGGCGTTGCTCGCGCCCATTTTCGCGGGATATCTCGGGCTCTGTGGAAAACGTCAGGAGCGTGACAAAACTGTTGCGACAGACCTATTTTTTCTTTTTAATCAAGGCCGGTGCTCACTTGGCGGTGGAGAAACACGCGTATGCACAAAAAACCCATAAGCATAGCGCCGCTTAGGTGGCGCGCACATCTCCGCAGCACTCGATAATCCGATCGGGCTGTTTGATAAACCCCTATTGCATACTTCCCGCTGCTGCGAAGATAGCCGGAAACAGACGGTAGCGGCAGCCCTCTATCGCATGAATCATCTCTGATTATAATTTATGAAACTTGCAAATAGCATAACTCCAAATCGTAATCATTTATTTTCTGCCGGGAAAATTCTTCTGCGATGGAGTCTCGACGTGCCTGGCTGCTGCACTTCGGAGAGGTCTCAAGAATGGCGAGCGCGCGACCCCAGAGAAGGGGCCACGAAATACGGCGTGTCCAACAAGCACCGCTGTCTTGCGGTGGTCATGGCAAAGCACTGAAACGGGGGCGTCTGGCTGCGGATGACCGTTCGTATGGTCCACGCTAGATGCAACAACCCATCAGCTCTGCACAAGACAGAAAACAGGTCATCAAATAGCGCAAGGCGTGTGTAGTCGCGCCGAAACGTTGAACCGTCTCAGCCGCGACGAGCGGTTTCGAGCCCCTGTCGCGGCATTTCGCAATGCAAGCGACTTTTCCTCTGCGCCGTCTTGATGTCGTTCATCAACTTCGGGGTTGCGGCACGTGCACACTCAGCAGGCTGCTTGAGGTTTGTTAAACGCCCTTTTCCTTCTACTGATGTGCGCAAAAAAAGCCGAGACAGTCCATCCGCCCCGGCTCCCTGTTAAGTAGCGCTTAAAGGTTGCACGAGCGCCACCAATTGCTGTGATTCTGGCGCAGCATTTCATGCGAAGGCATTTGGTAGAACGCGAGATCAGAACCGTTACCCATGTAGATACCGTTCTTGATCATCCGGTACGGGAACTCAAGTGAGTGAACCCGATGCACCAGCTTGCTTTGCTTGCCGGCTGGATCCACTTCCAGTAAGGCCTCGCGCAGATGGTGCACAAACGAGTACGGCAGATCGCCAATGGCCCCAGCACCCGGATCCGTCGCCAGTGCGCCAAGGCCGAGCTCGACAAAGCACAGGCCAGGGAAGCGAATGAACTTGTTCGGCTGGCTGGTGACTTTTTCATAGTAGGTCTTTGGATCCTGAGCGCTCACCACCAGGCTGTTGATCGGCGCCAAATCCTGGTACATGTGCAAGCCCTTCCCTTTCGCGGGAAACGAATCCGAGCGGCTCAACCCCAGCGTCTGGCCGTACGCGGTGCTCAGGTACAGCTTGCCCAGGGCGCTCACCGGAATGTGCTCGAGTACCCGGTATACGGAAATATAAACCGAGTTCTTGGGCGTGCCATCGGGGTGCGGAACACACCGCTCAATACCCTCATCGATGTTGAAAAACTCATGACGAAAATTTGGATCGACCTCGAAAAAGATCGCTTGCCCCTTGGATTTGTAGCTATGGCCGGTTGAGTAGTATTGCCCGAACTCTTCCGGTTCGAGCATGGAGGCGATCAAGGCTTCGGGGACCAACGAAAAGTAGAGATGTATCGTCATGATTGTGAACTTTCTCCAAGATTAGATTGTCTGGACAACGTGCAATCCTCGGAAGAGGCCGACGGTTACACATAGCCCAATGCGGTTTTTTTGCTTCGGCCACGACTCTGTCGTCGGAATTATACGAGGTGTGGCTGGCGACGCCTAGCCGCTTGAATCCACTTTGTCAGATTACATTTCGCCTTGATGCATCAAGCATTTCTGGAGCTTGCTTGTCTGGTTGCGGTCGACCGGCACGACTGACAAGCCTCGGAGCGTGTCTTGATCTGCGCCCTCCGAGGACACCGAGCGGCAAGTGAAACGGGTGCAGTCGCCCCGCTAGGGGGTTTTTCCTACATGGGGCAAGTCATCAAGGATGTCCGCCAGAACGATACGAAAGGCATGATCTTGGTCGCTTGCCGTCGCAACCAGCGCCATGGGCACACGCGCATCAGAAAAGCCGACACCGCGGTCTGGTAAACCAGCGCTGGCGCTGAACGGTGAGCGCGATAGGTCGCTTTGCGCCGCTGGTCTCAGGACAATTGCTTGAATGCCAAACTGGCGAACTTACACGTCGATATTTCTCGCTGCCAGAGCATTCGACTCGATAAAGTTGCGCCGTGGTTCGACCAGTTCACCCATCAGCGTCGTGAAGATCTCGTCGGCGCCAATGGCGTCTTCGATCTGGACTTTCAGCAAGCGGCGCACACTCGGGTCCATGGTGGTTTCCCAAAGCTGCTCGGGATTCATCTCACCGAGGCCTTTGTAGCGCTGTTTGCTGACCGTACGCTCGACTTCGCTGAGTAGCCACTGCATGGTCTCGGCAAAGCTGATTACCGCCTGTTTCTTCTCGCCACGAAGCACGATACCGCCTGGCCCGAAGAGACCTGCCAGGATCTCCGCAGTCTTGCGCAACTGCGCATAGTCACCACTGACCAACAAGTCGTCGTCGATCACGCTAACCTTGAGATTGCCATGCAGCATTTTCTCGAGACGTAACTGCCAGCGCTCCTGAGCGTCATCGTAGCGGGCGTAGATATTGATCCCCAGTTTGTCGCCGACGGCGTTCATCAGGGCAACGCCGCTGGCTGTCGCCGACGCTTCATCGGCCACTTCGACCTTGAGATTGGCATCGATCAGCGCGTGCAGGACTTCCGGATTGATCAAGTGCGATAAACGGTTGATCACCGCCTCGGCAAGCAGATACTCCCGTGCCAGCTCTTCCAGTGCGCCGCCCGAAATCTCCAGCGCTCCAGTTCTTGGGATCAACACCGAACCGTCCAACGCCAAGGTCAGGAGGAACTGCTTGAGCGCCTGATCATCCTTTATGTAGCGTTCGGTTTTGCCATGTTTGACTTTGTACAATGGCGGTTGTGCGATGTAAATGTGGCCATTTTCGATCAGTTCCGGCATCTGACGGTAAAAGAAGGTCAGTAGCAGGGTACGGATATGGGCACCGTCGACATCTGCATCGGTCATGATGATCAGGCGGTGATAACGCAACTTCTCGGGCTTGTACTCGTCCTTGCCTATCCCGGTACCGAGAGCGGTAATCAGGGTAACAATCTCCTGCGACGAGATCAGCTTGTCGAAACGGGCTTTCTCGACGTTGAGAATTTTTCCCTTCAGTGGCAGTATGGCCTGAAATTTTCGGTCGCGACCCTGTTTTGCTGAGCCCCCGGCGGAGTCTCCCTCGACCAGGTAGAGTTCGCAAAGAGCTGGGTCCTTCTCCTGACAGTCGGCCAGTTTTCCAGGCAACCCGACGCCATCGAGCAAACCCTTGCGGCGCGTCATTTCTCTGGCCTTGCGCGCAGCATCGCGGGCACGCGCCGCTTCTATAATCTTGCCGGTGATTATCTTGGCGTCGAGTGGACGCTCTTGCAGGAACTCGCTCAGTTTCGCCGCTACGACCTCTTCCACCGCTGGACGCGCTTCAGAAGAAACCAGTTTCATCTTCGTTTGCGAAGCAAACTTCGGGTCAGGCATTTTCACCGACAGCACACAGGCCAGACCCTCGCGCATGTCGTCACCGGCGATATCCACTTTGGCCTTTTTGGCGATCTCGTGCTCTTCGATGTAGCGGTTGATCACCCGCGTCATCGCCGCACGCAAGCCAGTCATGTGCGTACCGCCGTCGGCCTGGGGGATGTTGTTGGTAAAACACAGCACCTGTTCGACGTAGCTGTCGTTCCACTGCATGGCCACTTCAACGTTGATCAGTCCGTTGACCGTCGCCGACTCGCCGCAGGCATGAAACACATTCGGATGAAGGACCGATTTCGCGCGATTGATGTACTCCACGAAACCTTGAACACCACCCAGGAAGGCAAAGTCTTCTTCCTTGCCGTTGCGCTGGTCAATCAGGCGAATCTTTACGCCATTGTTGAGGAAGGAAAGCTCACGCAGACGCTTGGCAATAATCTCGTAGTGAAACTCGACCTGGCCGAAGATCTCGTCGTCCGCCATGAAGTGCAGTTCTGTGCCGCGCTTTTCCGTGGTGCCAACAATCCTGGTTGGCGATACCTCGACCTCCTTCTGAATCTCGATCAGGCGATCGACCACCTTCCCTCGGTTGAACTCGATCAAATGTTTGTGGCCATCGCGGCGGATGGTCAGACGCAGCCACTTCGACAAAGCGTTGACGCATGAAACGCCGACCCCGTGCAGACCACCTGAAACTTTGTACGAATTCTGGTTGAACTTGCCGCCTGCATGCAGCACGCACATGACGATCTCGGCCGCCGAACGCTTCGGCTCGTGGCGGTCGTCAAACTTGATACCGGTGGGTATACCGCGGCCGTTGTCGGCTACAGAAATCGAATTATCGGCGTGAATCGTGATGACGATATCGTCGCAATAACCGGCCAACGCCTCGTCAATAGCGTTGTCGACCACTTCGAATACCATGTGGTGCAAACCAGTGCCATCGGAAGTATCACCGATATACATTCCCGGCCGCTTGCGAACTGCCTCCAGACCCTCCAGCTGCTGGATGCTCGTTTCGTCATAAGCCGGTTGCTCGTTTTCTTCATTCATTCTAGATCCACTGCTTTCTCTTGATTGAAGCTTTCCTACTACTTCCTCATCCGGCTAACGGATTTCAAATCCGCATTGGCATTACGACGTACCTGAACCTCTCGTTGCCCGGAATGGTCAATAGGGCGCTTGAATTGGCATCATTGAAACCCCACTCGATCGTTTCTTCGGAGCGGTTGTTGAGAACATCCAGCAGATAGGCAACATTGAAACCGACGTCTAGTGCCTCGCCCTGGTAATCGACCTCGATCTCTTCTTGCGCTTCTTCCTGTTCAGCGTTGGCGGCAATGATCTTCAGGCTGCCGTCAGCAAGTACCAGGCGAACACCACGGAATTTCTCGTTAGTCAAAATCGCTGCCCGCACCATCGACTGCAGCAGCACTGTGCGGCTGACCGAAACGACGTTTCTGAGGCTGATCGGGATCACGCGCTCGTAATCCGGGAAGCGACCATCAATCAGCTTGGACACCAGATTGATGTGGCCAAACTGGAAGCGGATCTGACTCGGTAACATTTCGATCGACAGTGGCTCGTCATTGTCGGCGAGCAGTCGATTGAGCTCGATCACCGTCTTGCGTGGCAGGATCAGCTCCTGCCGTGTGGCACCCTCCCGACGCAGAGCTTCGGGAGCATCCTCCAATGCTACGCTGGCATAGGCTAGTCGATGACCATCGGTCGCTACCGCTCGCAGCTCGCTGCCATCCACCAGTAGCAAGAGACCGTTCAGATAGTAACGAACATCCTGTGTGGCCATCGCATACTGGGTCTGACCCAACAACTTGCGAAACTCCTTCTGCGGTACCGTGAATCGCTTGGCCTCCCCGTCCGCTAGAGCCAAACACGGAAAGTCATCTGCTGGCAAAGTCTGCAGGCTGAAACGGCTTTTTCCCGCCTTGACCTGCAGGCGCCTGTCTTCAAGGATCAGACTTACCTCGGCCGCTTCCGGCAAAGAACGCAAAATCTCCTGCAGTTTCCTCGCCCCGACCGTAACTGCTCCGTCGCCATCACCTGCCGTACCGCTGGTGGAGCTGGTGATCTGGATCTCGATATCGGTTGCCAGAAGAGTCAACACCTCGCCTCTCTTTTCGAGCAACACGTTCGAGAGAATCGGAAGTGTGTGACGCCTCTCAACTATTCCCGAAACCGCCTGCAAAGGTGCCAGGAGGGTGTCGCGCCGTGTTTTGATAAGAAGCATATCTATAAATCCTATAAAGACTATGGTCCGAACAAGTCTGTTGATTGTTCTTATTTTTCTTTTTAAATCTGTTACTTAGACATTTTTATCAGCCTGAATAAAGGCGGTACGAGACTGTGGGCAAGATTTAGCAACTTATCCACAGGCCCTGGATACACATCTTGTCCAACTGTTACCAGCGGCTTTTCCAGTGACTTATACAAAGGCATCCTAGGTTTTCAGAACCTGCTGGAGAACATGTACGTCGTGGTTGATGTCGTTGTTCTTGGTCCGCAGATCGTCGATGGTGCGGACCGCATGCAGTACAGTGGTATGGTCGCGCCCGCCGAAGGCAGCTCCTATCGCGGGGTAGCTCAGCGTCGTCAGATTCTTTGCCAGCCACATGGCAATCTGACGCGGTCGAACGATCACCCGCGTACGCTTCTTGGAGAACAAGTCCGCCACCTTAATCTTGTAGTAATCTGCTACCGTTTTCTGGATGTTCTCGACCGTAATCTGTCGGTTGACCGAACCGATCACATCTTTTAGTGCCTCCTTGGCCAGATCCAGCGAGATCCGTTGTCCATGAAACGCCGAATAGGCAAGTACCTTTTTTAGAGCACCCTCCAGCTCTCTAACATTCGACCGCAGATGCTTGGCAATGTAGAAGGCAACTTCGTCGTCAAGTACTACCCCACCGACTTCTGCTTTATTTTTAAGAATCGCAACACGCATTTCTGTTTCCGGAGGTTCGATCTGAACCGTTAGACCCCAATCAAAACGAGTGATCAGCCGATCTTCAAGGCCGGAGATGTTCTTTGGGTAAGTGTCGCAACTGATGACGATTTGCTTCCTGGTTTCACTAAGTGCATTGAAAACGTAGAAAAATTCTTCCTGTGTCCGGTTCTTTCCGTTGAAGAACTGGACGTCATCGAGAAGCAATACGTCAAGTGATCGATAATAACGCTTGAACACGTCAAAGGACTTCTGTTGGTAGGCACGAACGACGTCTGAGTAGTAGTCCTCGGCGTGAACATAACGCACGATCTTGTCGGGGAAGTTGTCAAGGATGTGATTGCCGATCGCGTGAATGAGGTGTGTCTTGCCGAGACCGGCTCCGCCATAGATGAACAACGGGTTGTAGGTAGTCTCCCCCGGATTGATGGCAACTTGTCGGGAAGCTGCGCGGGCTAGATCGTTGGCTTTTCCGACAATTAGGTTGTCGAAGGTAAAGGTTTGGATCAACCTCGTCTTTTCGTAAGCCGACCGACCGTTATTGACCAACGAACTATTGGAGACCACGGCTACGGAAACCGTTTTCCCGGGCTCGTGGGTGGTGGTCTGCCCGGCCCGGTCTGACGGTGGGTTTTTCGGTGCTACGATGCGCTCGCCGAGGGTCAAAGCGATGCTGATGGGCGCAGAGAAATGCTCGCTCCCCAATTCCTCGATTCGCGCCAGATAACGCTCCTTGACCCACTTCAGAATGAAACCGTTCGGTGCCAGAAGGCGCAATCCGCGCGTGAAATCTTCCTCCCCTTCCAGGCGAAGCGGACGGATCCAGGTATTGAATTGCTGAGGCGGAAGTTCTTGCTCGAACTGGCTCAGACACGAGGACCAGAAACTAGCCATCGACAGTCATCGACTGGAATTCCCAAGTAAAGCGCCAATGTGAGACGGCAACAGAAACGGCCTGCCCTGACAAGAAAGACATCTAGGAAACATCGAGATTGGACCCTATCCCCACTTGGCGTAAGCTACCAGCCTCCGGTTGACAGCACGGATTTGTCGGCAGCTCGCTACGCTTGGCGCTTCTTGTCTTGCCCAGAGCGCTGAAACGGCAATTCTAACGCGTTGACCGGAAGTTATCCACAGCAGCGTCAAAAAACTGGTCTTGACAAGCTTCCCTTAGAAGCTGTCTAATTATCCGTTTACTTCGTATTGACTTCAAGGGCTTGACCATGAAACGTACCTATCAACCGTCGGTTGTTCGCCGCAAGCGTACGCACGGCTTCCTCGTTCGTATGTCTACCCGTGGCGGCCGTGCGACAATTCGCGCCCGTCGTGCCAAAGGTCGACATCGCCTGGCGGTTTGAGCGGGAGATCGCGTAGCTCCGCCGATCACTCGACATCTGCTACCGCGTTTCCAAAGCTGTACCGCCTACTGAAAACGGATGAGTATTCATCCGTTTTCAGTTTCAGGAAGGCACTGAAAAGCAAGCATTTCCTGCTACATTACGGCCCTCGTAGCGTTGCAGAAACATCGGGCGCTCGGTTGGGTCTGGTGGTAGCCAAACGCTTCCTGCGCCGTTCGGTTGATCGAAACCTCGTCAAGCGGCTGGCCCGGGAGCGTTTCCGGCTGATGCGTTCACGACTTCGCGCCAGCGACATGGTGCTGCGTCTGGCGGCCATGCCGAGACCGCTCGAGCGGCAGCCGTTGTCGCTCGAGATCCAGCGCTTGCTGAGCAAGATGATCTCACCAGAACGATGAACCGATGAAACAGATGCTGCTTGCCTTGATAGGCTTTTACCGCTACGCGGTCAGCCCTATGCTCGGGCGCCGCTGCCGTTTCTTCCCCAGCTGTTCCGAGTACGCCGCAGAAGCCATTGAGAAGCACGGTGCTAGCAAGGGTACACGACTTGCCCTGCATCGGTTTTTTCGCTGTCATCCGTGGAATCCCGGCGGTTTCGACCCCGTCCCCTGAACATCAATCGAATCGTATAGGCTTTCATGGATAACCGACGCCTCCTGCTGCTGCTTGTCTTCTCTTTCTCATTGGTCATGCTCTGGGATGCCTGGCAGAAGTACAATCAGCCCAAACCGGTCGACCCGCCAGTGACCGTTGGTTTGGTGGAAACGTTGGCCCCGCAGCCGTCGACAAGCCTGCACAGCCCCGTTCCGGGGGTTCCTGGTGCTCCCCCGTCAGAAGCGGTCGCCGCTGCCCAGAAAGCTGACACAGTAACCGTAAAGACAGACCTCTTTACCGCCGAGGTGTCGGTGCTGGGTGGCGGTATCGTCCGTCTGGTGTTCAATGACTACAAGGACACCGAATCCAAGAGCAAGGATTTCGCTCTCTTCGAAGCCAGGCATGACTATTTCGCGCAGAGCGGTTTGATCGGCGGCAGCTTGCCCAACCACAAGACCGTTTTCTCGCCGGTTCCGGGCAGCCGAGAACTCAGCGGCGATGCCAAGACCCTCGAGCTTCGTCTCGAAGCACCACCAAGTAATGGCGTCAAGGTCGCCAAGATCTACACCTTCACCCGTGGCAGTTACCTGATCGACGTCACACACGAGATCGACAATGGCAGCGACAAGAGTGTGGCGGCACACGCCTATTTCCAGTTGCAGCGTGACACCGCCGCGCCCGAAGGCGAGAGCAGGATGGTATCGACCTTCACTGGCCCGGCAGTCTATACGGAGGAGGACAAGTATCAAAAGGTGCATTTTGCCGATATCGAGAACGGCAAGGCCAAGT
Organism: Accumulibacter sp.; assembly: GCF_032229525.1. Taxonomy (GTDB): domain Bacteria; phylum Pseudomonadota; class Gammaproteobacteria; order Burkholderiales; family Rhodocyclaceae; genus Accumulibacter. Next base: position 31,780 of record NZ_JAVTWB010000156.1, on the reverse strand, counting down.
TCGTTACCCAAGCGGACAACGGCTGGATAGCCATGGTTCAGCACTACTTCGTCTCGGCATGGATACCGCCCGAAAAATTGCCACGTGAATTCTATATGCGCAAGCTCGACGGCATGGCCAAACCGGTGGTCAGCGCTGGCGTCATCGTGCCAGTACCGATAGCGGCATCCGGCTCGAAGGTCGCCTTTTCTGTTCCTCTCTATGCCGGTCCGCAACTGCAGAGCAATCTTGATCACCTCGCGCTGCCGAAGGCAGAAGGCGGAATCGGCGCACAGGGTCTGCCGCTGGTCGTCGACTACGGTTGGCTGACGATTGTTGCCGCCCCTATTTTTTGGTGTCTACAGGCGATCCACAAGCTGGTCGGAAACTGGGGTTGGGCCATCGTTCTGCTCACCGTCGGCATCAAGCTTCTGTTCTTCCCACTATCGGCGGCAAGCTACAAGTCGATGGCCAAGATGCGTACCGTTACACCACGGCTGGTCGCCCTCAAAGAACGTTATGGCAGCGACCGCCAGAAGCTCAATCAGGAGATGATGGAGCTCTACAAGAAAGAAAAGATCAACCCCTTGGGTGGCTGCCTGCCGATCGCCGTGCAGATCCCGGTTTTCATTGCACTCTACTGGGCTCTGCTCGGTGCGGTTGAAATTCGCGATGCCCCCTGGATATTGTGGATTACTGATCTTTCAGCCAGCGATCCTTACTACGTCTTGCCAGTGGTCATGGTGGCGACGATGCTGATCCAGACCAGGCTCAATCCAACGCCGCCCGATCCGATTCAAGCCAAGGTGATGATGATGATGCCATTCATCTTCGGTGCCATGTTCTTCTTCTTCCCGGCGGGTCTGGTGCTCTACTGGGTGGTCAACAACACGCTGTCCATTGCCCAGCAATGGCAAATCACCCGGATGATCGAAGGTGGTGGAAAAGCCGCCAACGACGCCAAGGCCTGAGGCGGGCAGCGCTGCGACGACGATAGCCGCGATTGCCACCGCTCCCGGCCGCGGCGGCATCGGCATTGTTCGCGTTTCGGGCGCCAGGCTCCTGGACTTTTGCGCGGCACTTAGCGGTAAGAAACCTGCCGCGCGCCTGGCGACTGTTGCCGACTTCAACAGTGCCGACGGCAGTGTGATTGACAAGGGCCTGCTGTTCCACTTTCCCGGCCCGCACTCCTTCACCGGCGAGGACGTACTGGAACTGCATGGCCATGGCGGCCCGGTGGTCATGCAAATGCTTCTCGCCCGCTGCCTGGAGCTTGGTGCGCGATTGGCAGACCCCGGCGAGTTTACGCGCCGCGCCTACCTCAACGGCAAGCTCGATCTGGCGCAGGCCGAGGCGGTGGCCGACCTTATCGACGCCTCGACTACCGCTGCTGCCCGTAGCGCTGTCCGTTCGCTACAGGGCGAATTCTCTCGGGAAGTGAACGCGCTGCTGGCGCAACTGATCGAATTGCGCATGCTAGTCGAAGCGACCCTGGATTTCCCGGACGAGGAAGTCGATTTTCTCGAAGCTGCCGATGCCTTTGGCCGCCTTGATCGCCTGCAACATAGATTGGACGAGGTTTTCGACCGTGCCCGGCAAGGCCGGTTGCTGCAGGGGGGCTTGCATGTCGTCCTCGCTGGTCAGCCCAATGTCGGCAAGTCGAGCTTGCTCAATCGCCTGGCCGGCGACGAGCTTGCCATCGTCACGTCGCTTCCCGGCACCACTCGCGACCTCGTCCGCGGTACGCTCCAGGTCGAAGGGATCCCGTTGCACGTGATCGATACCGCCGGGCTGCGCGAAACCGACGATGAGATCGAGCGGATCGGAATAGCACGCAGCTGGCAAGAAATAGCGCGTGCTGACGTCGTCGTCTTGCTGGTCGATGCGCGCTCTGGCGTCGGTGAAGCCGACCGCGCGATCCTTGCCAAACTCCCCAACCACCTGGCCAGATTAACGGTTCACAACAAGATTGACCTGGCCGCTCGGGGGCCTGCATGCCATGATGACGCCGATGGCGTGACGGTAGCCCTTTCCGCCAAATCCGGAGAAGGTATCGACTTATTGCGCCAGGTCTTGCTGCGCATAGCCGGATGGCAGCCTACCGAAGACGTGTTCCTCGCTCGCGAACGCCACCTGCGGGCGTTGGCCGTGACGCGTGCTCATATTGACCAGGCACGCGAACGCTTGCCACTGCTCGACCTGTTCGCCGAGGAACTTCGACTCGCTCAGTTGGCGCTGGCGACGATCACCGGCGACTTCAGTGCCGACGATCTTCTTGGCGAGATCTTCGGGCGCTTCTGCATTGGAAAGTAGCCCGTTGAGATCCTTCGTGGGCGCACCAGGGCTTCGTCACCGGGTGACCACGAAAATCTGCCAGCCAACAAGCACTCAAGGGTGTTCTGGGTGGGGCGGAGCAACGGATCATCTGGCGGCCATGGCCGGCGCGGCGCGAACCTTCCTACCACACAAGGGCTGAAAGTATCCGAACAAGAGGAAACAGGCCAATGAACTGGGACCCAGAGCAATACCTCAAATTTGTCGAGGCGCGCCGACGGCCGGCGCTTGATCTGATCGTCCGGCTGGGGGGCAAGTCTCCGACCGCAATCGTCGATCTCGGTTGCGGCGCCGGCAACGTTACCAGGCTGCTTGCCGAACACTGGCCGACGGCCAGGGTAACCGGCATCGACAGCGATCAGGCGATGCTCAGCAAGGCCTCGTCGACACCGTCGACCATCGATTGGCAGCGCGCCGACATTGCCGACTGGCGGGCGGAAGCCGCACCAGATCTGATTTTTTCGAACGCCGCTCTGCACTGGCTTGGTGATCACCGCAGTCTGCTACCGGGTCTGATCGGGCAACTCACCGACGGTGGTGTGCTGGCGCTTCAGATGCCGTCCAACTTCATGTCTCCATCGCATCAGATCCTGCGCAAACTGGCTGGCGACTATCGCTGGCAGCAGGCGCTGGGTCACGTCGAGATGGGCAGCGTCCTGTCAGCTGCCGAATACCACCGCCTGTTGATGCCGCTTTGTCGCTATCTGGATGTGTGGGAAACAACCTATTGGCAAGCGCTCAGTGGCGACGATGCGATCATTGAATGGATGAAAGGCACGACGCTGGTACCGTACTTGGCGCGCCTGGAGGGCGCGGCCACCGAGAAATTCCTCGCCGCCTACCGCGCGCGCTTGGCACTTGCCTACCCGCGAGGTGCCGACGGGCACACGGTATTCCCGTTCAAGCGAGTTTTTCTCGTGGCGCAGCGCTAAGTGGCCATAGCCGGGGTCGATTATTCATTGTTTGTCGCGCTGGGAACGGCGGCGCTGTTCGCCGGTTTCATCGATGCGGTGGTTGGCGGCGGCGGTCTGATCCAGATCCCTGCACTGTTCACTGCGCTGCCGAACGAAATCCCGGCGACACTTTTCGGGAGCAACAAGTTCGCCAGCGTCTTCGGAACAAGCAATGCCGCCTGGCGCTACGCTCGCCGGGTACGCATGCCCTGGCGGACGACGCTCCCGGCAGCGATCGCCGCCTTTGCATTTTCCTACCTTGGCGCGATGGCTGTCGCCTGGATGCCCCCCGAGCTGCTGCGGCCGCTGATTCTGCTGCTACTCGTCGGCGCCGCCATCTATACTTTTGCGCGCCGCGATTTCGGTGCTATTCACCGGCCCCAACACACCGGTGGCCGCGAGTTCGCCTACGCCGTGATCGTCGGCGGCGCGATCGGTTTTTACGATGGATTCTTCGGTCCCGGCACCGGCAGTTTCCTGATCTTTCTCTTCATCCGTTTTTTCGGCTTCGACTTCCTGCACGCCTCGGCAGCGTCAAAAGTAGTCAATGTCGCGACCAATCTGGCGGCGCTCGGCTACTTCCTCCCCAACGGTCACGTGCTGTTCGGTGTAGCGGTGCTGATGGCCACTTGCAACGTCCTTGGCTCGCTGATCGGCACTCATCTTGCGCTACGGCACGGCAGCGGCTTCGTGCGGAAGGTGTTTTTGTGCGTCGTCAGCCTGTTTATCGTCAAGTTCGCGCATGACACCTTCGTCTAGACTTGTTTTGTGTTTCCTCTGGTCGCAGAATGTGATGGTGCCGCACGGACGGCCGCGGCACTCTCATACCGATAAACGCAGCGATCAATCATGCTGGGGGAGACAATGAAGAGCAAGAAATCGATGGCCGCGGTGCTGGCCTTTCTGTCGGCGGGGTTTGCCGCCGCCGTGCATGCGGACATCAACGTTGGCGTCACCCTTTCCGCGACCGGGCCAGCGGCTTCGCTGGGCATTCCGGAGAAGAACACCTTTGCCTTGCTGCCAACCAGTATCGCTGGGCAAAAGATCAATTACATCGTTCTTGACGATGCTTCGGATACCACCACGGCAGTCAAGAACACCCGCAAGCTGATCGCCGAGGACAAGGTCGATGTGATCATCGGCTCGACGATTTCTCCCAACTCGTTGGCGATGATCGACGTCGTCGCGGAGGCCGAGACGCCGATGATTGCCATGGCCGCCTCGGCACGAATAATCGAGCCGATGGATGCCCAGCGTCACTGGGTGTTCAAGACGCCGCAGAATGACGCCCAGATGGCGACGGCGATCGTCGAGCACATGATCAACAACAACGTCAAGACGGTCGCTTACATCGGTTTTGCCGACGCCTACGGCGAAGGGTGGTGGAATCAGTTCTCCAAGATTGCCGAGGCGCGCAAGATCACGATCGTCGGCAATGAACGCTTCAATCGCTCGGATACCTCGGTGACCGGTCAGGTGTTGAAGATCCTCTCCGCCAAGCCCGACGCCGTGTTGGTCGGCGCGGCAGGCACGCCCGCTGCCCTGCCGCAGAAGTCGCTGAAGGAAAAGGGCTACAAGGGGATCATGTACCAGACGCACGGGGTCGCCAACGCCGACTTCCTGCGCGTCTGTGGCAAGGATTGTGAAGGCACCTTCCTGCCGGCCGGACCGGTACTGGTGGCCGCCCAGTTACCCGACAGTAACCCGGTCAAGATGGTGGCCCTTGATTATGTCAAGAAGTACGAGGCAGCACACGGCAAGGGCAGCGTGTCGACCTTCGGTGCGCATGCGTGGGATGCCGGCAAACTGCTGGCCAATGCCGTTCCCGTAGCACTCAAGACGGCGCAACCAGGAACCCCGGAGTTTCGCAAGGCGCTACGCGACGCCCTCGAGGGAACCAAGGATCTGACCGGGGCACACGGTGTTTTCAACATGAGTGCGCAGGATCACCTCGGTTTTGACCAGCGCTCCCGGGTGATGGTCCAGGTGGTTGGCGGGGACTGGAAGCTCGTGAAGTAGGCGCTCCGGCGCGCCCAAGGCGCGCCGGTTCTTGCCTGCCGACGTTCGGAATATTACCTCCGTGGGTGATAAGCGGCGCTGACGGCAATCACAGGCAAGCCGCTTCCGATTCTCCGTCAGACATCCTGGCCAGCACTTCGGCTACCCGCAGAAGGGGTTGCCGGCCGGCGTAGCGACTGGAATAGCGTTGATGGATTTGCAGATAGCCTTGCTGCTGGGCCAGGATGGGATCACCAACGGTGCTATTTACGCGCTGCTCGCGCTGGCTCTGGTCCTGGTTTTCGCCGTCACTCGTGTCATTTTCATTCCGCAAGGCGAGTTTGTCGCCTTCGGCGCCCTGACCCTGGCCGGTCTGCAGGCCGGCAGGCTACCAGGCACCATCTGGCTGTTGCTGGCTCTGGGCTCGATGATCGCCCTCATCGAGGGCTCACTGGCGCTGCGCACGCGCCAGTTCAGGCGGCTACCGATGATCCTGCTGGTCAATTGCGGCGTGCCGCTGATGCTCGCCGGCGTGCTGTTCGCACTTTCGCCGGCCAGCCTGCCGCTGCCGCTCCAGGTATTGCTGGCGCTGATGCTGGTGGTGCCGCTCGGACCGATGATCTATCGTCTTGCCTACCAGCCCATTGCCGAGGCGTCGGTGTTGGCACTGTTGATCGTTTCGGTGGCAGTGCACGTGACCTTGATCGGTATCGGGCTATTTTTTTTCGGTGCCGAGGGTTCGCGGACCCTACCGTTCACCGACATGAGCTTCGAAGTGGGCGACGCGCTGCTGCAAGGGCAGACGGTGCTGGTGGTAGTTGCCAGCCTGGTGCTGATCGTTGCCCTGTACTTTTTCTTCGAACGCACGATCTACGGCAAGGCCCTGCGTGCGACGGCGATGAACCGCACCGGTGCGCGGCTGATGGGAATTTCGGGGACCCTGGCGGGCATGCTGTCGTTCACGCTGGCGGCGGCGATCGGTGCGTTTTCCGGCATCCTGATCTCGCCCATCACCACCATCTACTACGACTCGGGATTTCTGATCGGTCTCAAAGGCTTTGTCGGAGCGATCATCGGTGGTCTTGCCAGCTATCCGGTCGCTGCGGCCGGCGCCGTTCTGGTTGGCCTGCTCGAATCCTTCTCGTCGTTCTGGGCCAGTGCTTTCAAGGAAGTGATCGTGTTTACCGCGATCATCCCGGTATTGATCTGGCGTTCATGGAAGACCCGCCATGTGGAGGAGGAATGAGCCGAAGTCCGCACGCCACGGCTATTCTGCTGGTCTTCATTGCGGCGTTGTTCGGCGCCCCGCTGCTGTTGCCGGAATTCTATGTCACGCTGCTCAATTACATCGGCCTGTACGCGATTGTCGCGCTCGGACTGGTTCTACTCACCGGCGTCGGCGGTATGACTTCCTTCGGGCAGGCGGCGTTTGTTGGTCTTGGTGCCTATACTTCGGCGTATCTGACCACCGTGCACGGCGTGTCGCCATGGCTCACCCTGCCTGCCGGTCTGCTGGTTACCGGCATCGTGGCGCTGTCGCTCGGCTTGATCACGCTGCGTCTCTCCGGTCACTTCTTACCGCTGGGCACGATCGCCTGGGGTATGGCCCTCTACTACCTTTTTGGCAACCTCGCCGCTCTCGGCGGGCACACCGGCATCAGTGGCATACCGCCATTGCAGTTCTTCGAGCTCGAGCTGAAGTCGGGCCGCGAGTTCTACTATTTGATCTGGGCTGTCCTGCTGCTGATCATTCTCGCGACGCGAAACCTGCTCGACTCGCGCGAGGGCCGTGCCATCCGCGCGCTCAAGGGTGGTTCGCTGATGGCCGAAGCGATGGGCGTCAATACGCCGCGCCTGAAAATCGTCATCTTCACCCTGGCGGCGCTCTACGCCAGTATGTCCGGTTGGCTTTATGCGCACCTGCAGCGCTTCGTCAACCCGACCCCGTTCTCGCTGACCCAAGGCATCGAGTACCTGTTCATGGCGGTGGTCGGCGGCGTCGCGCACGTCTGGGGCGCGATCCTCGGCGCTGGTCTGATTACCGTTCTCAAGCAATGGTTGCAGGATTGGTTACCCACCCTGCTCGGCAGGAGTGGCAACTTCGAAATGATCGTTTTTGGACTGCTGATGATCTTCGTCCTGCATCGCGCTCGAGATGGTGTGTGGCCGATCATTCAACGTCTGGTTCCACAACGGGAACGGCGCGGCCGTTCTGTCGAGGCCTTGGCGCTGCCGCGTCGCCCGCTGCCGGCAGCGGGCTCGGTTGTCCTGGAGGTGAAGGACGCCAGCAAGCGCTTCGGTGGCGTGGTCGCCAACGACCGGATGAGTTTTCGTGTCAGGGCCGGTGAGGTAATGGCACTGATCGGGCCGAACGGCGCTGGGAAGAGCACCATGTTCGACGGCATCTCGGGCGTCGACCCGTTGACTTCCGGTGCTGTTAGCTTCCGCGGCGAGCGCATCGAATCCTTGCCGGCGCGTGATATTGCGCGGCGCGGCATGAGCCGCACTTTTCAGCATGTCCGTCTGTTGCCGGGGATGAGCGTCATCGAGAACGTCGCCATCGGTACGCATCTACGAGGCAGCAAGAGCTTCGTCGCCGCCGCTTGCCGCACTGACCGTGCGGAGGAGGCGCGCTTGCTGCAGGAAGCAGCGCTACAGATCGAGCGTTGCGGTCTCGCCGAGCAGATGTACGAACTGGCTGGCAGCCTGCCGCTCGGTAAGCAGCGTCTCGTCGAGATCGCCCGGGCGCTGGCCGCCGATCCGTGCTTGCTGCTCCTTGACGAGCCGGCTGCCGGCTTGCGCTACCTGGAGAAGCAGGCTCTTGCCGAGCTCTTGCGTCGTTTGCGTGCGGAAGGCATCGCCATCCTGCTGGTCGAGCACGATATGGATTTCGTGATGGGCCTGGCCGATCGGGTGGTGGTCATGGAATTTGGCCAGAAGCTGGCTGCCGGACTCCCGGAAGAGATTCAGCGCAATCCGGCAGTCGTCGAAGCCTATCTCGGGGGCGTCGAGTGAGCGCGGCGGCGCAAGCGGGCGAAAAGACGGTCGTGCTTGAGGTCAGCGAGCTGTCGGTGAGTTATGGCAAGGTCGAGGCACTGCACGGCATTGCCCTGAAGGTACACAAGGGGGAGATCGTCACCGTCATTGGTCCCAACGGGGCCGGCAAGACGACTCTGCTGTCCGCGCTGATGGGACTGCTGCCTGTTCGCGGCGAGATTGCCTACCTCGGTGAGCGACAGGGCGTCGAGCGGAGTGTCGAGGGACTGGTGCGGCAAGGAATGACACTGGTGCCGGAAAAGCGAGAACTGTTCGCCGAGATGAGCGTCCAGGACAACCTCCTGCTGGGCGCTTTCGACCGCTACCGGGGTGGTCACCGTGATCAACTGGAAACGATGGATCAGGTGTTCGACGTTTTTCCGCACCTGATGGAGCGCCGTGAGCAGATGGCCGGCACCCTCTCCGGTGGCGAACGCCAGATGCTGGCCATGGGTCGCGCGCTGATGGCCAAGCCGCGGCTCTTGCTGCTTGACGAACCCAGCCTGGGACTCGCCCCGCTGATCATCAAGGAGATCTTCCGCACGGTTGCGCAACTCAAGAAAACCGGGGTCGCCATTCTGCTGGTTGAACAGAATGCCCGCGCCGCCTTGCAGGTCGCCGACTACGGCTACGTGCTGGAGACCGGCGAGCTATCGCTTGAAGGGCCCAGTCGCGAGCTCTCCACCGATGCGCGAGTGATCGAGAGCTACCTCGGCCTGGGTGGCCGGCACTAGCCCTTCCGCAGCGGTCCCCGGCGCGCGCCGCCGCCGGCTGCGTTGATCAGCGACGGGCTAGCTGCGTGACTTCTCGCTTGGATTCCGCGCCGCGGTCAAAGGGACGACGGCGACCCCGTATTTGCGCGAAACACGCTCGTACTGTTCGCGTGCGGCGATCACCCTGGCATTGCGCATGTCCTTTTCCTGGGCCATCTGCAGGTAGCTAACGCCACGCTTGGCCATCGCCGGGTTCCATCCTTTGAGCTCAAGCAGGGTGAAAATCGCCTTCGTGGCATTGACCAGGAACTGCAGATTGGGTACTCGTTCCGCGGCTTCCATCAGCAGCTGTACCGAGCCCTCGAGGTCCCCACTGCGAGCGGCCAGGACGCCCCGGTTATTCAGCTCGACGATCTCCTTGCCGACCTGCGCCAGCAGTGCCTGACCGTCCTTTTCGTGCCCGGTCTTTGCGTAGATGCTCTGAATCTGAGCGATCATCGCGTGGTCTTCGTGGTTTTCGGCGGCAACCTTGCGAACCACTTCTTGCGCACTGGCCTCGTCACCGACGGCCAGACACGCATGCGCCAGATCGAGAGCCAGCTTCGGCGACACCAGCCCCCCCTTGCCCTCTGCTTTCAAGGCGTCGTGCAAGACCAGTGCTTTCTCGACCGCCAGCTTGGCCTTGGTCGGGTCGCCCGCCTTGTCTGCGCAAAGGCCTTCCAGGATCAGCGCACCCAATTCGCCCTGTTTGCTGCCCCGCAAGTCGCGCCGGAGTTCCTCGGTAATCCGCTTGGCACCATCGGTGTGACCGAGGTCAAGCATGACGCGTGCGAGATTGGAATAGTCGTCAATATTGTTCAGCGAGGAGCCACGTCGACGCTCGAGCACTTTGCCATAAGCTTTTTCGGCGGCCAGAAAATCCATGTTCCGTGCTGCTACGTCGCCGACCATCCGCTGTCTGGTGGAGTTGTTGGGGGAAATCATCGCAGCTGCTTGCAGGGCTTCCTGCGCTTCCGGGAGTTTGCCCATTTCCTCGCGTACTTCGGCGAGAAAGTCGTAGGCGGCCATGAACTCGGGGAAGTCGTCGATAAGCGCTTGTCCGGTGGCCTCGGCTTCACCGAGTTTCTGTTGACTGCGCAGCGAAATCGCCAGGCCGATACGCGCCCAAGGTACGATGCGCTGCGACAGCACCTGCTCGTAAACCACCTGCGCTTCGGCGGGGCGCCCGAGCACGTTGAGGATTTCTCCCTTCAGGCGCAGCGCGTCGAACAGGAAGCCGCTGTCGTAGCCGATCAGGCGTTCGCAGGTGGCCAGGGCGTCGGCGAAAGCACCATTGTCCAGATACTCGTAGAGTTGCGCGAAGAACTGTTTCTTGTAGAGGGCGCGGACCAGTCGCCCGTGCAATTCATCGGCCGTAAACGGCTTGATCAGGTAGTCGTCGGGCGCCAGTTCGGCGACCGCGACAACATTGTGATAACCGCGCTCGCTGGTGATCAGCATGAACACGGTGGCCAGCGGGACCAGGTGCTGCTGGCGCAGTTCTTCCAGCAGTTGCTGACCGTCGCGCCCGTCTTCCAGCTGGTACTCGGACAGGATGATGTCGAAGTGGTGCGCTCTCACCTGGCGGAGGACTTCGGCCGAGGTGCCTGCGTTGTGCACCGCGGTAACCCCGAGCGCCGACAGCATGATGCGTAGCGAGTTGCGGGCGTTAGGGTGGCGATCAATCAGCAGCGCCCGTTTGTGCGCCAGTTCCTTGCTCAGCTTCTGGAGCAGGTCAGCGGTGGTTTCGGGCGTCTTCATGGATCGCACATTACCGGACAGCGTCTTGTCGAGCAAGCGACCGACAGGACGGCCCGGCCGGCGTGCCGGCTAGCCGCTAATCGCCAGCGTCCTGGCGAGCGCCTTGCGCGCTGCCGCGCGCCCACCGGCCCTTCAGGTTCAGCTGCTTCGGTGGCAGTGGCGAGCTCACTTTACCGAGTTGCGAATCAAGTGATCGAAGGCACTGAGCGCCGCCTTGGTGCCCTCACCCATGGCGATGACGATCTGCTTGTACGGTACCGTGGTGACGTCGCCAGCCGCAAACACACTCGGCAGAGATGTTCCGCCGCGGGCGTCGATCTCGATCTCACGGTGGGGTGAAAGCGCGATCGTGCCCTTCAGCCACTCGCTGTTCGGTAGCAGCCCGATCTGCACAAAAATCCCTTCCAGTTCAACGCGATGCGCATCGCCGCTAGCGCGATCTGTGTACAGCAGAGCATCGACCTTGTGACCATCGCCGGTAACTTCGGTGCTCATCGCTTCGGTGATCACCGTGACGTTGGTCAGGCTGAACAGTTTTTTCTGGAGGACGGCATCGGCGCGCAGGGTCGACTCGAATTCCAGCAGAGTGACATGGCCGACGATGCCGGCGAGGTCGATCGCTGCTTCCACCCCCGAGTTGCCACCACCGATGACTGCCACGCGCTTGCCCTTGAACAGCGGTCCGTCACAATGGGGGCAGTAGGCCACGCCATGACCGCGATATTTTTTTTCGCCCGGGACGTTCATTTCACGCCAGCGCGCGCCGGTGGCGATGATCACCGTCTTGCTGCGCAGCGTCGCACCGCTGGCCAGGCGAATCTCGTTCAGGCCGCCTTGGGTGGCCGGTACCAGTGCCTCGGCGCGCTGCAGGTCCATGATATCGACGTCGTACTCCTTGACGTGCTCTTCGAGCCCGGCTGCGAGTTTCGGACCATCGGTTGCCTTGACCGAGATGAAGTTCTCGATCGCCAGTGTGTCCAGCACCTGGCCGCCGAAGCGCTCGCTGACCACGCCGGTACGAATCCCCTTGCGCGCGGCGTAGATGGCGGCCGCAGCTCCGGCGGGGCCACCCCCGACGATCAACACATCGAAGGGGTCGCGCGCCGAGATCTTCTCCGCTTCACGCTGTGCGGCTCCGGAATCGATCTTGGCGACTATCTCCTCAAGCACCATGCGACCCTGGCCGAATGGTTCGCCGTTGAGAAAGACTGTCGGCACACCCATGATCTGGCGGGCGCTGACCTCGTCCTGGAACAACGCCCCGTCTACCATTTCATGGCTGATGCCGGGATTGAGTACGGCCATCAGGTTCAGCGCCTGGACGACGTCAGGGCAACTGTGACAGGACAGCGAAATGAAGGTTTCGAAACGGAAGTCGCCGGCAATGGCGCGGATTTCTTCCATCACGCTGGCATCGACTTTCGGTGGGTGATCGCCGACCTGCAGCAGTGCGAGAACCAGCGAGTTGAATTCGTGCCCCATCGGGATGCCGGCAAAGCGGATCCGTGCCTCTTCCCCAGGGCGACCGACGGCAAAAGAGGGTTTGCGCTCGGCATTGCCGTCTTTCCGGAGGCTGACCTTGTCGGACAGCGCGGCGATATCCTGCAGCAGGGCGAGCATCTCTTGCGCCGGGTGGCTGCTGTCCAGTGAAGCGACCAGCTCGATCGGCTGCTGCAGCTTTTCCAGGTAAGCACCGAGTTGGCCCTTGATGTTGGGGTCTAGCATGTGAGTTCTCCTGTGTCGAGTGGCATTGAAAAGGGGCCGCCAAGCAGCTCGCTTCGCGGCCCCTTTGCGTTGGGACCCGGATTCACGCTGCCAGTACCGCTGGCAGCGCAAAAGAAGGCTGATCCTAGATCTTGCCGACCAGGTCGAGCGACGGGGATAGTGTGGCTTCACCCGGCGTCCACTTGGCCGGGCAGACTTCGCCCGGGTGGCTGGCCACGTACTGAGCCGCCTGCACCTTGCGCAGCAGTTCCTTGGCGTCGCGGCCGATACCGAGATCGTGAATCTCGCAGACCTTGATGACTCCTTCGGGGTTGATCACGAAGGTGCCACGCAGCGCGAGGCCGGCTTCCTCGATCATTACCTCGAAGTTGCGGGTGATCGTGCCGGTCGGATCGCCGATCATCGGATACTTGATCTTCTTGATCGTCTCGGAGGCGTCGTGCCACGCCTTGTGTGTGAAGTGGGTGTCCGTGGAGACCGAGTAGACTTCCACGCCGAGCTTCTGAAACGACGCGTACTCGTCGGCCAGGTCACCCAATTCGGTCGGGCAGACGAAGGTAAAGTCAGCCGGGTAGAAAAAGACTACCGACCACTTGCCCTTCAGATCGGCGTCGGAGATGGAAACATCCTTGCCATTGTGAAAAGCGGTGGCTTTGAAGGGTTTGATTTCGGTATTGATCAAGGACATCTTGAGCTCTCCTTTTTCTGCGTCTGGTTAAGAAAATGAATCGACGAACGGATGTTAGTGGATTGGCCAACATTGTTCCAATTGATTCTCGCAATCTGCGCCATAGTCAATGGCTATGCGCATGGTCGGGCGCGGGAGGAAAAGCCGGTGCGCCGATCGCCGCAGTTAATCGCCATTTCTCAGCGCAAGGCCCGCCCAGAGCTTTGATCCGGACGGCTCGAATCGATCGTCGGCTTTGCGCAGATACCGGAGTGGTTTGGGTGCGGGCTCGTTCGAGAGCCCTTGCTCACTCAGAAACCTGTTATTTTTCAGCGAACTGCCGTAGAATCGCGCTCTTTTGCGCGATCCTCCGCGCGAGAAAGACCGGACTGCCCATGCTCTTTCCTGACCGTTTCGAGGTGATTGTTGTCGGTGGTGGCCATGCCGGCACCGAGGCGGCGCTGGCTGCAGCGCGTGTGGGAATGAAGACACTGTTGCTGACGCACAACCTGGATACGCTCGGCGCAATGAGCTGCAACCCCTCGATCGGCGGCATCGGCAAGGGGCATCTGGTCAAGGAGGTCGATGCTCTTGGTGGGGCGATGGCCGAGGCCACTGATGAAGCGGGTATCCAGTTCCGGATTCTCAATTCCAGCAAGGGCCCGGCGGTGCGCGCGACGCGGGCGCAGGCCGATCGCGTGCTCTATCGGCAGGCGATCCGCTCCCGGCTGGAGAAGCAGCCGAATCTGGCGATTGTCGCGCAAGCCTGTGACGACCTGATCATCGATGGTGATCGCGTCGCCGGGGTGGTGACCCAGCTCGGCGTGCAGTTTGCAGCGCGAGCGGTGGTGTTGACTACCGGGACCTTTCTCAACGGCCTGATTCACGTCGGCATGTCGAACTATACCGGCGGTCGCATGGGCGACCCGCCGGCCGTCTCGCTGGCGGCGCGTCTGCGTGAGCTGAACTTGCCGGTCGGGCGGCTCAAGACCGGCACGCCGCCGCGGCTTGACGGCCGGAGCATCGACTTCTCGGTGATGGTCGAGCAGCATTCCGATCAGCCGCTGCCGGTCTTCTCGTTTCTCGGTGAGGCGGCACAGCACCCACAGCAGCTGCCGTGCTGGATTACCAGCACCAATGCCCGAACGCACGATATCATCCGCGCCAATCTCGACCGCTCGCCGATGTACGCCGGGGTGATCGAGGGCGTCGGGCCGCGCTACTGCCCTTCGATCGAAGACAAGATTCATCGTTTCGCCGGCAAGGACAGCCATAACATCTTTCTCGAACCGGAAGGCCTGGGGACCCGCGAAATCTACCCGAACGGTATTTCTACCAGTCTGCCATTCGATGTTCAGCTGGCCATCGTTCGTTCGATCCGTGGCCTGGAGAGCTGCCACATCCTGCGCCCGGGCTATGCCATCGAGTACGATTACTTCGATCCGCGCGGACTGAACGCCTCACTCGAAACCAAGGCCATCGGCGGGCTTTTCTTTGCCGGCCAGATCAACGGCACCACCGGTTACGAGGAAGCTGCTGCGCAAGGCTTGCTGGCGGGCGCCAACGCAGCGTTGCTGGCACAGGACAAGGAGCCGTGGACGCCGCGTCGCGACGAGGCGTATCTGGGCGTGCTGGTGGACGATTTGATCACGCGTGGCGTGTCCGAGCCGTACCGGATGTTTACCAGCCGTGCCGAGTATCGTCTGTCGCTACGCGAGGACAACGCCGACATGCGTTTGACCGAGCATGGTCGCCGCCTCGGTCTGGTAGACGATCGCCGCTGGGCGGCCTTTTGCGAGAAGCGTGAAGCGATTGCCCGTGAACAGGAGCGCCTGAAGGCGACCTGGGTGCATCCGGCAAAGATCGCCGATGAGCAGGCGACACGCATTTTCGGCAGGCCCCTGGAGCGTGAGTACAGTTTGCACGACCTGCTTCGCCGGCCGGATGTGGCCTACCGGGACTTGATGACCTTGCGTCTGGGCGAGGGGTCCGTCGACGGGGGCTTGCGTGACTCGCAAGTCATCGAACAGGTCGATATTCAGGCCAAGTACCAGGGCTACATCGAACGCCAGCAGGAAGAAGTGGCCAGGAGCCTGGGGAACGAGGAACTGCGCTTTCCGGCGGACTTCGATTTCAGCATTATCGGCGGCTTATCCAAAGAGGTGCAGCAGAAATTGTCGCTGCAGCGGCCGCAGACCCTGGGGCAGGCCTCGCGCATTCAGGGTGTGACCCCGGCAGCGATCTCGATCTTGCTCGTCTACCTGAAGCGTGGCGGGGTGGACCTACCACGCGTACCGCGCCAGCGCATCAGCGGTGTCGGTTGTTGAGTCCTCAGGGGCAACTGGAACAGGGCCTGCGGGTCCTTGGCCTCGAGCTTCCGGCGCGCGCGCAGGCCAAGCTGCTCGACTACACGCTTCTGCTCGAGAAGTGGAACAGAACCTATCGCCTGACCGCCTTGCACGAGTCTTCACTGGCGGTCAGTCATCATCTGCTCGACTCACTGGCGGTGTTGCCCTTCGTCCGCGGAGAGAGCTTGCTCGACGTCGGCAGTGGCGGTGGCATGCCCGGGATCCCGCTGGCCATCGCCCGGCCCGAACTGCGTGTCGTCCTCGTCGACAGCAACTCGAAGAAGACGGCGTTCCTGCAACAGGCGGCAATTGAGCTGGGTCTGGCGAATATTGCCGTACACTGCGGTCGCATCGAGAAGTATCGGCCAGCGGTGAGTTTCGCGGCGGTCACCGCACGTGCTTTTGCCGATCTTGCTGAGCTGGTGCAGCTCACTGACCACCTGCTGCACGCGAACGGTGACTGGCTGGCGATGAAAGGGGTCTACCCGCATGGCGAGATTGCCCGCTTGCCTGCTGAGTTGGTGGTCGACGGGGTGCATCGTCTGGAGGTGCCCGGGGTGATCGGCGAGCGGCACCTGGTGGTGATTGGCCGTGGCACAGGGCGGCGGTGACGGGGAGAGAGTTGATTTGGCAAGCGTACTCGCGGTAACCAACCAGAAAGGCGGCGTCGGCAAGACCACGACGGCCGTTAACCTTTCGGCCTGTCTGGCCGAATCCGGTCAACGTGTCCTGCTGATCGATCTCGATCCGCAGGGCAATGCGACGACCGGCTGCGGCGTCGTCAAGCGGGCCGCTTTGCCGACCGTCTATCAGGTGCTGATCGGCCGTTCGACCGTCGCTGATACGCGCCTGGCCAGCGACTTCGGTTTCGACGTGCTGCCGGCAAACCGCGAACTGGCGGGTGCCGAGATCGATCTGATCGAAATGGAGCTGCGTGAGTATCGCTTGCGTGACGCCTTGGTCGACGTCGCTGGGGAGTACGACTTTATCCTGCTGGATTGCCCGCCGGCCCTGAATATGCTGACCGTTAACGGCCTGGTTGCTGCCGACACGGTAATGATCCCCATGCAATGCGAATACTATGCGCTCGAAGGTCTGACCGATCTCGTGGCGACCTTGAAAAAGGTGCGCGCCAACCTCAATCGGCGACTCGAAATCGAAGGCTTGTTGCGGACCATGTTCGATCCGCGTTCGACATTGACCCAGCAGGTCTCGCGCGACCTCGAGGGGCATTTCGGTGACAAGGTCTATCGCACGATCATTCCCCGCAACGTGCGTTTAGCCGAGGCGCCGTCTTACGGCAAGCCGGTGATCGCCTTCGATCGCAGTTCCAAGGGAGCGCAAGCCTATCTCCTGCTGGCGCAAGAGATTCTCGATCGGCGCGCCGGCAAGCAGGGTGTTGGCAAAAAAGCCGCGCCAGGGGGGGGGGGGCAGCCATGAAACTGAAAGGACTGGGCCGTGGCCTGGATGCCTTGCTGGCCGGTAATGACGCGCAGAACAAGGAGCAGCAAAGGACGCTGCCGGTAGGCGACATCCAGCCCGGGAAGTACCAGCCGCGCACCCACATGGACGCTACTTCGCTCGAAGAGCTGGCTGCGTCGATCAGAGTGCAGGGGCTGATGCAGCCGATCCTGGTTCGCCCGGTCAGCGATGACCGCTACGAAATCATTGCCGGCGAACGCCGCTGGCGAGCCGCGCAGATGGCGGGTCTGACCGAGGTATCGACCTTGATCCGGGAGATTCCGGACGAGGCCGCGCTGGCGATGGCGCTGATCGAGAACATTCAGCGGGAGAATCTCAACCCGCTCGAGGAAGCGCTTGGTCTGCAGCGCTTGATCGACGAATTCGCGATGACGCATCAGCAAGCCGCCGATGCCGTCGGTCGTTCGCGGCCAGCGGCCTCCAATTTGCTGCGCCTGTTGCAGCTGGCACTGCCGGTGCAGGAGCTTCTGATGCGTGGGGAAGTCGACATGGGCCACGCGCGGGCACTGCTGCCGCTGGCCGGCGCGCTGCAGGTTCAGCTGGCCCAGCGGGTGGTCCAGAAGGGTCTGTCGGTAAGAGAAACGGAGCGCCTGGTTCAGTACGCGCTGAGACCGTCGAAGGAGTTGGTGGCCCGGAAGCCTGATCGCGACGTGCTGCGTCTGCAGGACGAACTGGCCGACCTGCTGGGGGCGCAGGTGGCGATTCGGGCCAATCAACGTGGGGCGGGCAAGGTGCTGATCGAGTTTGGCGACCTCGATCAGCTTGAAGGAATCCTGCAGCGCCTTCGTCATTGATGCGCCGCACCATTGAGGCTTGGCCGGCGCCTACCCAACCCGCCTGCAAGGCAGGCCTAATCAAGAAAAATGAACTTTCTTGCACCTGCGGTTTGATTCCTCTATAGGAGTCATGGTATCCTGCCAACGTTTTGGAGGGGCTGGTCGTGCATCCTCAGGTTCGCTGGTTCTTTCGTTGCCAGGTGGCTGTGACACTGGTGGCGGCGCTGATAGCGGGTCTGGCTCTGGGGTTCAATGCGGCTGTTTCTGCGGCGCTCGGTGGCGGTATTGCTATTGCCAGCGCGCTGGCCTATGCATGGCGAGCCTTGCGGCCATCGGGGACGGTAGCTGCTGATGCGAAAAAGGCGTTCAATGCCCAGCTAGCCGGTGAAGGGTACAAGTTTGCCGTAACCTTTCTGCTGTTTGCCGTGGTCTTCAAAAGCTACGCACAGCTCGCAGCTTTGCCGCTCTTCCTGGCTTATGCTGCAACGATTGTTGTTTATTGGATGGCGCTGCTCAGACGGCGCTAGTCGAACAGGGGAAAAATATGGCTTCTGGCGAAGCATTGACGAGCAGTGCCTACATTGTTCACCACCTGACCAACCTCAAAGTGGGTGAGGGTTTCTGGGCGCTTCATCTGGATACCTTGCTCGTCTCTGGTATTCTCGGCTTGGTCGCTTTCGTGGGGATGGCCAAGATTGCCAGCAAGGCGACTTCGGGCGTTCCGAGCAGCATCCAGAGCTTTATCGAAATTGTCCTCACCTTTGTCGATCAGCAGGTGAAGGATACCTACCACGGCCGCAGCCCCTTGGTGACGCCGATGGCGATTACCATTTTCGTCTGGGTTTTCCTGATGAACGCCATGGACCTCATTCCGGTGGACTTCCTGCCCCTGATTTTCGGCGCGGTTGGCGTGCATTACTTGAAGGTCGTGCCGACCACGGACCCGAATCTCACCTTTGCCATGTCGCTGACCGTGTTCGCGATCATGCTGATCATGGGGGTAAAGGTGAAAGGTGCGGGAGGTTTCCTGCACGAAGTGTTCTGTGTGCCGTTTGGCGCCAAGTTGGCACCGCTGAATCTTCTCTTCCGGATTATTGAGGATATCGCCAAGCCGATTTCCCTCTCGTTGCGGCTGTTCGGCAACATGTACGCTGGCGAAATGGTGTTTATCCTGATCGCTCTGCTCGGTATCTGGCAGCTACCGCTGGCCTTGCCGTGGGCTCTGTTCCATATCCTGATCATTACCCTGCAGGCCTTCGTCTTCATGATGTTGACCATCGTCTATTTGTCGATGGCCAGCGAGTCCCACGGTTAGCCGGAGTTAGCTGGGCCTGGTTGCCAATTTGCTTCACGTTGTCCTTGTTTAACCCATTTAGCATGCCTTATTAGGAGAAACATTAATGGAAGCCGCTCTGTCTGTGTTGCTTGGAAATACCGCCATCGCCGTCGCCATCCTGATCGGTGCGGGTGCCCTCGGTACCGCTATCGGTTTTGGTATTCTCGGTGGTCGCTTCCTGGAAGGAGCCGCTCGCCAGCCGGAAATGATTCCGACCCTTCAGGTCAAGATGTTCATCGTTGCGGGTCTGCTTGACGCGGTCACCATGATCGGCGTCGGTATCGCGCTGTTCATGCTGTTTGCGAATCCCTTCATCGCCGTCGTCAAGGGCTGATCGCTTCTCCTTTCTGACGCACTTTTAAAAGGAGGTTAGCGTGGATATCAACGCAACGTTATTTGGCGAAGCAATCTGGTTCGGCGTCTTCATCTGGATCACCATGAAGTACGTGTGGCCACCGCTGCAAAAGGCCATCGCCGATCGCCAGGCGCTGATCGCTGACGGGCTTGCCGCCGGTGAGCGCGGGAAGCACGAACTGGAGCTGGCCGGGAAACGTTCCGCCGATTCCCTGCGCGAAGCGAAGGCGAAGTCTGCCGAGATCATTGCTGCCGCAGAAAAGCGCGCCTTAATGGTTATCGAAGAGGCCAAGCAGGCCGCGAAAGTGGAGGCCGACAAGGTTGTCGTGTCGGCACAGGCGGAGATTGCTCAGCACGTCGAGCAGGCCAGAGCCGAGCTGCGTGGCCGGGTCGCCGATCTGGCCGTGGCTGGTGCCGAGCGCATCCTGAAGCGCGAGGTTGATGCCAAAGGGCACGCCGCGATCCTGGCCGAACTGAAGCAGGAACTCTGAGACCATGGCCGAACTCGTTACCATCGCGCGTCCCTACGCTGAGGCGGTCTTCCGTCTGGCGCTGGAAAACAAGGCGCTAGCGGGCTGGTCCGAGCGGCTGTCGCTGCTTTCTGAAATTGCCGCGGATGACCGCATGCGTTCCTGCATCGGTAATCCCGAACTGTCTGCTGCGCAGAAGAGTGAGCTCTTCAAGTCGTTGGTTGGCAAGGCCGTTGCAGGCAGCGAAGCCAATCTGATCGACGTTCTCGCTGCAAATGAGCGACTTTCCGCTTTGCCAGAGATCGCGGCTCTCTTCGAAGCGCTGAAGGCCAGCCAGGAAGGCGTCAAGGAAGCCACGATCTACAGTGCTTTCCCGCTTGACGACGCGCAGCGCATGGCGCTGATCGCGGACCTGGAGACACGCTTCAAGACCCGGCTAACTGCCGAAGTGGTCGTCGATCAGTCCCTGATCGGCGGCGTCAAGATTGTGGTTGGCGACCAGGTCCTCGATACTTCCGTAAGCGGAAAGCTTGAGTGCCTGCGGTTGGCGCTCAAGAACTAGGAGAATTTCCATGCAGTTGAATCCTTCAGAAATCAGCGAACTGATCAAGAGCAAGATCGAGAATCTTGACATCAGCGCCGATCTGCGCACCCAGGGCACCGTCGTTTCGGTGACCGATGGCATCTGCCGCGTCTATGGACTGACCGACGTCATGCAGGGCGAAATGCTTGAATTTCCCGGCAACACCTTCGGCATGGCCCTGAACCTCGACCGCGACTCGGTTGGCGCGGTGGTGCTCGGCGAATACGAGCAGATCAGCGAGGGCGACACGGTCAAGACCACCGGCCGCATCCTCGAAGTCCCGGTCGGCCCCGAACTCCTCGGTCGCGTGGTTAACTCGCTCGGCCAACCGATCGACGGCAAAGGCCCGGTCAACAACAAGCTGACCGACAAGATCGAGAAAGTGGCGCCTGGCGTGATCTGGCGCAAATCGGTTTCGCAACCAGTGCAGACGGGTTTGAAGTCGATCGACGCGATGGTGCCGATCGGTCGTGGCCAGCGTGAACTGATCATCGGCGACCGGCAGACCGGCAAGACCGCGGTCGCCATCGACACCATCATCAACCAGAAGGGCCAGAACCTGATCTGCATCTACGTCGCGATCGGTCAGAAAGCCTCGACCGTCGCCAACGTGGTCCGCAAGCTCGAAGAGAACGGCGCGATGGAATACACCATCATCGTCGCCGCCACCGCTTCCGAATCGGCCGCGCTGCAGTATATCGCCCCGTACTCCGGGTGCACCATGGGCGAGTATTTCCGTGACCGTGGTCAGGACGCACTGATCATCTATGACGACCTGACCAAGCAGGCATGGGCCTATCGGCAGGTCTCGCTGCTACTGCGCCGTCCTCCCGGGCGTGAAGCCTATCCGGGCGACGTCTTCTATCTGCACTCCCGGTTGCTCGAGCGCGCAGCGCGCGTCTCCGAAGAGTGGGTCGAGAAGTTCACCAATGGTGAAGTCAAGGGCAAGACCGGTTCGCTGACCGCGTTGCCGGTCATTGAGACTCAGGCTGGCGACGTATCTGCCTTCGTGCCGACCAACGTGATCTCGATTACCGACGGCCAGATCTTCCTCGATACCGACCTCTTCAATGCGGGTGTTCGTCCCGCCATCGACGCCGGTATCTCGGTTTCTCGGGTCGGTGGTGCAGCCCAGACCAAGGTGATCAAGAAGCTCGGCGGCGGCGTTCGCCTCGCGCTTGCGCAATACCGAGAACTCGCTGCTTTCGCCCAGTTCGCCTCCGACCTTGATGAGGCCACCCGCAAGCAGCTTGACCGTGGGCGCCTGGTGACGGAACTGATGAAACAGCCTCAGTACTCCCCGCTCTCCGTTTCCGAGATGGCGGTCACCCTGCATGCGGTGAACAAGGGCTTTTTCGATGATGTCGAGGTGAAAACGGCGCTGGCAGTCGAGAAGCAGATGCAAAGCTTCATCAAGCAGAAATACGCCGACCTCATCACCAAGATCGAAACGACCAAAGAGCTTGACGCCGACGCCGAGCAGACGCTTAGCAAGGCGATCGAGGAATTCAAGGCCACACTGGCCTGATCGCTCGAGGAGTAGGCCATGCCTAGCGGCAAGGAAATACGCAACAAGATCAAGAGTGTCGAGAGTACGCGCAAGATCACCAAGGCCATGGAGATGGTGGCCGCTTCAAAAATGCGCAAGGCTCAGGACAGGATGCGCGCAGCCCGTCCCTATGGCGAGAAGATCCGCCTGGTCGCCGGTAATCTTTCGCACGCCTTGACTGACTATCGCCATCCCTTTCTGACCGTGCGCGAGCCGGTCAAAGCAGTTGGCCTGATCACTGTCACCTCCGACAAGGGGTTGTGCGGTGGTTTGAATACCAATGTGCTTCGGCTTTCGCTCGGCAAGATGAAGGAATGGGATGCCGAAGGCAAGAAGCTTCGGGTCACGGCGATCGGTAACAAGGGGTTGGGCTTCATGCAGCGCGCCGGTGCGACCGTCGTTTCGCAGCTGACCGGCCTCGGCGACACGCCGCATCTGGAAAAGCTGATCGGCCCGATCAAGGTGCAGCTTGATGCCTACGTCAACGGCGAGATCGACGTCCTTTACATCGCCTACACGCGTTTCATCAATACGATGAAACAGGAACCGACGCTTGATCAGTTGCTGCCACTAGCCGGAGAACTGGTCGGTGGCGAAGGCAACCGCTGGGACTACATTTACGAGCCCGATGCCAAAGTCGTGATTGACGACCTGCTGGTGCGTTATGTCGAGGCCATGATCTATCAGGCTGTTGCCGAGAATATGGCCTCCGAGCAGAGCGCTCGCATGGTAGCCATGAAGTCCGCTTCGGACAACGCCAAGAACGTAATCGGCGAGCTCAAGCTGGTGTACAACAAGGCTCGACAGGCGGCGATCACAAAAGAGCTTTCGGAAATCGTCAGCGGCGCAGCGGCTGTCTGACCAGGCGATAGTTAGTTTATTGATTAGGGATACAACCATGAATCAAGGAAACATTGTTCAGTGTATCGGTGCCGTGGTGGACATCCAGTTCCCGCGTGATGCCATGCCCCATATCTACGACGCCCTCCAGCTCGACAAGGCTGAAGAGTCGGATATGTGTGAATCCGACCTGGTGTTCGAAGTCCAGCAGCAGCTGGGTGACGGCATTGTGCGCACGATTGCCATGGGATCCTCCGATGGTCTGCGCCGCGGCATGAAAATCAACAATACCGGTGCTGGCATTTCGGTCCCGGTTGGTGATGCGACGATCGGCCGGATCATGAACGTTCTCGGTCGACCGATTGATGAAGCCGGGCCGATTGCGACCGATGAGCGTCGTGAAATTCACCAGCTGGCACCGAAGTTCGACGAGCTGTCGCCCTCGGTGGATCTGCTGGAAACCGGGATCAAAGTGATCGACCTCGTTTGTCCCTTCGCCAAGGGCGGCAAGGTCGGCCTGTTCGGCGGCGCCGGTGTCGGCAAGACCGTGAACATGATGGAACTGATCAACAACATCGCCAAACAGCACTCGGGTCTTTCGGTGTTTGCCGGTGTCGGTGAGCGGACTCGCGAGGGCAACGACTTTTACCACGAGATGAAGGATTCCAACGTCCTCGACAAGGTGGCGATGGTCTTCGGTCAGATGAACGAGCCACCAGGCAACCGCCTGCGCGTCGCCCTGACAGGCTTGACCATGGCCGAGCGTTTCCGCGACGACGGGCGTGACATCCTCTTCTTTGTCGATAACATCTATCGTTACACCCTGGCCGGTACCGAAGTATCGGCTCTGCTTGGTCGGATGCCGTCCGCTGTGGGCTACCAGCCGACTCTGGCCGAGGAGATGGGCCGCCTGCAGGAGCGCATCACCTCGACCAAGGTGGGCTCGATTACCTCGATCCAGGCGGTCTATGTGCCAGCCGATGACCTGACCGACCCGTCCCCAGCGACCACCTTCCTCCACCTCGACTCGACCGTGGTGCTGTCCCGCGATATCGCTTCGCTCGGCATCTATCCCGCTGTCGATCCACTTGACTCGACGTCCCGGCAGCTCGACCCGCAGGTGGTCGGCGAGGAGCATTATGCCGTCGCTCGCGGCGTGCAAATGACCCTGCAGAAGTACAAGGAGTTGCGCGACATCATCGCCATTCTCGGCATGGACGAGTTGTCGCCGGAAGACAAGCTGGCGGTTTATCGTGCTCGCAAGATTCAGCGTTTCCTCTCACAGCCGTTTAGCGTGGCGGAAGTGTTTACCGGTTCGCCTGGAAAGTACGTCCCGCTCAAGGACACCATCAAAGGTTTCAAGATGATCGTCGAGGGCGAATGCGACAGTATTCCCGAGCAGGCGTTCTACATGGTAGGCGGTATCGAAGAAGTGTTCGAGAAGGCCAAGACGCTCTAGAACAGGATCAGAGAACGTCGTCTCGGTGGCACTTTTGGGTGCCGAGACGAACAGCAAGGGAAGAACACCATGTCAATCAGAGTGCATGTCGACGTTGTCAGTGCCGAGGAGTTGATCTTTTCGGGGCAAACGGACTTCGCGGTATTTCCAGGCGAATCCGGCGAGCTCGGGATCTACCCGCGGCATACGCCGCTGCTGACGCGCATCAAGCCGGGTACGGTCCGCCTGAAGATACCGGATCGAGAGGAATACGAACTGGTGTACGTGTCGGGTGGCATGCTTGAAGTGCAGCCGCAGCTGATTACGGTTCTTGCCGATACGGCCGTTCGCGCCAGCGATCTGGACGAAGCCAAGGCGATTGAAGCCAAGCGCCATGCCGAAGAGGTACTGAGGAATCACACCTCGGATGTTGGTCTGGCCGCCGCCGAAGCGGAGCTGGCGCAGGCGGTTGCGCAGTTGGGGGCAATCAAGAAACTGCGCCATTCGCGCTGAGCGAAGTTTCTCCGCTACGACAAAAAAAGGGCAGCCGGGTGCTGCCTTTTTTCTTGGTCGACGGAGGATTCTTCGGTGTTTCTAGCGACGCTCGACCCGCTCGAGTCTCTTCTCGAAGCGCGCGAAATCGTCGCGTACGCTATCGACCTCCGAGGAAAAGCGTTCAAGCGCACGGCGGGGCGCGATTGCCAAATCCTCCTCCGTCAGATACTCGGCCACACTGAACGCAAGACTCGTGGCGCTCTGCGCTTGCCATCGCGCTAGCCTGGTGGCCAGTTGCAGAGCGCGTCGAGCCACGATATCGCCAACGAATTGCGACAGATCGTCCTCGACATCCCAGCGCAAACCGCGAAAGACAAAACCGAGGGTTTCAGCCAGTTCCGCCGAGCCGGAGACTGTCGCAGAGGAGAAAAGCGAAGCCCGGTCGGTCAGGAAACGCGCCGGGGCGTCGTCGGGCAGGCGGATGCTGACCGTCGCCGGCGACGCCAAGTCGGCGGGCTCGAGCCAGCCGCTGGCGGCTATCCTGATCGGCAGGACCGTCCGCCCGAACTCCAGGCGGGCGGTATGGCCGGCAAACCGCCCAAGCCGGTCGCGCGCCCAATCCTCCGTCGTCAATAGGTGATTGACAAAGGCGAGCGCTGGTTTGGCGAGCAGGCGAATCAGGACACCTGCTGGATACCGGAAACCACCCAGCCCCGCGACCCATCAGCGGGCTTCGAGAGGTTCCAGATCTCATCGAACGCGGCGGCAGGCACACCGTCTTCTTCGCGGATCATCCCGCTCATGCGTACGCTGGCGATGTGGCGGTTGTCCTCGCTGATGACCTCGAGCAGCGCGGCGTCCAGCGTCACGACGTCGGTCTGCTGTTTCGCGTGGCCCCTCTCGTCCATCTGCAGCTTGATCTCGGCAAACACCTCCGGACTGACGAACTCGCGAATATCCTCCATGTTCCCGGCGTCGTTGGCCGCCTGCAAGCGGACGAAATTCAGCTTGGCGACGCGCAAGAAGCCGTCTGCGTCAAAATCCGCCGGAATGTTGGCCATCGGGCGAGCAGCCAGGCTGCCAGTGCCGGACACGTCCTGCGCCGGGTAGCGGCCGTCAGCCGGAAAGCCTGGTGCAGGGGTGACCTCCTGCGCTCCCCGCGCCATCCCGGGAGACGCGGCGCCGGCGTACTGCAGTGGTTCAGGCGCGGCCGCGGGATCTGCCTTGCGGCGAAACAGCATCTTGAACACGAAGACGGCGGCCATGGCCAGCAGCGCGATCATTACCAGGTTGGCCATTCCCTCGCCGAGGCCAAAGTGTGACAGCAGTGCGGCGATTCCCAGCCCCGCGGCGAGACCCGCCAGCGGACCCATCCAGTTACGCTTGGGTGTGGCAGCAGCAGGCGAAGCTGCGTTAGTCGGCGCCGGCGCTGCTTTCTGAGGCGCCGGGGCTGCTTGCCGCTGCATGCCCAGTGACCTGCCACCGCCGAAGCGTCGCGCCTCGGCGTCGTCGACGACGAGGCCAAAACTTAACGCACAGACCGCCAGCCCCACCAAAAATCTTCTCACTACTCTCTCCTCTCAGAACTTGAAACCACGATGCAGGGCAACGACGCCCAGCGCCAGATTGAAGTAGTGGACACGTTCGAACCCGGCGCGTTCCATCAACCCCTTGAGCGCCTCCTGATCGGGATGAACCCGGATCGATTCCGCGAGATAGCGGTAACTCGCCTCGTCGTCGGTGATCATTTGTCCGAGACGCGGAATCACCTTGAACGAATAGAAGTCGTAGGCCGGCGCCAGAGGTTTCCAGACCTGCGAAAATTCGAGCACCAGCAGGCGCCCTCCAGGCCGCAGCACGCGTTGCATCTCGGCCAGCGCCAGGTCCTTGTGCGTCATGTTGCGCAGACCGAAGGCGACCGTCACGCAGTCGAAGTAGTCGTTGGGAAAAGGGAGCTTCTCGGCGTCACACTGCGCGACACGGACCATGCAACCCCGGTCATAGAGTCGATCGCGGCCGCGGGTGAGCATCGCGTTGTTGATGTCGGTCAGCCAGATTTGTTCACTGCTGCCAAGCTTCTTGGCGAAGGCCAGCGCGAGGTCGCCGGTGCCACCGGCCACGTCGAGTACCCGTGACCCTTGACGCACGCCGCTCTTGGCGATGGTGAAAGCCTTCCACAAGCGGTGGAGACCGCCCGACATGAGATCGTTCATCAGGTCGTAGCGTTGGGCGACGGAGTCAAAAACGTCGGCGACGCGTTGCGCCTTTTCGTTCTCGACCACTTCCTGAAAGCCGAAATGGGTGGTGTGTCTGTCGCTCATCTGTTCAGTTCACGGGGATGTATCGGTGAGATCAGTGCTTGCTGCATCCGCCTGATGTCTTGGCCGGCGCTACGGCGCATTGCGCCGGATCGCGACTGGCGCCCTCCGCCTTCAGGCGCTCAAGGTAGGCCTGCCACAGCTCTTCGCGATGGCTGCCCAGATTGTAGAGCACGTCCCATGAGTACAATCCGCTGTCGTGGCCGTCGGAGAAAACAGGCCGGATGGCGTAGTTGCCGACCGCCTCAATGCGGTCGATGGCGATGTCGCGCTTGCCCACCTGCAGAACTTCCTGTCCCGGACCGTGGCCGCGTGCTTCAGCCGAAGGGGTAAAGACGCGCAGGAACTCGTAGGTCAGCTCGAAACGTTCCCCGCCGGGGAAGCTCACTTCGAAAATGCGCGACTTCTGGTGAAGTTTGATTTCGGTCGGAATCTTTGTGCTCTCGTCCAGGCCAGCCATGAATCTCTCTGAGGGGAAATCGGCCGACCATGATAGCGCAAAACGGACTGCGGCAAGCTGTCAAGCGGTTTTGCGAGGCGCCCGGCGGGCTATTCCCCCGGTCTCGTCACCGTGCTCGCGGCAGGCGACCAAGGTGCGCGGGAGTCACGGACGGCCGTCAAATCCACCCTGGGCGAGAAGCGCTGCGAGGCACTTGGCGGGACGGGAGCGCATCCCGGTCGGAGCTCCTGCGGGCTTGGGCGGCGCGGCCGTCAGGTGACCGAGAAAGTCACGCGGTCGAAGTCCGAGCCGCTACCTACCAGGCGGTGCATGCGCACCCGCCAAATGCCGTCAACGTAGACTTCGAGCAGCCGCCCAGGATAGAACCAGCCCTGCGGCAGGACCAGACTCTGCTCCGCACCGATGGCGGCGACCGCTGGCAGGATAAAGGCACGGCTATAGAGCTCGGCGTGCCCCTCATCTTCGGGGAGAGGACGGGCGGCCACGGCCTGTGGCTTTCCGGGCAGCGCGGCGATCCCGGCGACCAGGCCGCCACCCTGCTCCTGCATCAGCCACGCGACCTGCGCCAGGAAATACGAGCTACCGTCGTGCGGGCAAATGGACAGCAGCTGGTCGGGTACCATCCTCTTGCCGACAGAGGAGCGCATCAGACGGAAGCCGTTGGCGCTCTGGTTGAGCACTTCCCATTCATCGATAGCAAAGCCGAGCTGTGACTGGCGAATACCAAGTTGCTCAGTCGGATCCAGCATCTGGCGGAAGGTGAACAGGCTGTCGAATTCCTTGCGCGAATAGATACGGGCGTTGTCCGGCTGACTGAACTCCTTTCCGGAAACGTGGTAGTGCATTCCCGCGAATCCGCCACATATCTTCGCCATTCCCGTCGTGGCGTTGCGGCGAAACTGCCGAGGGGTCCTGAGCAAGGCCCACGGCCTCGAGAGACGCTTCAGCAATCGCTGACATTGTGCGGTGGTGCAATCTTCGCCGAGACCCAGTTGTGCCGGGGTCGTTCTCTCCTGTAACCGCGCCTTGGCCTGATTGAGCTGCGCTTCCAGACGGGCGGTGTCGATACGACGGACGTTTTCTGTCTGCAGGCACTGGCTGGAGGAACGCAGACCACAATCGTGCATCAGGTCGACGACCGACTGCGGGAGGGCTTCGCCCGGCAGCGCGGCGTGCAGCGTCACCAGCGGAGACCACATGTCTGCCCAGCGCCGAACCAGGCCGAGCTCGCGCACGGAGAGGCTGACGGGCCCGGCAAGTTCGGTAAGAATCAGACTGACAAAAGCGGCAGTGCAGTGGGTGCTACGCCCGAGTGGATCGAGGGAGTCCGGCACGGCGAGTGTTGCCAATCCCCATTCTTCGGCGCTGGCGTAGAAGCCGTGCAAGTCCAGCCACAGTCCGCGTGGCAGTTGCCGCCGTGCGCGATGATGTTCGGTGATCGCCATCCCGGTGTAGTAAATACAGCGATGCAGGATCAAGGCAAGCCGTTCAGCATGATTGTCCTCCGGGCGCTGCAAGCGCGCACAGTGCGAATAGGCGCGCGCCGCCTTCAGCCATGTCGAAACGACCTCGTGAAAGGCTTCGTCTTCGCTCTCGCCCAGCGGCAGGGCCTTGTCGGTGTAGCGACGAGAAAACTCTTCTTCGATGAAGCAGAGCGAAATCCGCGTCTGCTCAAGCAGTTGCAGATAGATCTCGCCAGGAGGCGGTGCCTGCAGCAGGCTATCGAGAAAGCGATTGATCTCGAACTGCGCCTGCTGGGAGTTGGCCAGAGGCAGCCGCGAGAGGATTTGGAAACCCGTCTGCAGGTCGGAGATCTTCATGGTGACCGGGACGGCGGCAAGCACTGCGCTCATGATGGGGTCTCCTTATCCTTGCTTACCGCTGTCCGCGGTGACTGTGCTACGCAATGCTGCGATGATCTGATCGCCCAGTTGCCGGCCATCGACAAGCCGGCGTTGCGGGCTGTGTGCCCGTTCGGGCGCCGCCCACACCGGCAGGGGAAAGTGCCTGTCGTCGCGCCAGCGCGGGATCAGGTGCCAATGAACATGGGGCGTCAGGTTTCCCAAACTCGCGAGGTTGATCTTGTCCGGCTGGTAGAGGCAGCGCATTGCGGTCTCGACGGCAAACACCACGTTCATCAGCTGCATCCTTTCCGGGTGTGGCAGGTCGCTCATCTCGCGCAGGTGACGGTGCAGGATGACTCGGCAGAAGCCGGGGTAGTCGGGGTCGGCAACCATGACCACACGACAGATTCCGTTTTCCCAGATCACGTCGCCACCCGGTGAGGCGCATAACTCGCAATCCTCAAATCCACCTTTGCTCACTTCCAGACTCCTTGCTGATTGGTCGGCGCCATGGCGCCCTGTTAAGTCAGACGATAAGCTGGTACGGCC
>NZ_JAVTWB010000156.1:0-1633 GCF_032229525.1 Accumulibacter sp. | reverse complement strand
TACAGGCGTACGACTCGCACCTTTGTCACCGAGCGTGCGTCGGCCTCGATTACCGTATACCGATAGCCGCGCTCTTCTACCGAATCACCGACGACGGGTATGTGCCTGAGGCGGTTGATCAGAAAACCGCCGAGGGTATGCGCTTCGCCGACCGGTAGATTGAGCCTCAGCGAGTCGTTGAGTTCGGAGATCGGCGCGCGTCCTCCGACCAGGTGCCGGTCATCACCCTCGGACTCGATCACCACCCGCGGAGGCTTAATGTTGTCGAAGTCGTAGCCGGAGTCGACCGTGCCGACAATCTCTTCGAAGATGTCCTCCATGGTCAGGATACCGATCGCCGAGCCGAACTCGTCGACCACGATCGCCATGTGATCATTGCGTGCGCGTAGCTGAGGCAGTACCTGATCAACCGTTTGCTTGGGCGAAAGGTACAGCGCTGGGCGCACGAAATCGCTGGCTGCGCGCTTGTCGATGTCCGGCTGCAACAGATCCCAGGTGCTCAGGGTCAGGACGCCGGTAACGTTGGTGATGTTGCTGCGGAAAACCGGCAGCCGATTGAAGCCATGCTCCCAGACACGGCGCACGGCCTCATCGATCCCACGACGCTCGTTGAAGCCGATGACCTCGGCGAGAGGCGTCATGACCTCGCCGATCGTGGTCTCGGCAAAGCGGAAGATGCGCCGAATGCGCTGCTTGTTGGTGGCGCCGCCACCGTCGGCCGGAGTTTCCGAGAGATCGAGCAGTACACGCAACTCGTCCTTGGTGATGAAGCCGCTTTGCCCTGACGACGCGCCCCCGAACATACGTGCGGCAACGCGGGCAACGCGGCTGAAGATGAAGATCACCGGATAGAACACGTACGAGAAGAAGCGCAGACCATAGATGATCTTGGTGACGATCCAGTCGGATTTCTGCTGGAAGATGCTCTTCGGCACGATTTCGCCAAAGATCAGCAGAAAAGGCGTAAACACCAGCACCGAAATCAGATCGCCGAGTTCCCCGAAGGCGCGAATGAACATCAGCGTGCCGATGGTGGTAATCGTCACCGTGGCGATGTTGGTTCCAACCAGCGTCGTTCCCAGCATCACGTCGGGTGTGCGAAACAGATGCAGCACCAGCTTGGCTCCCGGGTCGCCAAGTCGGGCCTGATGCCGCAGATGAATCTTGTCGCAATTGACCATTGCCAGCTCGGAGCCCGAGAAAAAGCCCTTGAGTACGAGAAAGAACAGGATGATCAACAACTGCCAGAGCCAATCCATCACGCTTCTCCCAGGGTAGTCGATCGAACCGACGGTGCTGATTGTTGGTCGCGCTCTGCTTGATCGTCCGGCGACGACTCGGACTCGTCTTCCGCCGACTCCCGTAGCAAATCGTCCTCGTATTCGTCCAGGGTCTCCTGTTCCTGGTCGTCCGGGCCGCCTTCATCGAGCGAGTCGGCGGCGATGCTTTCCATGTCCAGTGGCTGCTCCGGTGCGCCCTCCAGTTCTTCCAGCGTGCGACCGTACGAGACGCGAACCTTGGTGATGCGCATGCCGCTCACCTCTTTGACGGTGATTTCATAGTCGGCAGAAAACACTTTCTCGCCGACCCGCGGCAAGCGGCCGAAAAGCACCAGGGCCACCCCCCCGATGGT
>NZ_JAVTWB010000155.1:47747-49108 GCF_032229525.1 Accumulibacter sp. | reverse complement strand
CCGTTCACTTCGCCATTGAGCATGTCCAGTTTGTGCGCGAACTCGTGGATGACGACGTTGTAGCCGGCGCCGGCCATCTGGGCATCACGCCAGGAAATCAGCAGCGGTCCGCCTTCCCAGGCCTCGCCCGAGGCGAGTTCCTCGTACTCATGGACGACCCCGAATTCATCCTCGATGCTGCGCGGAATGACGAACTCGTCGGCATAGACGACGATGCCGACCCAGCCGCGGTAGTAGTCGAGGCCCAGATTGAGGATCGGCAGGCAGCCCTGCGCGGCGATCGACACGCAGATCTCGTCGCTGAGCTGGAGTTCGCCGGCGGTGGCGAATTCCTTTTCGGCGAGGAAACCTTCGGTCAGCGCCCGTAGCCGGGCCTGCTCTTCGGCATCCAGCGCGCCGAGAAAAGGCAGTGCCGAAACGACTCCCTGCCACAGGGCATCGGGGAACGGGGTGGTTTCCGGCTGTTTCCGCAACCAGCCGAGCAGCTTGCCGATCACGAGGATTTCGCCTGCCCCGGTGCGGCGGTGGTCAGGTAAATACCAGAGAAGATCAGCACCATACCGAGGTAGTGATAGCTGTGCGGGATTTCGGCGAGGAACAGCGCTGCCAGCAGGGTGCCGAAGACCGGCATCAGATGAATGAACAGGCTGGCCTTACTGGCGCCCACTTCGCCGACGGCGCGGTTGTAGAAGACGTAGCCGAGAAAGCCGGGAAAAATGCCCGTGTAGGCGATGCCGGCGAGCGAACTGGCCGAGATCTGGATGCTTCGGCCGTGGGCGATTTCCCAGGCGTAAAGCGGGGCCAGGGCGAGCAGGCCGATGACGATGAAGGCGGCGAGCAGCAGCATCGGGTCGACGCCGACCGGTCGCCATTGCAGTCCGATGGTGTACAGCGCCCAGGTGAAGACGGCGGCCAGCATCCACAGATCGCCGATGTTGAGGCTGAGACTGGCCAGCGTCTGCAGGTCACCGCGGCAGACGATGATCGTCACGCCGGTGAGCGAGAGCAGTACGCCGAGCCACTCGATCCCGCGCAGGTGTTTGCTGAGGAACGCCCACGACAGGGCAATGGTGGCAATTGGAATGAACGAGTTGAGTAGCAGGGCGTTGGTCGCCGCGGTGTAATTCAGGGCCACATAGGCCAGCGTGTTGTAGCCGCCGACCCCGAGCAGGCCGAGCACGACGATCGGCTTCCAGCCCCGCCGCAGCAGCGGCCACTGCGTACGCAGATGGGGTAGGGCGAGTGGCAGGACCAGTGCCAGGGCGATTGCCCAGCGCCAGAAAGCCAGCGCCAGTGGCGGCACCTGGTCGCGGATGGCGCGGCCGAGAACCATGTTGCCGGACCAGAACAGAACGGTCAGC
>NZ_JAVTWB010000155.1:5180-47647 GCF_032229525.1 Accumulibacter sp. | reverse complement strand
GTCGCGGATGGCGCGGCCGAGAACCATGTTGCCGGACCAGAACAGAACGGTCAGCACGAGCAGCAGATAGGGGTGTTGCAGGCGGGCGAGCATCGACGGCGGGCAGGCGGCAAAGGCACATTATGCATGATCCGGGAATGATCCTCAGCCGAGTCCCTTATAATAATCCGATGGTTTCAGTCACCCACTCGGTCGCCGCCCAAGGCGACTTTGAGCACTCGCTGCAGAGCCTTGGCGAAGCTTTGTCACCGGCTGATAGCGACCGCCTGCGACGGGCAGTGGATTTCACGCAATCCTTCTACGGCGATTGGCTGCTCGGCAGCGGCGAAGCAGTCTGGGGTCATGCGCTGGGGATGGCGCTGATCGTTGCCGGGCTAAAGCTTGACGCCGACTCCCGGCTGGCCGCTCTGCTCTTCGCCGTGCCGGCGCAGCAGGAACACGGCCTGGCGCTGATCGAGAAGGATTTCGGGCGCAGCGTGGCGCAGCTGGTCGACGGGATTTCGCGGCTGAACCGCGCGCGACCGATCACCCGCGGCTTTGTCGCCCATTCCGCCGAAAGCGACGAGCACAAGCCGCAGGAGATCAAGGCGCAGGTCGAGGTGCTGCGCAAGATGCTGCTGGCGATGGTCGAGGACATCCGTGTGGTGCTGCTGCGTCTTGCCTCACGCACGCAGACGCTGCGTTACTATGCGCGCGAACCGGACGAACTGCGCGTACCGGTGGCGCGCGAAACGCTGGAACTCTACTCGCCGCTGGCCAACCGGCTCGGTGTCTGGGAGCTGAAGTGGGAGCTGGAGGATCTTTCTTTCCGCTTCCTGCATCCGGCGATCTACAAGGATATCGCTCAGCATTTGGACGAGAAGCGAACCGAGCGCGAGCAGTTCATCGCCGATGCGATCGAGCGCCTGAAGCGCGAACTGGCGGCTGCCGGTGTGGGCGATGCCGAAATCGGCGGGCGACCAAAACACATCTACAGCATCTGGAACAAGATGCGGAAGAAGGACGTGGCATTCGCCGAGGTGTACGACGTGCGCGCGCTGCGCGTGATCGTCGCCGGCGTGCAGGACTGCTACACCGCGCTGGGTATCGTTCACCACATCTGGTCGCCGATCAGCAGCGAGTTCGATGACTACATCGCCCATCCAAAAGGCAATGACTACCGTTCGCTGCATACGGCGGTGCATTGCCCCGACGGACGCGCGCTCGAGGTGCAGATCCGTACCCGCGACATGCACCGTCACGCCGAATTGGGCGTTGCTGCGCACTGGCGCTACAAGGAAGGCAGCAAAGCTACGCCGGCAGACCGCTACGACGAGAAGATCGCCTGGCTGCGTCAGCTGCTGACCTGGCGGGACGAGGCGGTCGATTCCTCGGACTGGGTCAAACACTACAAGCAGGCGGCTTTCGACGAGACGATCTACATCCTGACGCCGCAGGGTCGGGTCGTCGACCTGCCACGCGGGGCGACACCGGTTGATTTTGCTTACCGGGTACACACCGACATCGGCCATCGTTGCCGCGGCGCCAAGGTGGACGGCGCCTTGGTGCCGCTGAATACGCAGCTGGCCACCGGGCAGCGTGTCGAGATCGTCCTGGCCAAGCACGGCGGCCCGTCACGCGACTGGCTGAACGCCTCGCTCGGCTATGTGTTCACCCACCGTTCGCGGGCCAAGGTCAGGCAGTGGTTTGCCAGCCTGGCGCTCGAGGACCTGCTGGCCGAGGGGCGCGCGGTGGTGAGCCGCGAGTTGCAGCGGATGGGGCAGGTGAGCATCAGTCTCGACGAGCTTTCCGACCGGCTGGGCTTTGCTCGCAGTGACGATCTGTTCATCGCCGTCGCACGGGCCAAACTGAGCCTGCGCCAGCTGCAGGTTGCGGTGCGCGGTGAGGAGCTGTCGGCAGCCGAGGAGGAGGTCACCGAGCTGTCGGTATCCAGGCAGCGGCCCAGCGACGAGGCCGAGAAGGGCATTTTGATCGTCGGTATGGATCGCTTGCTGACCCAGCTCGCAGGCTGCTGCAAGCCCGTTCCGCCCGACCCGATCGTCGGTTTTGTCACCCGCGGCAAGGGCGTCTCGGTGCACCGGGCGGACTGCAGCAATTTCGCCAACATGCGGGCGATGAATCCCGAGCGGGTGATCGAAACGACCTGGGGTGGGGCGACCGACGGCATCTTTGCTGTCGACATCGTGGTCGACGCTCACGACCGCCAGGGTCTGCTGCGCGATGTCTCTGATGTTCTGGCGCGGGAAAAGATCAACGTCATCGCCGTCAATACGCAGTCGAGGCAGGGTAACGCGAACATGCGCTTCACCGCCGAAGTGGCGAGCATTCCGCAGCTCAATCGTACCCTGTCCTTGCTGCATGAGGTCGAGGGCGTGGTTGGCGCGCGTCGCGCCTGAGCGCCGCCGCTGGCGCTGCCGCTAGTGTGAGCACGGCGCCGCCGCCGGCTTTGTCGAGAGCAGCCGGTGGGGACGATCATCGGCGGCGCCCCTGCACCCCCGCTTGAATCAGCACGGTCAGCGCGCAGCGACCAGCACGTCGCAGCGCGCCCGCGGGAGCACGCGCTTGGTGACGCTGCCGAGCAGCAGTTCCTCGGCCATGCCGACGCCGTGTTTGCCGAGGACGATCAGGTCGGCGCCCTGTTCTTCCTCCTGTTCCAGGATGCCGAGCGCGGCCTCGCCATGGGTCAACAACGGTTGCCACTGCGCGGCAGCGAGCCCGGCTTCGGCAGCAGTCTGTTTAAGGCGAAGCAGGGCGTACTGCTGGGCCTTGCTGCGGTAGCCCTGGATCAGGTCTTCGTTAACGCCGGCAATGCGCATCTTGTCTTCGAAACGTGCTTCGTAGGCGTGTAGGAGAATCAGCTCGGCCTGCGGCGCGACCGCCATCGCCAGACGGACGGCCCCCAGCGACCAAGGCGAGAAATCCATCGGTACGATGACTTTTCGGTAGGCTTCGCGGGGCGCCTGTTTGACCATCAGGATTGGCCGCAGGGTGACGCGCAGCAAGCGCTCGGCGGTCGCTCCAAGCAGCCAGTGGCGCATGAAGCCGGCACCGCGCGCGCCGACCACCAGCAGCGAGGCGTCGAGCAGATCCGCCTGCATGCTGATGCTCCCCATCACCTCGCCTTCAAGCAGATGCTGGCCGGCGCTGACGCCGAGCGGTTCACCGATCTCGGCAGCCAGCAGCGACAGCGCTTCTCGCGCCTGTGCTCGGATCTGGTCCTGCACGCCCTGACCGTCCTCGTCGAACAGGTGCAGCAGTTCGGCCAAGGCACGTTTCTCCAGCACGTGCGCGAGCACCAGCCGCGCCCCGGTCTGCCGGGCGAGCATTGCTGCGCGTTGGGCGGCATGGCGCGACGGCGCCGAAAGGTCGGTGGCGACAAGCAGACTGTTCATGAGGTGTCCTCCGGATGGTTGAATGCTTCGGTGATCATCTGTGCGGCAGGTTGGCGGCTGCCCAATTTACATGCTTCGCACCTGCAGGTGGCGCAGAACGGCTTTTTCCGCTTCGACAGCGAGGAACTTGCCCGCGCCAAGAGTGAGAATAACCAGCCACGAAACGGCATCGAGCGCCGCAGTGTGGAATACCTGCTGCAGCGGCGGCGCGTAGGTGAACAGTAGCTGGAAAACGATCAGGATGGCGCTTACCCACAGTGCCACCGGGTTGCCGGTGAGCACCTCGCGGTTAAATGCTGAAGCGGTGAAGTGACGCACGTTGAACAGGTACACCAGTTCGCCGATGACCAGCATGTTCACGGCTGCCGTGCGCGCCACTTCGATGCTGCTGCCGCGCGCCAGTTCCCATTCGAAGACGGTGAAGGTGACCGCAACCATCAGCACGCTGACGTAGGCGATGCGCGCCGCCAGCACACGGGTGATCAGCGGTTCCGTCGGTGGCCGCGGCGGTCGCTGCATGACGCCCGCCTCGGCAGGTTCGAAAGCCAGAGCCAGGGCCAGGGTTACCGCGGTGATCATGTTCACCCACAGAATCTGGCCTGCGGTGACCGGCATCGCCAGCCCGAGAAAGACCGCCAGCAGGATCACGCCCGCTTCACCGCCATTGGTCGGCAGGATGAACAGCAGCGACTTCTTGACGTTGTCGAAGACCACACGCCCCTCGCGCACCGCCTTGGCAATGGTCGCGAAATTGTCGTCGGTGAGCACCAGATCGGCCGCTTCCCGGGCGGCGTCGGTACCCTTGTAGCCCATCGCCACGCCGATGTCGGCGGCCTTCAGCGCTGGCGCATCGTTGACGCCGTCGCCGGTCATCGCCACCAGCTCGCCGCGGGCCTGCAGCGCGGCGACCAGGCGCAGTTTGTGTTCCGGGCTGGCGCGGGCGATGACGTCGGTTTCGAGGGCGCGGCGGCGGAGCTCGTCGTCGTTGAGCGCGCCGACCATCTCGCCGGTCAAGGCCCGATCCGCGTTCAGCCCCAGTTGTCGGCCGATGGCTGCGGCGGTGATCGCGTGGTCGCCGGTGATCATCTTCACCCGCAGCCCGGCGCGCTGGCATTCGGCGACGGCGGCAATCGCTTCATCCCGTGGTGGGTCGATCAGGCCGACCATGCCCAGCAAGGTGAAGCGCGGCGTGATGTCAGCCATCGCCAGTGCCGTCGTGCCGGCAGGCATTTCGCAGCGCGCCAGTGCGAGCACGCGCTGGCCGGCGCCGGCCGCGTCGTGCATACGTGCTTCCCAGGCGGCGCGGTCGAGCGGATGGCCATCGGAATCCTGCAGGCAGAGGTCGAGTACGCGCTCCGGCGCGCCTTTGAGCAGCACCATGGCGTGCCCCGCGTGGTCGTGATGCAGGGTGGCCATGAAGCGGTGTTCGGACTCGAACGGTATCTCGTCGACGCGCGGCTGTGCCGCGGCGGCCTGGGCGGGGTCCAGCCCGGCCTTGCGGGCGAGGGTCAGCAGCGCACCTTCGGTCGGATCGCCGACCAGTTGCCAGCCGCTCGCCGCATGCTGCTTGAGACGGGCGTCGTTGCACAGCAGAGCGCAGCGGGCGAGCCCCTGCAGTGCGTGGTCGCATGCGGCGTCGGCGGCAACGCCTTGGCGGTGAAAGCCGCCCTCCGGCGCATAACCGGCGCCGCTCACTTCCAGGGTGTGGGGAGGCAGCATGACCTGCACCGCGGTCATCTCGTTTCGGGTCAGCGTGCCGGTCTTGTCCGAGCAGATGATGGTGACCGAACCGAGGGTCTCGACCGCTGGCAGCCGCCGGACGATGGCGTTCTTGCCCGCCATGACGCGGGTGCCGATGGCCAGCACGATGGTGACGATGGCCGGTAGGCCTTCGGGGATCGCCGCCACAGCCAGGCCGACGACGGCGAGAAAAATCTCCAGCGTCGCCATCTGGTGCACGAAACGGCCGTACAGGAAAGTGATCAGCCCGAGCGCCAGGATGAACAGCGTGATCTGGCGGGCAAACTGATCGAGCCGGCGGGTGAGCGGTGTGGCGAGCGTCTGAACGCCGCCGACGAGCATCCCGATGCGTCCGATTTCGGTGCTCTGACCGGTGCCGACGACGACGCCCTGCGCCTGGCCGAAGCTGACCACCGTGCCGGAATAGGCCAGGCAGGAGCGATCGCCGATGGGCGCGGTGCTGGCCACCGCTTCGCTGCCCTTCTCCGACGGTACCGACTCGCCGGTGAGGGCCGCCTCGTTGATGCGCAGGTTCTTCACCCGAATCAGGCGCAGGTCGGCCGGCACGCGTGCGCCGGATTCCAGCAGCACGAGATCGCCAGGAACCAGCAGGGCGGCATCGATCTCGTGCCGCTCGCCCTCGCGCACGACCGTGGCGCGGCTGGCGAGCATCGCGCTCACCGCTTCCAGTGCTTTCTCCGCCTTGCCTTCCTGGATGAAACCAATGATTGCGTTGATCAGTACGACGCCGGCGATCACTCCGGCATCGATGAAGTCTTTCAGGGCGAAGGCGACGATGCCGGCCACCAGCAGGACGTAGATCAGGGGATTATGGAACTGCAGGGCAAAGCGCAGCCAGGGTCCACGCCGCTTCGGCGGCGGCAGGCTGTTGCGCCCGTATCGCTCCAGGCGCGCCGCGGCCTCTTGCTGGCTCAGCCCGACACCGGCCACAACAGACAGCGAATGCAGTGCCCTGGCTACCGGTAAAGCGTGCCAAAGGGGCGCAGGGGCCGGCGCGGAAGCGGCGGGGACAGCAGGGTCAGCCACCGATGCCCCCGACCTGCGCCGGACGACCGATCTCCATGGCCAGAAGCGAGTGCCATCCACTTCCCGTGGAGCGTTTGCTTCCCGTCCGCAGCTCACTGCCTGACACAACTCTCTCCCGCGATCAGTCCGGCTTCAAGCGTGGCTCACCGGCAAGCGAACCACGGCCCACCCTTTGCTGCTCCGGTACGGTGGCTTACCCGGCCGGCGCTTACGACTTGCGCGGCAGCTTTCTCAGTCCTTCAGCAGTTCGATCAGCTCGCCTTGCGACGAATGCGGGCTGGTCCGTGACCCGCGCCGCTGGTGGTAGTGGCCATCGGGCCCGAGTTCCCAGGACAGGGTATTGTCAGTGAGGTATATCTGCAGTCCTTCGGCGATTACCCGGCGCTTCAGCTTGCGGTCGAGGATCGGAAAAGCCAGCTCGATGCGGCGGAAGAAATTGCGGTCCATCCAGTCTGCGCTCGACAGGTAGACCTTCTCTTCACCGTCGGCAAAGAAATAGAACACCCGATGGTGCTCGAGTTGCCGACCGATGATCGACCAGACATTGATGTTTTCGGAAAGGTCCTTGACGCCGGCGCGCAAGCCGCAGACACCGCGGATGATCAGGTCGATCTTGACGCCGGCCTGCGAGGCTTCGTAGAGCGCGGCGATGGTTTCCGGTTCGAGCAGCGAGTTCATCTTGGCGATGATGCGAGATTTCTTGCCGGCGCGCGCCGCTTCGGCTTCCGCGCGAATCCCGGCAACGACATTCGGCTGCAGCGTGAAGGGTGCCTGCCAAAGGTGCTTGAGGGTCTGTGCGCGACCGAGGCCGGTCAGTTGCTTGAAGACCTCGTTGGTGTCGGCCCCGATATCTTCGTTGCAGGTGAGCAAGCCGAAATCGGAGTACAGGCGGGCAGTCTTGGGGTGATAGTTGCCGGTTCCCAGGTGAACATAGCGACGCAGGATGCTGCCGCCGGCCTTGCCTTCCTCGCGGCGGACGATCATCAGCATCTTGGCGTGCGTCTTGTAGCCGACGACGCCGTAGATGACGTGCGCGCCGACCTCTTCCAGCTTGGTTGCCCAGCCGATGTTCGCTTCTTCGTCAAAACGGGCCATCAGCTCGACGACGACCGTGACTTCCTTGCCGTTCTGCGCCGCGCGCAACAGCGATTCCATCAATACCGAGTCGGTGCCGGTACGGTAGACGGTCATCTTGATCGCCACTACCCTCGGGTCGGTTGCCGACTGTTCAAGCAACTCGATCACCGGGTTGAAGCTCTGGTAGGGATGGTGCAGGAGGACGTCGCCGCCGCGGATGGCCTCGAAAACGTTGCTGCTCTTCTGCAGTACTTTCGGTGTGCCGGGTTTGAAGGGCTGGAACTTGAGGTTGTCGCGCGTGACCCAGTCCGGTACCTGCATCAGGCGAACCAGGTTGACCGGGCCGGCGACGCGAAAGAGGTCGCACTCGTTGAGGTTGAACTGTCCGAGCAGAAATTCGGCCATCGCCTCCGAGCAGTTGTTGGCGACTTCGAGGCGGACGGCATCACCAAAATGTCGCTGTGGCAGCTCGCCCTGGATCTTCGCGCGCAGGTTCTTGACCGCTTCCTCGTCGACGAACAGGTTGCTGTTGCGCGTGACACGGAACTGGTAGCAGCCGAGCACCTTCATGCCAGCAAACAGCTCATGGACGAATTCATGCAGGATCGACGACAGGAAGACGAAGCTGTATTCGCTGTCGCACAGTTCGCGCGGCAGGCGGATGACCCGTGGCAGGACACGCGGTGCCTGCACGATCGCCGCATCCGAGCTGCGGCCGAAGGCGTCGCGGCCTTCGAGTTCGACGGCGAAGTTGAGGCTCTTGTTGAGCACGCGCGGGAAGGGGTGCGAGGGATCGAGGCCGATCGGGGTAAGCACCGGCATCACTTCGCGGAAAAAGAAAGCGCTGATCCATTCGCGCTGTGCGGCACTCCAGTCGCCGCGCTTGAGGAAGCGAATCCCTTCCTTGGCGAGCAGGGGCAGGATCTCGTCATTCAGTAGCGCGTACTGTTCCCTGACCAGAGCATGCGTTTCGTCGCAGACCAGGCGGTAGACTTCACGAGCGGTCTTGCCGTCGGTGGTGATCGCCACCGACCCGAGCTTGAGCTGTTCCTTGACGCCGGCAACGCGGATTTCGAAGAACTCGTCGAGGTTGCTGCTGACGATGCACAGAAAGCGCAAGCGCTCGAGCAGGGGTGCCTTGGGGTTTTTGGCCTGCCAGAGCACGCGCCGATTGAACGCCAGCAGACCCATCTCACGATTTTGAAAGTAGTCCGACGGGAAGCCGGCGGCAGCCTTGGGGGCAGGGGTCTCGGTGGTCGTGGCTGCTGTGTTCATGGGTTCCTTCCGTGAGATTTGAGGTGTCAGGCAAGCATGCAGGAGACGGCAAACATATTACAACCATCGGTCCGCCCTCGGTCGATTGGCGGGTCATTTTCTGAAGAAAGCGACCGTGATCGAACTGATCTGGCTAGGTAACCGGCATGTGTGACCGGCATGCCAGCAGTGCATGCCGGCGGTGGTAAGATGGTCATCCTGCCAATAACATTCGCCGGGCGGCCAGAAAAGAACGGGCATGAGTTACGAACTGATAGCCGGTGTCGACCTGGGTTCCCACAGCTTTCGCCTGCAGATCGGGCGGATCGTCGGTGACCAGATCCATCCGCTCGATACGCTGAAAGAGCCGGTCCGGCTGGGTTCGGGCCTGACCCGGGAGAAGATGCTGGATGCTGCCTCGCAGCAACGTGCGATCGAGGCCCTGCAGCGTCTTGGCCAACGGCTGCGCGGTTTCGAACCGGAAACGGTGCGGGCGGTGACCACCGACGCGATGCGGGTGGCGAGGAACGCAGATGTCGTTTTGCCGCAGGCCGAGGCTGCGCTGGGCTTTCCGATCGAGATCATTGGTGGTCGCGAGGAGGCCCGCCTGATCTTCATCGGCGCGGCGAACGCTCTGCCCGTCGCCGATCATCGGCGCCTGGTGGTGGATGTCGGCGGTGGTTCGACGGAGCTGATCGTCGGCGACGGCACCGAACCGCTGCTCATGGAGTCGCTGTTCATGGGTGGAATCAGCTATCGGCAGCGTTTCTTCCCGGAGGGCCGGGTGGATGAGGAGTGTTTCCATGCAGCCGAGGTGTCGGCGGCTCGAGAGATCGAGGGGCTTGTCGCGGAGTATCAGCGCTGCGGCTGGCAAGAGGCGGTCGGTTCTTCCGGGTCGGCGCAGGAAATCGCCGGCTTGCTCGAAATGAACCACCTTAATCCCGACCGGCGTAGCGGTATCAGTCGCGCTGGGCTGGCCAGGTTGCGCCAGATGTTGATCGGCGCCGGATCGGCGGAAGCGCTCAAGTTAAAGGGCGTGAACAGCGAGCGCTTGCCGATCCTTCCCGGTGCCATCGCGATCATGTCGGCGGTCTTCTCGGAACTCCACCTCCAGCACATGACTTACTCTGACGGTGCCTTGCCGCTCGGTGTCCTCCACGATCTGCTCGGGCGTTTCGAGCGTCACGACACGCGCGACGAGACGGTAACCCAGTTCATGCGTCGTTATCAGGTTGCCGAGGCGCAGGTCCGGCGTGTCGCTCGCACCGCAATCACGCTTCTCGGACAGCTGATCACGCTCGATTCGGCGGAGCACGAGAACGACGTTCACTTCCTGCGCTGGGCGGTGTCCTTGCACGAAATTGGCGTTTCGGTCGCCCGTGGCAGTTTTCACAAGCATGGCGCGTATCTCGTGGGCAACGCTGACATGCCGGGTTTTTCGAAGCGCGACCAGTCCCGTCTGGCGTTGCTGATCCTCGGCCAGCGCGGCAGGCTGGACAAACTGGCCACGATACCGGCCGGCGATCCGAACTGGCGGCTGATTTTATGCCTGCGCCTGGCTGTCCTTCATCATCATTCGCACGACGACGATCCCTTGCCGGGGTGGTTGCTCAAGGAGTCGCCAGCCGGCTTCAGGCTCGAAGTGCCTGCGGCCTGGCTGGCTGCCAATCTGATGGCTGCGGCCGCCTTGCGGGAGGAGGCACTGCAGTGGCGTCAAGTGGGCATCGCGGTACAGATTGGCTCGGCGCCGGTCGAGGCGACGCTGCAGTGAGGTCGCGATGAGCCTGGCCAAGCTGGAAACGGTAAACCGGGCGGGCGTTGTGCAGCTGGTGCTTTCTGGTGACTGGACGCTGGCAACCATGCCGCAGCCGGTGGCCACGTTCGGGCGTGATCTGCGCGATCTGGCGGGGGGAAATCCGGCTTGGGATCTGCGCGCCATTGCGCGCCTGGATAGCGCCGGCGGGATCCTGCTCTGGCACGCCTGGGGACGGCGCTGGCCGGCATCGTTGGCGATTTCTCCGCGGCACCGGTTGCTGATCGAGCGTCTCGAGGCGGCACCCGTTGACCACGAGTCGGTCAGGTCGAAGGAAGGTCTGGCCGGTCTGCTGGCCATCGGTCGTCTGGTCCTGGCAGCGGCGAGCAATCTGGTGGGCATTGTCGCTCTGATTGGTCAGATGATTCTCGATGTGGCGCATCTTTGCAGGCATCCAGGCGATATTCCCTGGCGTGAGTTTTCAGCCAACCTCTACAAGAGTGGTGCCCAGGCGTTGCCGGTGACGGCTCTGATCGGCTTTCTGATCGGCGTCGTCCTCTCCTATCTGTCGGCTCTACAGTTGGCGACCTTTGGTGCCGACGTCTTCATCGTCAACCTGCTGGGCATCAGTATCGTGCGTGAACTGGGGCCGGTCCTGGTCGCAGTTCTGGTCGCCGGCCGCTCCGGTTCGGCGATGACCGCCCAGATCGGCGTCATGCGCGTTACCGAGGAGATCGACGCGCTGGCAACAATGGGCGTTTCGCGAAGCCAGCGGCTGGTCTTGCCCAAGGTCATTGCCCTTGCCGTGGCCATGCCCCTGCTCGTTGTCTGGTGCTCGGCGGCAGGGATCATCGGGGGTATGGTTTCGGCCAACCTGCAGATGGATTTGTCCTACGGTTTCTTTATCGATACCTTGCCCAAGGTGGTGCCGGTGAGCAATCTATGGATCGGCATGAGCAAGGGGCTGGTCTTCGGTTTCCTGATTGCGCTGATCGCCTGCCACTTCGGTCTCCGGGTCAAGCCGAATACGGAAAGCCTGTCGTCGCAGACGACGACTTCGGTGGTAACCTCGATTACGGTGGCCATTCTGGTCGATGCCGTTGCCGCGATTCTGACCC
Organism: Accumulibacter sp.; assembly: GCF_032229525.1. Taxonomy (GTDB): domain Bacteria; phylum Pseudomonadota; class Gammaproteobacteria; order Burkholderiales; family Rhodocyclaceae; genus Accumulibacter. Next base: position 36,266 of record NZ_JAVTWB010000155.1, on the reverse strand, counting down.
GAAATATCGGGATCCCGCTGTGAGCGTGCCGCCAGGGGTTGTGCGGTCAGCGGTGCCGGCGATCGAGATTCGCGGCTTGTGCACGCGGTTCGACGATGTGGTGATTCATCGCGACATCGATCTCGACATCAACGCGGGGCAGGTGCTCGGTCTGGTCGGTGGCTCGGGTAGTGGCAAGACCACTCTGTTGCGCGAGATCGTCGGCCTGTTGGCGCCGAGCGCGGGGACGATCAAACTTTTCGGGCAGGTGCTGCTCGACGCCGATGCAGGGCGAGGTCGGGCGGTTCGCCGCCGCTTCGGGATGCTCTTTCAGCAGGGGGCGCTGTTCTCCGCGCTTTCGGTTTTCGACAATATCGCGTTCCCGCTGCGGGAACTGCACTCTCTCGACGAGGCGATGATCCGTGATCTGGTATTTCTCAAACTCGGCATGGTCGAACTCGAACCGCGTCACGGCAGCTTGATGCCCGCCGCATTGTCCGGTGGCATGGTCAAACGGGTGGCGCTGGCACGTGCACTGTCGCTGGAGCCTGAACTCCTGGTCCTGGACGAGCCGACGGCCGGTCTCGATCCCGACCTTGGCGAGAACTTTGTCAAGCTGATCAAGGGGCTGCAGAAGGAACTCGCTTTTACCGTCGTCATGGTGACGCACGATCTCGATACGCTGGCGGGTCTGGCGACACGGCTGGCGGTGCTCGCCGATCAGAAACTGGTGGCGTGCGGGACGGCCGCGGAAGTGCTGGCTGTCGATCATCCGTTCATTCGCAGTTTTTTTGGCTCGGAGCGCGCTGCGGCACTGCTCCGACAGGAGGCGAACTAGCCATGGAGAACCGTTCGCATGCCCTGATGGCCGGCCTGTTTACCCTGCTGCTCGGCGTGGCGGCCATTCTCTCGGCATGGTGGTTCGGGGGGCAACACGAACTGACCCGGGAGTACACGGTGGTGACGCGGCAGAACGTCACCGGCCTCAGCCTGCAGGGGCAGGTGCGTTATCGTGGCATCCGGGTGGGTAAGGTAGAGGCGATTGAACTGGACCCGGAGGACCTGCGCAACATCCTGATTCGCATTTCCGTCAATGACTCGGTACCGGTAACCCACGGCACGACCGCCAAGATGGGCTATCAGGGCGTTACCGGTATCGCCCATGTCCTGCTCGAGGAAAACGGCGTCGATCCGGCGCCTCTGCGTGGCGACAACGGTGCCGCTTCCCGCATCAGGATGCAGCCCTCGCTGATCGAGGAGTTGTCGGACGCGGGCGGCGCCACCTTGCGTGAGGCGAAGGAGTTCCTGGTCAACGCCAACAAGCTGCTCAACGGCGACAACCTGCAGCATTTTGCGAAAATTCTGGTCAACCTCGAAGCGACCACCGGCAACGCCAACCAAGCCATCGGGCAGTTTCGGCAGGTGTTGGCGCCGGAAAACCTCCGTTTGCTGGAATCCACACTGGCCCGTGCCGAGCAGGCAGCGGGCGAAGCGAAGCCACTTCTGGTCGAAGCTCGCCGTCTGATGGTGCGCCTGCAGGCGGTCAGCGAAAAAGTGGATCGGTTGCTCGGCGATTCGTCGCCCGGGGGAATCGGTGCTCTGGCGCCACGCCTCAACGCGCTTGGCAGCGAGTTGTCGGCCAACTCGCGTCAGCTGAACCGGGTGCTGCAGATGCTTGAAGAGTCGCCGCAGAGCTTCGTTTTCGGCTCGCCGAAGCCTGCCCCTGGCCCCGGCGAGGCGGGCTTCACCGCGCCGCCACGCCGGGAGGAATCGCGATGAAAAGACTGTTGATGTTGTTTGTGGCTTGCTCGCTTGCCGCCTGCGCGGGTGGCGTACGAAACGTATCGAAGGCAGAGGTTTACGACTTCGGACTGCCGCTTCAGCACCTGGTCGACGGCGGCAACTGGGCGAATCTCGCCCTCGAGGTTCGGGCGCCGGTGTGGATCGACTCGCCCAGCATGGAGTATCGCCTGCTTTACGAAGATCCGCTCAAACTGCGTGGCTACGCGGGAAGTCGCTGGGCGGCAGCGCCGGGGCTGTTGCTGGCGCAGCGCTTGCGGCAGCAACTGGGTTTCGTCGGTCCTCGTGAGCAGGTCGCGGTCAATTGCCTGCTCCGTCTGGACCTGGAGGAGTTCTCGCAGGTCTTCGATACGCCGCAGGCGAGCCGCGGCATTCTGCAGGGAGCGGCCAGCGTGCTCGACGCCAGGCACCGGGTTGTTGCCGAGCGCCGAATTTTCATCGAGCAGCCGGCGGAAGGCGCCGACGCGCGCGGTGGCGTTCGCGCGCTGGTTTTGGCCAGCGAAGAACTCGGGCGGCAGCTGGCTGGCTGGTTGAGTGAGCTCGAAAAACGTGGCACGCTGAAAAGCTGCCGGGCGGGGAGCGGCGAAAACCGCTGACACCCGAGGACCGGCGAGAGCAGGAAACGAACTACCAAGGAGAGAACAATGAGCATCCAGACGCCCAACCCAGACGACCCCTACGTCATACGCACTGATGGCGATGGCATCGCCACGCTGACCCTGAATCGTGCCCACCAGTTCAACTCGCTGTCGCAGGCGATGATCGCCGCCCTGCACCGGGAGCTCGACGCCATCGCCTCTGACGCAGCGGTCCGGGTGGTGGTCATCGCTGGTGCCGGCAAAGCCTTCTGTGCCGGTCATGACCTCAAGGAAATGCGTGCCAACCACAACAAGGGTTTCATGCAGGACCTGTTCAAGCGCTGTGGCAAGATGATGATGGCGCTGACGCAGATGCCGCAGCCGGTGATCGCGCGTGTGCACGGCATCGCCACGGCAGCCGGTTGCCAGTTGGTGTCAATGTGCGACCTCGCCGTTGCCGCCGACACGGCGCGTTTCGCCACCTCGGGGATCAACGTCGGCCTGTTCTGCGCGACACCGGGTGTCGGGCTGTCGCGCAACCTCGGTCGCAAGCAGGCGCTGGAGATGTTGCTCACCGGCGATTTCATCGACGCGCCGACGGCGCTGCAGCAAGGTCTGGTCAATCGCGTCGTGGCCGGCGACGCGCTCGACGCCGAGATCGACCAACTTGCCCGCTCGATCATTGCCAAGTCGTCGGTGGCCATCGGCATGGGCAAGCAGATGTTCTACAAGCAGCTGGAAATGGGGCTCGAAGGCGCTTACCAGTACGCGTCGGAAGTGATGGCCTGCAACATGATGACCGACGATGCAGCCGAGGGTATCGACGCCTTCATCGGCAAGCGCAAGGCGGAATGGAAGGGCCGGTAGCTCTCGGGCGCTGTTTCCGCTGCTTCGGTTTCCGGGGGAGTCAGATCACCACCAGGTGATCGTGTCCTCCCGCTTTGGCACCATAAAGTCCCTCGGCGGCACGTTTCAGAACGTCGTCAAAGGACTGGTCGGTGGCACTGACCTGGCTTGCGCCGACACTGGTGGTGAAATGAACGGTGCCGTTCTCGGTCGGGATCGAGATATCGGCGATCGCCTGGCGGATTCGTTCGGCCACCAGGACCGAGCTGGCGGCATCGGTATCGGGCAGCAAAATGGCAAACTCCCCACCGCTGAGCCTGCCCAGCAGATCCACCCCGCGCAAACACTCCTTGGCCACTGCGGCGAACTGGATCAGCACTTGGTCGCCAACGGCGTGGCCATAGCCGTCGTTGATTCGTTTGAAGAAATCGATGGCGAAGACGAGGATGGTCAGCGTAGACCGTTCGCGATTTGAGTGTCGCAGGAGTTTCTCGAGTGTTTCGACGAAGTGTTGCCGGCTGCTGGCGCCCGTCAGCCGGTCGGTGGTGGCCAGATGATGCAGTTGCTCATCCCGAGTCGCCAGCGCCTGCAGCAGAAGCAAGGAGCGATAGGCAACAATGGCCATCGGTACGGTCACGCCGAGGGCCAGCAGGATCACCCACAGTGTCTGCTCTTGCCACGGCCCAAGTGCCTCGTCGTAGTCGGCGGAAACTATTACCAGCAAAGGGAAATCCGGCATCGAGGAATAGCTGGTGATTTGTTTCGGGTGGCTGCCTGCCTTTTTCTCGACCACCACCACATTGCTTGCTTGCGGCGCTTGTGCCGTGCCGGGAAGGGGGCCGCCGGTAAAGGGCTGACCGAGCAGCTGGTCGGCAGTGGGTGCTCTGGCCAGGACGGTGCCGTCGTGTCGGAGGAGAGTGATGGTTCCCCCCGGCTTGCGGAGTTGCTTCTCGTACACTGCGCCCAACTTGGTCAGGTCGATCACGGCGACCAGCATCGACCAGTCGCCGACCGGCTTTTGCAGCCGGAGGGCGACCGGCAATTCGGCATGGCCGTCCGGCTGGCTGGGAGAGGGGGTTCCGATGAACGGATTCTCGCCCGGCAGCGCCCCCTTGAAAAAGTCGCTGTCAGCGACGTTCGCCAGTGGCTTGGCTCTCTTGCCGCCGATGTCGAACATGCCGCCATCTGGGGCGATCAGGCGGATGGCAATGGTTTCGCCTGTTCTGGCCCGAAAACTCTCGATCAGCTTCCGGAACGCGGGGTCGGTGCGCGGGTCCCGGCGTGGGTTCCCCTCCAGCCAGTGCTCGCTGGCGGTAAGGAAGACGTCGGCCAAGCGGAATTGTCGTCGTGTCTGATCGTCGACGGCATGGTTCATGCGCTGCAAGGCCTGGCCCGTCGTGGCGATGCGCTCATGCCGAGCCGAAACGGCCCAGACGCCGATCGCCGTCCACAGTGCTCCGATCAACAGCAGCGTGACGACAACAACCGTCCGTGGGCTTGCGCTTTTCTCAAGATGGTTGCTGGTCGCCTTCACCATGCCGTTCGCCCCTCTCCAAAACTGGGTGCATTCTAGCAGCCCGTTGGCCTACTTCCCTCTTCTGCCGTGCAGCACCCCGGCATCGGCGAGCGCTGTCTGCAGGCCGCGTCAACAAGGATCGCTGGCACGTGGGGCTACTGGCTATGCCGTGAGCGTGATTGGTCCAGGGTTTCGCTTGCCTCCTGGTCGGGATCAATCGTCGCTGCGGCGCCGTCTTCTTGCACGTCGATGACGCCGGCGAAGAACTCGATGGCCGTCTCGGCCACTTGCGAGGTGTCGTAGTAAGCGTAGGCGCCGGCGCCTACGGCGCCGAACACCGGGATCCAGCGCGCGATTCCCTTGCCGATCACTCGTTGCGCGATATGCATGCCGATTTTCAGTACGATGGCCTGGACTTGTGGACGTGATGCGCGCTGAACGACGAAACGTCTGCCGACCTGGGCCACCAGATCCTTGACGGCTTGTGGGTCGGTATGTCGGAAGAGACAGTAGATCATCTTCTCGCGGCCCAGTTCCTGCGTTTTCCCGTAGCAGCCGGCGATGTCGGCGACCATCTGCGTCTGCAGTTTCCACAAGGAGCGCAGTTCGGGCAGAAGCGTCAGCCAACCGAGTGGCCCGGGGGGCAGGCTGAGGCCGCCGGTCGTCACGGCAGCGTGTCTGGCTGCCGCCGCGGCAATTTCCCTGGCGCGCGCTTGCGGTCGCTCCCTGGCGAGCTCGGTGGTGAACGGCGTCTGGCCGACGTAGTCGAGAATCGCGTCGGCGATTCGAGGTCCGGCCTTGGCGCCGAAGCTGCGTTTCGAGAAGCGTCTATCGGGCATGGTCATCGGGCGATGTGCGGTGAAAATAGGGCAGCTTATCCGGCTTTGTGCGGTGCTGGGTGCCAGCGTGCTTCATTGTGCTGCCCGGCGCCAGACACTGGCCAGCCATGGCTGCTGCGCACACGGCAAGCCGGCCGGACGATAGTAGTGCTCGATCTCCCGATAGCCGGCGTCCGACATCCGGCTACGCCAGGTGGCGAGGTCGTGGTAGCTGGCGTAGCGTCCGCCAACCCAGCCTTCCTGGTTGTTGCCGTGCGGGTTCGAGCAGAACAACACGCCGTCAGGCTTGAGGGTCGCGTGCAGTTGCCGCAGGACGCGCGGTAATTCCTCGCCTGGAATATGGAACAGCGAGGCGTTGGCGAAGATGCCGTCGAAATGTCCGCTGGGCAGGTCGAGCTTGAGAAAGTCCTGCTGCCAGACGGTACAACCGCTGTCGATACGAGCCATGTCGACGAAGCCTGGGGCACCGTCCAGTCCGATGGCACGATGGCCGAGCCCGGAAAAAGTCCGCAGATCTCGGCCCGGGCCGCAGCCAAAATCGAGAATCGTGAATGGCGGCTGGCCCTGGATGTGGCGCAACAGCACGGCAATATTCTGACTCACATCGTGGTGGCGGGTACCCTCACGGAAGTCTTCGGCACGCTGGTCGTAATGCATCAGCGTCTGGGCCGTGATGTGTTCGAGATCGGGGGGGCTTGTTGGCATCGGCTGTCGCCTGTGGTGCAACGGGTTATCCGGAAGGCGCGAAAGCGGCGTTGACGTCGATGGTAAACCATCGCCGGCAGATATGCTTCTGTGGCTCATCGGTCACCGCGGCGACCGGGCGTGTCTGGCGCACTGGCTGCGCCGAGTGTCGATTGATAACTCGGCCGTCGCTTGTTCGACACCGGGCGATGACCAGCGGCGCTGGTGAGCGCTCTCCTGGCTGTGCCCTTCCAGTCACCCGCGGCGAGAAACGGCATTTTCCTGTGCTAATCTACGCCACGGTCCTATCCGCTGGAGTGCTCGCCTGAGACGCACGATGACCGGTTGACACCGAGGGAAGGTACAACATGACCCCGGGGAATGCACGCTCGCCCCGCACGAAGGTTAGCCATGTCCACTGAAACCGAAATCAAGTTGTCCCTGTCGGCGAGTACCGCAAGTCGCTTGCTCAAGCATGGGTTGTTGTGCGGCATCGAGCCACAGCGGCAACTCCTGATCAATACCTACTACGACACGCCGGATGGACGCCTGCGCGACGAAAAGGTGGTCGTGCGCTACCGCCGGAAGGGTCGCGAATGGCTGTTCGGCGTCAAGACTTCTGTCCCGCTCAGCGGCGGACTGGCGCAACGTAAGGAGTGGGAGGCTCCTGGCTTGCCCGGAGAGTTCGACTTCTCGCAGGTTGACGACAGCATTCTCCGCGATTTGCTCGAAGCACTTCGTGATCAGCTGCAACCCCTGTTCATCACCCGCTTCCGGCGCATCGCCTGGTTGCTGGAACCGCGGCCCGGTGTGCGTATCGAAGTGGCGCTCGACCGTGGCTGGATTGACGCAGGAGGGCGGCGCGCCACGATTTGCGAAGTCGAACTGGAACTTCTGGCCGGCGCGGTCAGCGACTTGTTCGAACTGGCAAGCGCGTTGCAGACATCGCTGCCGCTGCATCCCGAGGCCATCAGCAAGTCCGGTCGCGCCTATCGGCTGTTGGCCGCTGCACCGATAACGGCGGTCAAGGCGCTGCCCGTACCGATCTGGGCCGGCTTGTCGACCATCAACGCCTTTCGCCTGGTCGCCCTGTCCTGCCTCAATCATCTGCAGTGCAACGAGCAAGGGGTTTGCGAGAGCGACGCGCCGGAATTCGTGCATCAGGCACGGGTCGCCATCCGCCGCCTGCGGTCGGCGATTCGTGTCTGGGAACGACAGCTTCCCGCGCCCTTTGTTGCGCGCTTTGATCCGCTCTGGCAAGGGTTGGCGAAACAGCTGGGTGAGGCACGCAACTGGGATGTCTTTCTGGAGAGTACCGCACCGATACTTGGCGCGGCTTTTCCGGACAGTGTCGAGCTTGCTCAGCTCGTCCGCTACGCTGGCAGGCGGCGCGCAAGTAGCCGCAAGGCTGCCAGAAGCGTTTTCAAGTCGGCAGACTATTCGCGCCTGTTGCTCGATTTCACCGGCGCCCTTCTGGCCCTGCCGGAAGCCGGGGACGGCCGGCTCGGCACTGCTGTTCCCGGCTGGCTGAACAAGACGGCGAAGCGGGTCAGCCAGCGCGCCGAACATGCGCTGGGCCCCGACTACGAGGCGCGTCACCGTTTGCGCCTGGCGTTCAAGCAGTTGCGCTACGCGCTGGAATTTTTCTCGCCGATCTTTAGCCCTGCGGTGCTGCAGGACTACCAGCAGTCGGTAACTGCACTGCAGGAATTGCTCGGTAGCCAGAACGATCTGGCGGTCGCCATGCAACTGACGCGCGAGGCGTTGCCGGGTACGAAAGCGGACGTCGTCCACGGCTGGTTGGCGGCACAGAGCGACCTGCTGTTGCCCGAACTCGGCACGCTGCTGGAAGCCTTCCGGCAGCAGGGAACGCCGTGGGCGCAGTGGTCGCCGTGACGGCATCACCTTTCGCGGTCGTCATCGCGCGCGTCGATCAAGCGTGAGCTTACCGCCTGAGGGTTCGGGGCCGCGCGCGCCGCCACAAATTGTCGGTCGAGCGCGCTCGCCAGGTGGTCGTTCGCAGCGCCTGGGCAAGATGACTTTCGCGCCGCCCTGGTGACCGCGGCCGGCTTCAGCCTTCCCGCGTTGCGGTCAGCAGCGGTTTGCCATGACCTCTGTTGGGTCGCAGGGCATTTGCCGGAACGCGAACCAATCAGGGTATATTCCCGCTCTGCACCCTTTTATCCGGAGGCTCAACCATGAACCCTGCCGTCTTGCTCAGGTACCTGCACTCCGGCTTGCCGCTGCTCACGACGCTACGAGAGTACCGACTGGCCTGGCTGGGCAAGGATTCGATTGCCGGGCTTTCGGCGTGCATCGTTTCGATTCCGTCGGTGATTGCCTATGCCGAGTTGGTACACCTGCCGGCAATTACCGGCTTGTACGCGGCGCTGGCAGCGGCGATTGGCTACGCACTGTTCTCCAGTTCACGTCACGTCATCGCCGGACCCGATGCGGCGATCGGCCTGCTGGCCGGTTCGGCGATCCTGCCACTTTCGGGTGGCGATCCGGCGCGCATCGTCGTCCTGGCGGCGGTGCTCAGTCTCCTGTCGGGGGTCGTGCTGCTGCTCGCCGCGCGACTGAAGCTGGGCGTCATTGCCGATCTGCTGTCCCGGCCGGTGCTGATCGGCTACCTAAACGGCGCTTCGCTGGTCCTCATCGCCACGCAGCTCGGCAAGATGTTCGGGATCAAGACCGAGGGGGAGGAATTCTTCCAGATCGTCTATACGGTGTTCGAGAAGTTGTCCGAGACCCATCTGGCAACTTTCTCCTTCGGTGTGCTGCTGGTGGCCCTGCTGGTTGCCCTGGCGCGCTGGTTGCCACGCGTGCCGGGCGCGCTGGCGGTCTGTGCCGTGGCGATCGCTGCCACTTTCGTTCTCGACCTGGGCAGCTACGGCATCGCCCTGGTCGGTGAGGTGCCCTCGGGAATTCCGCATCTGGCGATTCCGTCGTTCAAATGGGCAGATCTCGCGGCACTTGCCCCGGCCGCCGTGGCCATCGCCTTCCTGGCGTTTTCCGACGGCATTCTTCTGGCGCAGACCTTTGCCGAGAAGAATGGCTACGAAGTGCGCCCGAATCGCGAGCTGGTCGCCCTGGGTTCGGCGAACATACTGGCCGGGCTTTGGCAGGGCTTTCCCGTTTCGGCCAGCCAGTCGCGCACCTCGATCGTCGATTCGTCCGGGGGCATGACGCAGGTTGCCCAACTGATTCTCGCCCTGGGTCTGCTGCTGTTCCTGTTCTTCCTCACCGGCCTGGTCGCGCTGCTGCCGAAAGTGGCCCTCGGTGCGATCCTGATCGTCACCGCCATCGGCATGCTGGAGGTGGCATCCCTGAAGGGCTTGTACAAGATCGACCGGGTCGAGGCCGGCATTGCCCTGGGCGTGACCGCTGCAATCCTGCTGGCCGGGGTCGTGCCTGGCATCATTCTCGGCCTGCTGTTGTCTCTGACCGCGGTGCTGGTCGAGGTTTCGCGTCCCGATGACGCGGTGCTTCGCCGCTTGCGCAGCGACGGCAAGTTTCACGATTGCCTGGAGGATGAAGAAGCCGAGAGCGTTCCCGGCCTGCTGGTCTATCGGCTCTACGCGCCGCTGATCTTTGCCAACGCCAGGCACGTCGTGAACCGCGTGCGGACGCTGGTCGACGAGGCGCAGCCGCCAGTCAAGTGGCTGGTGATTGATGCCCAGGCGATCCACGACATGGACGTTACGGCGGCGCAGCGCTTTGTCGAGTTGCATCGGGAACTGATCGCCAGGGGCGTTGACGTCAAGATCGCCGATGCGCCGCGGCCTTTCCGCGAGGAGCTTGCCAAGGTCGGGCTGTCCGAGGAAATCGGCGGGACGGACTTCTACGTTTCCGTGAAGCAAGCGACCCAGGACTTCGAACGCCAGTTTGCCTCCGCGAACGAGGAATCTGGCGTCGCGTCAGCCTAGGCCGGCACGCCCGGCGATATCAGCGGCTTCGCGTTGGCAGAACCTCGCGCAGCAGTCGCGCGGCGTCGAGAATCATCTTTTCGGTGCTCTCCCAGTCGACACAGGCGTCGGTGACCGAGCAGCCGTACTTCAGCTGTGAGAGGTCTTCGGGGATCGGTTGGTTGCCGGCGACGAGGTTCGACTCGACCATCATGCCGACCAACGACTGGTTGCCAAGGCGCACCTGATTGACCGCATCAGCCATCACCAGCGGCTGCAACTCGGGCTTCTTGTAGCTGTTGGCGTGCGAGCAGTCGACCACAATGTTGGTCGACAAGCCCGCCTTGCTCAAGGCTTGCTCGGCCATCTGCACGCTGACCGTGTCGTAGTTCGGTCGGCCGTCGCCGCCACGCAGGACGAGGTGCCCGTAGCGGTTACCGCGCGTACGAACGATCGACGTCCGTCCCTGGCCGTTGATACCGAGGAAACTGTGCGGTCGGGATGCTGACAGGATGGCGTTGATGGCAATGCTGACGTCGCCGTTGGTGCCGTTCTTGAAGCCGACCGGGGTGGACAGGCCGGACGATATTTCCCGGTGCGTTTGCGACTCGGTGGTGCGGGCGCCGATGGCCGTCCACGAGATCAGATCGCCCAGATATTGCGGTGAGATCGGGTCGAGCGCTTCGGTGCCGGCGGGCAGGCCGATTTCGGCGATCTGCAGCAGGAATTCGCGCGCCTTGCGCATTCCCTGGTCGACGCGAAAGGAATCATCCATGTCGGGGTCATTGATGTAGCCCTTCCAGCCGGTGGTCGTGCGGGGCTTCTCGAAGTAAACGCGCATCACCAGGTACAGCGTCTCGCTGACCTCGTCGGCGAGTGCTTTCAGACGACGCGCATAGTCGAGCGCGGCTACCGGATCGTGGATCGAGCAGGGGCCAACGACGATGAACAGGCGAGGATCGCTGCGGTCGAGGATATTGCGCAGGACCTCGCGGCCGTGCATCACCAGCCGGGTGGCGGTCGACGAAAGCGGCAGGCTGGCGAGGATCTCCTCGGGCGAGGGCATGGCGTCGAAGGCGCTGACGTTGACGTTGTCGATGTCTAAAGTAGTCATGGTTTTGGCAGGCTGCTTAGTTGATGAATCAGATCTCGCACCGCTGCAACGCGGTCAGCAAGCGTTGCGCAGTGGCGTTTGAGGACCAGTTTATCCTGTCCGGCCAGCCGGTAGTTGCGGTCCTTCTGAATCAGGTTGATGACCCGCAGCGGCTCGATCGGTGGATTGGCGTCGAACTGCACCAGGATCTGTTCCGAGGTGGCATCGAGCTTGTTGATCCCGAGCGGTTTGCAGAGCAGGCGCAGCCGGTGGCTGTCGAGCAGGGCACGCGCTTGCGGCGGTAGGTCGCCAAAGCGGTCGATCAGTTCTTCCTGCAGGTCGGCGAGCTGGTCGCCGGCTGTGCAGTTGGCCAGGCGCTTGTAGAGAGCCAGCCTCTCGTGCACGTCGGGTGCGTAGTCATTGGGGAGCAGGGCAGGCGTGTGCAGGTTGATCTCGGTGGCGATAGCCAGAGGCTGGCTCAGGTCCGGCTCCTGACCTTGCTTGAGAGCGGCAACGGCGCGATTGAGCATCTCGCTGAACATGTTGAAACCGACTTCCTGCATTTCTCCCGACTGACTGTCGCCGAGGACTTCGCCGGCACCGCGGATTTCCATGTCGTGCATGGCGAGGTAGAAACCGGCGCCCAGTTCGTCCATCATCTGAATCGCTTCCAGACGCTGCCTGGCCTGTTTGTTGAGGGCCGTCTCATCGTGTGTCAACAGGTAGGCATAGGCCTGGTGGTGCGACCGCCCGACACGGCCGCGCAGCTGGTGCAGTTGCGCCAGACCGAATTTCTCGGCCCGGTTGATGACGATGGTGTTGGCGTGCGGGTTATCGATACCGGTTTCGATGATCGTCGTGCACAGCAGGACGTTGGCTCGTTGTTGGGTAAAGTCGCGCATCACGCGTTCCAGATCGCGTTCCTTCATCTGGCCGTGGCCGACGACGATGCGCGCTTCCGGCAACAGCTTGGCGAGCTTGTCGCGCATGTTGTCGATGGTGTTGACTTCGTTGTGCAGGAAGTAGACCTGACCGCCACGTTTGAATTCGCGCAGCAAGGCTTCGCGAATGATGCCGTCGGAGAAGCGAGTGACGAAGGTCTTGATCGCCAGTCGTTTTTGCGGCGCGGTGGCGATAATCGAGAAGTCGCGCAGGCCTTCGAGCGACATCGCAAGAGTGCGCGGGATTGGCGTCGCGGTCAGGGTGAGCACGTCGACCTCGGCGCGCAGTGCCTTCAGCGCTTCCTTCTGACGGACGCCGAAGCGGTGTTCCTCGTCGATCACCACCAGACCGAGACGGCTGAAAGTGACGTCTTTCTGCAACAGTCGGTGGGTTCCGATGACGATGTCCAGTCGGCCTTCGGCCAGTTCCTTGAGCGCCGCGCTGACCTCGCCGGCGGTCTTGAAGCGGGACAACTCGGCAATCTTTACCGGCCAGTCGGCAAAGCGGTCGTTGAAGGTCTGGAAATGCTGTTCGCAGAGCAGGGTGGTGGGGCAGAGAACCGCCGCTTGTCGGCCACCGGCAACGGCGCAAAAGACGGCGCGCAAGGCGACTTCGGTCTTGCCGAAGCCGACGTCACCACATACCAAGCGGTCCATCGGGCGCCCGGATTTCATGTCCTCGACCACCGCGCTGATGGCCGCCGCCTGGTCCGCGGTTTCTTCGAAACCGAAGCCGTCGGCGAATGCGTCGTGATCGTGGGCCTTGAACTCGCAGGCGTGACCCTGGCGTGCCGCGCGCAGGGCGTACAGGGCAAGCAGTTCGGCGGCGGTGTCGCGAGCCTGCAGGGCAGCACGACGCTTGGCCTTTTCCCATTGTGGCGAGCCGAGCGTATGCAAGGGCGCCGCGTCCGGGTCGGCACCCGAGTAACGCGAGATGACATGCAGCTGCGACACGGGGACGTACAGCTTGGCGTTGCCGGCGTAGTGCAGTTCGAGGAATTCCATCTCGCCTTCACCGAGATCAAGGTGGACCAGCCCCTGATAACGGGCGATGCCGTGCTGCTCATGGACCACCGGCGAACCGACTTTCAGTTCGGTGAGATCGCGCAGCCAGTTGTCGACCGACGCCTTGCGCTGGGCGGCGTGGCGAGCGCGACGCGAGGGGCTGTCAGCGTACAGTTCCGCTTCGGTGATGATCGCCAAGCGATCGAGCAGGAAGCCGTCGTGCAGCGGCGCCACGGCCAGCGCGAGCTTGCTGCCGGCGCTCAGGAAGTCGGCAAAACTGGTGCCGGCCGCGGGTTTTACCCCGTATTCGGCTAACAGTTCCGTCAGCGTTTCGCGCCGCCCGGCGGTTTCAGCGAGGAGCAGCACCTCGCCCTGGAAATCATCGAGAAATGTTTTCAGACGGTGCAGCGGGTCTTGAGCGCGGCGGTCTACGGCCAGCGGCGGCAGGCGTTGCGCGGGACCGTCATCGCCGGCAGCGAGGGTTATCCTGGCATACGACCTGGCGGCAACGAAGAAGGGCTCCTCGGCGAGGAAGAGAATGGCCGGCGGCAGGAGCGGGTGGCTACGGTCGCCGGCGAGCATGTCGTAGCGTGACTGCGCCTCGCGCCAGAAGGCGCGAATCGCGGCTGGCACGTCGCCGTGCAGACAAAGAATCGTCGTTTCGGGCAGGTAGTCGAAAAGACTTGCCGTTTCTTCGAAGAAGAGCGGTAGCCAGTATTCGATGCCCGCTGTCGGAATGCCGTTCGATACGTCCTTGTAGATCCGCGATCGGGCCGGATCACCTTCGAACATTTCGCGGAAACGCTGGCGGAAACGCGCTCGTCCCTTGTCGTCGAGCGGAAACTCGCGCGCCGGCAGCAAACGCACCTCGGGCACCGGGTAGAGGGTGCGCTGGCTATCGACGTCAAAGGTTTTAATACTTTCGATTTCGTCGTCGAAGAGATCCAGCCGGTACGGCAACTGCGAGCCCATCGGGAAGAGGTCGACGATTCCCCCTCGAATCGAGTATTCCCCTGGTGCAACGACCTGCGTGACGTGAGCGTAGCCGGCCAGTGTCAGTTGGGCGCGGAACTGCAACGCGTCGAGTTGTTCGCCGCGCGTGAGAAAGAAGGTGTAGGCGGCCAGGTAGGCTGGCGGTGCCAGACGATAAACGGCAGTGCTCGCGGGTACCAGCAGCACGTCACAATCGCCGCGCATGACCGCATAGAGTGTGGCCAGCCGCTCGGACACCAAGTCGTGATGGGGCGAGAAAGAGTCATAGGGCAGTGTTTCCCAGTCCGGCAACAGGCGTATGCGCAGGTCGGCAGCAAACCAGGGGATTTCGTGAAGCAGGCGTTGCGCGTCAGTTGTACTGGCCGCAAGCACCACCAGCATGCGAGGCTTGGCGCCACTGCAGGCCTGCGCTGCCGCATCGGCGATCACCAGTGCGTCGGCCGAGCCTGCAAACGAGGGGAACTGAAGCCTTTCGCCGACTTTGGGTAACGCTGATCGGGGAAGCTGTAATGACAAGGCGTGCGACTCGCGGCTCGACTTTTGAAGGGAGTTGGCCTGCCGGTGCCGGTCACAGCAAGGCAGCGAAAGGCGGGCATTATAGCCGATCAGGCGGCGTCGATGGCATCACCCCTGGGCTGCTCTGGTCGCTCTGACACGCGAGACCTCGAGGCTCGTGCGCGTTCAGCAGCGGGGCGCCAGTTCCGGAGCAATCGGCGCTGCGATGGCTGGTGGCCTGGTCTCGGCGCTTTGTCGGCTGGCGCCGTTTCGGCGCGACGGTGGTGTCAGCGTTTGCTTTCCTCGAGTTCCGCGCAGAGGGCATCGAAGAACTGTGAAGCGCCACTGCGAACCGAGTAATCTGCAACATCCGAAAACGGCGTCGGGTGCGGGTTGACTTCCACTACCGTAGCGCCGGCGCGTTGGGCCCACACGGGCAACAGGGCCGCGGGTTGGACGGTGAATGAGGTGCCAACGCAGAAGAATACATCGGCAGTAAGGCTGCGTACCTGGGCAGCGGCAAAAACCTCCTCATTCAGCATCTCGCCGAAGAGGACCAGATCAGGCCGAACCGGCGCGCCGCAGTGCGGGCAGGGAAATGGCTCGGAGGCGTTCTGCTCCCAGGTGGCAACGAAGCCGCAGTGCCGGTGGCAACGTACGCGATGAATGGTGCCGTGGATTTCGAATACGTGTTCATTCCCGGCACGGGTGTGATAGCCATCGATATTCTGGGTGATGACGGTCAGCTGGTTCCCGGGACGGATCTGCTCAAGCCGGGCGATGGCCTGATGACCAGCGTTCGGACACCGCTCATCGACCAGGTTCTTCAATTGCAGCAACCAGTGCCAGACAGTGCGCGGATTGCGCTGGAATCCATCAATGCTGGCCACTTCGTCAGGGTCGACCTTGTTCCACAGTCCGGTGGCGCCGTCGCGGAAGGTGGGAATGCCGCTGTCGGCCGAAAGTCCCGCGCCCGAGAAGACAACGATCTCCTTTGCCTGGCGCAGGATGGACGCAATTGGCTTGAGCTTCCCTGTTGGCACGATCTTCTCCCTTTATCGTGAACTGTCTGAACTGCCGAAGGGCCGATTTCCTCCGTGAGGCGTGGTGGCTGACGGTACGGTCGCTCACCAGCCCCGTCACATGGGATGCGGCAAACGCGATCGCTTGGCGCCGGCCGGTCCCGGACTTGTGCTTTCGACCGGCCGCGGCCACTTTTGCTCGGGGCTGATCGCTCCCACGGCCGACGCATCGTCGGCCAAGCGATCGCGTGGCAGAGGGCGTT
Organism: Accumulibacter sp.; assembly: GCF_032229525.1. Taxonomy (GTDB): domain Bacteria; phylum Pseudomonadota; class Gammaproteobacteria; order Burkholderiales; family Rhodocyclaceae; genus Accumulibacter. Next base: position 20,304 of record NZ_JAVTWB010000155.1, on the reverse strand, counting down.
CGTTGTATAAATGCAACACAATGTCAAAGCAATGCTTGAAGCCATTAAAGTTTATATGCTTAAATCCGCCGACTGCGCAAAAATCGCATCGCGTGACACGCATTCGGACCTAATAGAGAACAATCGAGGAGGAATATCTTGAAATCGAAAATCATTACTACCCTGCTGGCCTCCATCGGCCTGTTTGCAGCCGCTGGCACTGTCCAAGCACAAACCGCTGCTGATCGCGTTTACGTGATCGACTCACGCGGTGAAGTCGCGATGAGCGGCGCTGGTCTTTGCTGGAGGACGGGTTTCTGGACGCCGGCCGCTGCTGCCAAGGACCCGGCTGGCTGCAAGTGCGACAAGGATCTGCTGCCGAAGGAAGTCTGCGAGCCGAAGATGGCTGCCCCTGCTGCTGCAGCGGGTCCGAAGCCTTCGGGTGACAAGATCACCGTCGCTGCCGACGCGCTGTTTGATTTTGACAAGGCAACGTTGCGCCCGGCTGGCATGGCCAAGCTTGACGAAGTTGTCGCGATGTCGAAGCAGATCAAGCTGGAAGTCATCATTGCCGTCGGTCATACCGACCGCCTGGGTTCCGATGCTTACAACCAGAAGCTTTCCGAGCGGCGTGCCGCATCGGTCAAGTCCTACCTGGTCAGCAAGGGTGTCGAAGCCAACCGCGTCTACACCGAAGGCAAGGGCGAGAAGCAGCCGGTTACCAAGCCTGGTCAGTGCCCGGGTGGCAAGAGCAAGAAAGTCATCGAATGCCTGCAGCCTGACCGTCGTGTCGATATCGAACTCATCGGCACCAAGTAAGTCACAGGCAATGCCCGAAAAAGCCCCGCTTCGGCGGGGCTTTTTTTCAGGCTTGACAATGTTGCTGGCAGAATGACTACGCCCGTGTTACGTGTCGATCTGGTCATCGAGGCGCGGTGGATCGTTCCCGTCGAGCCAGCCGAGATGGTTCTCGAGAACCATGCCGTGGTGGTGAACGACGGCAGGATAATCGACCTCCTCCCGCAGAATGACGCGGCTACCCTTTATTCGGCGCGCTGCCACAAGCGCCTGGACCAGCACGTGCTGCTCCCGGGGCTGGTTAATCTGCACACGCACGCGGCGATGAGTTTGCTTCGCGGCCTCGCCGATGACTTGCCGTTGATGGATTGGCTGCAGCAGCACGTCTGGCCGGCTGAGGCGCGGCACGTTTCGGAGCAGTTCGTCCATGACGGCACGCTGCTCGCCTGCGCCGAGATGCTGCGTGGTGGCATCACCTGTTTCAACGACATGTACTTCTTCCCCCGAGCGGCGGCAGACGCTGCGCTCGCCTCCGGGATTCGTGCGGCGATAGGTTTGATCACCGTCGACTTCCCAAGCAACTACGCGACGGACGCGGACGATTATCTTGCCAAAGGGCTGGCTGTCCGCGATCAACTGCTCGACGAGCCGCTGCTCTCTTTCTGTCTCGCCCCGCATGCACCATACACCGTCAGTGAACGGAATTTTGCCCGGGTGTTGACGCTCGCTGAACAGATCGAGTTGCCGATTCATCTGCATCTGCATGAAACCGTTCAGGAACTCAATGACAGCGTTAAGCGTTTCGGTGTGCGCCCGATTGAGCGCCTTCACCGTATGGGCCTGCTTAGTCCGGCGTTGATCGCCGTGCACACGGTTCACCTGGATGCTCACGAGATCGAGCTTCTGGCGCAGCATGGTTGTTCCGTAGCCCATTGCCCCAGTTCCAATCTCAAGCTCGCCAGTGGCATTGCGCCGATCACCGAGCTGTCCGCGAAGGGCGTCAACATCGGTCTGGGCAGCGATAGCGCGGCCAGCAACAATCGCCTCGACCTGTTTCAGGAAATGCGTCTGGCCGCTCTGCTCGCCAAAGAACAAAGCGGCCGCGCCGACGCTATCAATGCCCATCGCGTATTGCACATGGCGACGCTCGGTGGTGCCAGGGCGCTTGGTCTCGACGCAAACATTGGCTCGATCAGCGTCGGCAAATCCGCCGATCTATGTGCCGTCAGCATGAATGATATCGCCCTCGCTCCCTGCTACGATCCGGTTTCTCACCTGACCTATGCGGTAGGCCGCGAGCATGTTTCCGAGGTGTGGGTAGCTGGCCGGATTCGGGTCGAAGACGGGCAACTGGTTGAAATCGACGAAACTGGATTGATAAAACTGGCGCTCTTGTGGCAGAATAAAATTCGTCCGTGACGAGTTCAGTGAACAACGAGGCATAACAGGCTATGTGGATAGACTCCGCAGCCTTCATTAACGAAGGGGAAACCTAGATGAACAAAACTGCAAAAACAAGCGCCATCGTGGCCGTGCTCGCCGCCACTCTCGGCTTCGGCGCGTCGCTGGCTCAGGCACAGACTTCGATTCCTCTGGATCGCGTTTACGTGATCGACTCACGCGGTGAAGTCGCGACGAGCGGCACAGGTCTTTGCTGGAGGACGGGTTTCTGGACGCCGGCCGCTGCTGCCAAGGACCCGGCTGGCTGCAAGTGCGACAAGGATCTGCTGCCGAAGGAAGTCTGCGAGCCGAAGATGGCTGCCCCTGCTGCTGCAGCGGGTCCGAAGCCTTCGGGTGACAAGATCACCGTCGCTGCCGACGCGCTGTTTGATTTTGACAAGGCAACGTTGCGCCCGGCTGGCATGGCCAAGCTTGACGAAGTTGTCGCGATGTCGAAGCAGATCAAGCTGGAAGTCATCATTGCCGTCGGTCATACCGACCGCCTGGGTTCCGATGCTTACAACCAGAAGCTTTCCGAGCGGCGTGCCGCATCGGTCAAGTCCTACCTGGTCAGCAAGGGTGTCGAAGCCAACCGCGTCTACACCGAAGGCAAGGGCGAGAAGCAGCCGGTTACCAAGCCTGGTCAGTGCCCGGGTGGCAAGAGCAAGAAAGTCATCGAATGCCTGCAGCCTGACCGTCGTGTCGATATCGAACTCATCGGCACCAAGTAAGTCACAGGCAATGCCCGAAAAAGCCCCGCTTCGGCGGGGCTTTTTTTCGTGTGCGCCCGGCAGGGCGCACTTACTTGGAGGTGCAAGTCCTCTACTCGCCCGACAAGGGGAAGAGTTAGCTGAACGGCAAGGGTGTCGCGGGCGACTGCGAATCTGGAGGAAGCCGAAGGCAAAGCGCTGGCCTGACGAACAGGAAGCGGATACGAGGCGGCGTAGCGGGGTGAGGTGGCACGTATCATCGAAGCCCGAAACTTGTACGGAACGCTACGACGTATATCCGACAGGCATAAGCGTGAAGGTGGGTGCGCAATACCCGGGGAGATCTGCATGTGTGCCTTGTGCTACCGACATCGAGAGGTGTCGGGATGCGCGTGCAGAAGTCAGCCGAAGGCATAGTAGGTTGGGGACGAAGCGGAGTGCCCGAGAAGAACTCTGACCGAAGGCCTGAACATCGAACTACGCGATTAGGACATTCGACCTCGATGCAAATCGATGAAGCAACAAAGCAGGCAACTGCACCTGACACGGAGGGAGGCGGACGGATTTCGCCATTGACCGAGTTGGGCGCTGAGGTTGGCACGGCGGCGGATGGGCAAACGAAAGCGGAAGGGCTGCGGCAGGGGATGGACGCCGTGGTCGAACGAAGCAACCTCTGGCAAGCGTATGAGCGGGTCCTGCGGAACAAGGGCGCGGCAGGAGTCGATGGACTCACCGTGTTCGAACTCAAGGCATGGCTGCAACAGCACTGGCCAAGCGTCAAGGCAGCTCTTCTGGCCGGCGATTATTTGCCGGCGGCAATCCGGAAAGTGGAGATGCCGAAACCCAACGGCGGGGTGCGGATACTGGGTATCCCGACGGTGCTGGATCGACTGATCCAGCAAGCGCTGCTGCAAGTTCTACAACCGGAATTCGAGCCTGAATTCTCCGAACACAGCTACGGGTTCCGACCGGGCCGCAATGCATGGCAAGCGGTGCAACGAGCGCAAGGCACTATCAGGGAAGATCGCCGTTGGGTGGTCGACCTCGACTTGGAGAAATTCTTCGACCGGGTAAATCACGACATTCTGATGTCGAGAGTGGCGCGCCGGGTAGAAGATGAACGGGTTCTGAAACTGATCCGGCGTTATCTGGAAGCGGGCGTGATGTCAGAAGGAATGGTCAGCGCGAGGACGGAAGGCACGCCGCAAGGCGGGCCGCTGTCACCGTTGCTGTCGAACATTCTCCTGACCGACTTGGATCGCGAACTGGAGCGCCGGGGGCATCGGTTCTGCCGCTATGCCGATGACTGCAACATCTACGTCAAAAGCGAAATGGCAGGGCAGCACGCGATGGATGCGATGACCGTTTATCTGGAGAAGCAATTGAAGCTTCGGGTCAATCGGGACAAGAGCGCCGTCGCGCGGCCTTGGCAGCGGAAGTTTCTGGGGTATAGCGTCACGTGGCACAAGCAGGCACGTCTGAAGATCGCGGATGGCAGTGTGAAGCGGCTGAAAGACAAAGTGCGTGAAATCGTCGTCGGGAATGCCTTTCGCAACCTCGGCCAAACGATCACCGCCCTTAACCCCGTGCTGCGTGGCTGGACATCCTATTTCCGGCTGACCGAGGTAAAAGGTGTGTTGCAGGACTTGGACGGATGGATACGGCGCAAATTGCGTTGCCAGCTCTGGCGGCAATGGAAGCGTCCGGCCACCCGTAACAAGCGATTACAAGCGCGAGGGTTGGACAGGACGCGAGCATGGAAAGCGGCAAGCAACGGACGTGGCCACTGGTGGAACGCCGGTGCGAGCCATATGAACGCGGCCTATCCCAAACGCTTTTTTTGACGCACTGGGGTTGGTTTCGTTGCTGGATACTCAGCGACGCTTCCAGCAGGTTTGATGAACCGCCGTATGCGGAACCGCACGTACGGTGGTGTGAGAGGGCGACGGGGGTAACTCCGTCCCCTACTCGATGCTGCGCCCTGATTGCTGCTTGTTGTGGCAGGGGATCAGTCAGATTTCCTGGCTGTTTTTATCCCGATCACGATTCTCCCGCAGCAGGTTCGGAGACGGCGAGCAACGGTTCGGCGGCGGCGAGTTCGCCGAGCGTCTCTTCCTGCAGCTGCAGGACCCACATCTGGGCGTAAAGGCCTGACGCCTGGAGTAGTTGGAGGTGTGACCCACGTTCGACGATGCGGCCGCCGTCCATCACCAGGATCTCGTCCGCGTTCATGATCGTCGATAGCCGGTGGGCAATTACCAGCGTCGTCCGGCCACGCGCGGCGTTGTCGAGACTGGCCTGGATGGCTTTCTCGGTTTTCGAGTCGAGCGCCGAGGTGGCTTCATCGAAGATTAGCACGGGAGGGTTCTTCAGCAGTGCGCGGGCAATCGCTACCCGTTGTTTTTCCCCACCGGACAGTTTCAGGCCACGTTCGCCGACCCTGGTTTCGTAGCCATCGGGAAGCCGTTCGACGAATCGGGCGAGCTGGGCTGCGGCTGCGGCTGCCAATACCTGCTCGCGGGTCGCCTCCGGGCGGCCGTACTGGATGTTGTAGTAGATGCTGTCGTTGAACAGCACGGTATCCTGGGGAACGATGCCGATAGCGGCGCGCAGGCTCGATTGCGTGAGCTGGCGGAGATCGGTGCCGTTGACCAGAATATGGCCGCTGTCGATGTCGTAGAAGCGGTAGAGCAGGCGCGCCAGAGTCGATTTTCCGGACCCTGATTCACCGACGACGGCGATGGTCCCGCCGGCAGGGACGCTGAAGTCCACGTCGTGAAGGATTTGGCGGTTCGTTTCGTAGGAAAAGTCGACGCCCGAAAACCGGATCCAGACTGGTCCAGCAGCCAGTTCGACGGCGCCAGGCGCGTCGGCGATCTCGCGGTCGACCGCCAGCAGGTCGAACATCCGCTCGATGTCGGTCAGCGCCTGCCGGATTTCGCGGTAGACCACGCCAAGAAAATTGAGCGGCATGTAGAGCTGAATCAGGAAGGCGTTGACCAGGACCAGATCGCCAATGGTCATCGTTCCGTCGACGACGCCGCTCGCCGCTCGCCACATCATTGCCGTCACGCCTAGCGCGATGCTGAGTTGCTGGCCGAGGTTGAGCCACGATAGCGAAACCCGACTTTTGGTTGCCGCGTCTTCCCAGTCATGCAGGCGCTGGTCGTAGCGCTTGGCCTCGTACTCCTCGTTGTTGAAGTACTTGACCGTCTCATAGTTGATCAGACTGTCAATGGCGCGCGTGTTGGCCGCCGAATCAGTATCGTTGACTTTCCGGCGGATGCTTATCCGCCAGTTGCTGACCTTGACGGTGAAAACGACATAGATAGTCAGCGACGCCAGCGCGATCAGGACAAAGACGCGGTCGTAGCGGGCGAAGAGAATGGCGAGAACGAGACTGATTTCGATCAGTGTCGGGAGGATCGAATAAAGGGTGTAGCTGATCAGATTGGAGATCGAGCGACTGCCGCGCTCGATGTCCCGGGAAACGCCGCCGGTTTCCCGATGCAGGTGAAAGCGCAGCGACAGTTCATGCAGGTGGCGGAATACCTCCAGTGCGATGCGACGCACCGCCCGTTGCGTGACACGGGCAAAGAGGATCTCGCGCAACTCGGTGAATAGCGCGCTGGAGAAACGCAGCGCTCCGTAAAGGACGAGCAGGAGCCCTGGCAAAGCCAGTGCCTGCTGCGCGCCGCTCAGGCCGTCGATCATTTCCTTGAACACCAATGGCACAGCGACGGTGGCAAGCTTGGCACTGACCAGACAGGAGAGCGCCAAAAGCACCCGCCACCTGTATTGCCACAGGTACGGAACGAGCTTGTTCACGGTTAGCCAGAGGTGAGTGTCGGCCGTTGGCGGCCGATCGAGCGTGTGGGATGACGTGGCGGTGCGGCGCATGGGTGAGGGCTTGAGGTGAGTTCTGAGCGGTCGAGTATGCCCTTTGTTCGCCAGTCGGGTCTCGATGTCGACGCGGAAAGATGTAAAAAGCCTTGCGTTTGCAGTGCCATCATCCTACTATTCAAACGAACGTTTGAACGAAGCGGTATATTCCGGACCTATCCGAGTACTCGGGTTCCACCATTCCTGGGCCAGCGATCTGATGTCAGACCAGAAGAGCAATCACGATACCCGCGAACGCATCCTTGACGTCGCAGAACGAATGTTCATGACGTATGGCTTCGATGGCGCTTCAATGCGGGCGATCACCACTGCAGCCGAAGTCAACCTGGCCGCGGTTAACTACCATTTTGGCTCGAAGGAGGCGCTCCTGTGTGCGGTCTTCCGGCGTCGCCTGGGCTGGCTGAATCGGGAGCGTTTGCATGCGCTCGACGCGCTGGAGGCGCAGGCCGGTGGTGCGCCGCTCAAGCCTTCGCAGATACTCGAAGCGTTTTTTGGCACGTTGTTACGCATCGGTGAGGATGAGTCATTGGGCGGGATGACCTTTCTCCGCTTGCTCGGCCGTACCTTGACCGAGCCCGCCGACTTCATTCGCACTTTCTTCGCCAACGAGTATGCGGAAGTGATCGAACGTTACAAGCTGGCGCTGTTCCGCGCCTTGCCGGACGTCCCGAAAGCGGAGATCGTCTGGCGCCTGCACTTCATGCTCGGGGCAATGTCGTACGCCATCGCCGGAACGGACGTGCTGCAGGTCGTCACTGGTTGCGAGTTGGGCGATCTGGCTGGCGAAAGGGCGGCCGCCAGTGGCGATGACGATGCGGCGCTGGCGAGGCGCCTTGCTCAGCGCCTGATGCCCTTCCTGCTCGGCGGCCTGCGGGCACCTTTGCCGCTGGCCGCAGCTTTACCGACAAGCGCCCAAGAGTCGCCCGCTGAAGGCGACTCGAGCACTGAAATCTGACCCCAATGACAGGAGAAGCAGCCATGCTCACAACGATCATCTCGGTATTCGTCGGGGTAACTCTGGTGTGCCTTGCCGTATTGCTCAACGTTCGCTCCTTGCGGCGAGCGCTGATCAGCCGCCGTATTTTCGCAACCTACAAAAGAATTCTGCCGCAGATGTCAGATACCGAGCGTGAAGCGCTGGAGGCCGGTACGGTCTGGTGGGACGGCGAGCTGTTTCGTGGCAACCCCGACTGGAACAAGTTGCTGGCCTACCCGGTGCCGAAGCTGAACGCCGAAGAGCAGTCGTTCATGGACAACGAGGTCGAGCATGCCTGCGCACTGGTCGATGACTGGCAGGTCACCAACGAACTGTACGACCTGTCACCCGAGGCTTGGCGCTATATCAAGGACAAGGGTTTCCTCGGGATGATTATCCCGAAGCGCTATGGCGGTCTCGAGTTTTCGGCCTACGCCCATTCGCAGGTAGTCACCAAGCTGTCGACCCGTTGCTCCGCCTTGTCGGTATCGGTGATGGTGCCCAACTCGCTCGGCCCGGCCGAACTGCTGCTGCACTACGGTACCGAAGCGCAGAAGAACTACTATCTGCCGCGCCTGGCCAAGGGTATCGAGGTTCCGGCCTTCGCCCTGACCAGTCCGTGGGCTGGTTCCGACGCCGGCTCAATTCCAGACGTCGGTATTGTCTGTAGAGGCCTTTGGCAAGGGAAGGAAGTGGTCGGAATGCGGGTGACCTGGGACAAGCGTTACATCACGCTCGGCCCGGTGTGCACCATCCTCGGCCTCGCTTTTCACCTGTATGACCCGGATGGCCTGCTCGGCAGCAAGAAACATATGGGTATTACCTGCGCGCTGGTGCCGCGCGACACGCCGGGCGCCGACATCGGTCGCCGCCATCAGCCGCTGAACGCAATGTTCATGAACGGGCCGACGCGTGGCAAGGAGGTCTTCATGCCTCTCGACTACGTGATCGGTGGTCCGGCGATGGTCGGTCAGGGCTGGCGCATGTTGATGGAAAGCCTGGCGGCCGGTCGCTCGATCTCGCTGCCGGCATCGAATGCCGGCATGGCGCAACTTACCGCCCGTACCGTCGGTGCCTACGCCCGTGTGCGCAGCCAGTTCAGGATGGCCATCGGGCGTTTCGAAGGTGTCGAGGAGCCTCTCACCCGGATCGGCGCCTACACCTACATGATGGATGCGGTACGCAAGATGACTGCCGGCGCTGTCGATCTTGGCGAAAAGCCGTCGGTGGTTTCGGCGATTGCCAAATACCACGTTACCGAGCGCGCCAGGCAGGTGGTCAATGACGGCATGGACATCGTTGGTGGCAAGGGCATCTGTCTTGGTCCATCGAACTTCATCGGCCGAGCCTATCAGCAACTGCCGATTGGCATTACCGTCGAAGGCGCAAACATCCTGACGCGCAGCATGATCCTCTTTGGTCAGGGTGCCATTCGTTGCCATCCCTACGTACTGAAGGAAATGAAGTCCGCGTACAACGAGGACGCCGAGCAGGGCCTGCGTGACTTCGACGAGGCTTTTTTCGGTCACGCTGGCTACACCATCAAGCACGGTTTCGGCGCGCTCGCCAAGGGGCTCACCGGTTCGCACTTCGTGTCGGTGCCGGACAACGTGGCACCGGAGACGAAACGCTACTATCAGCAGTTGACCCGCTTTTCGTCAGCCTTCGCTTTTCTCGCCGATATCTCGATGCTGGTCCTGGGTGGCGAACTGAAGCGGCGCGAAAAGCTCTCGGCACGGCTGGGCGACATCCTGTCGATGCTCTATCTGTGCTCGGCGACGCTCAAGCGCTACGAGTCGGAAGGGCGTCAGCAGGCGGACGCTCCGCTGATGCACTGGGCGATGTGGGACACCATGTACCAGGCGCAGATGGCTTTCGACGGCGTGATCGCCAATTTCCCGGTGCGCTGGATCGCTCGCTTCCTCAACCGCATCGTTTTTCCACTCGGCCACCCGTACGACGTCCCCTCGGACCGGATCGGCCATCAGGTCGCCAAACTGCTGATCGAGCCATCTGCTTCGCGGGACCGTCTGACAGCGGAAACCTACCTGCCGAAAGGCGAGAACGAGGCCGTGGGCGCCGTCGAACTTGCGCTGTTGGCGACCATCGAAGCCGAGCCGATCGAGGCTCGGATCCGTGCAGCCGAAAAGAGTGGCGCGTTGGCCGACAACCCGGAGGCCAATGTCCGCGATCTGGCGCATGCGGCATTCGCTGCCGGTATCGTCACTGCCGCCGAGTATGCGCTACTCAAGCGGCGCAACGAGCTGCGCGACATCGTCATCCGGGTCGACGATTTTCCGCACGATCTCGGTCGTTCGCGGCAACAACCGCTGGTTCACAAGGCGGCCGCGTAGAAGCAATCGCTTTCCCGAGTGGCGGAAGCACGGGCTTTTTCTCCGTGCCGCTTGGTTCGACGGGAATCAAAGGGTGAAGAAAGGAGTCGGGATGGGATTTCAGCCGGTATATGTCGTCGATGGCGCGAGAACGCCATTCCTCAAGGGGCGCAATGCGCCCGGGCCGTTCGCGGCGAGCGATTTGGCGGTACAGGCCGGGCGCGCGCTGCTGATCCGTCAGCCGTTCGCGCCGACCGACCTGGACGAAGTGATTCTCGGTTGTGCCAGTCCCTCGCCCGACGAAGTGAACATTGGTCGGGTGGTGGCCCTGCGCCTGGGTTGCGGCAACAAGGTGCCGGGCTGGACCGTGATGCGCAACTGTGCCAGCGGCATGCAGGCGCTCGACTCGGCGATGGCCAACATTCAGAATGGACGCGCGCAGCTGGTGCTGGCGGGGGGCGTCGACGCGCTGTCCCATGCACCGCTGCTTTACTCGGCGGCGATGGTGCGCTGGTTCGCCCAGATGATGCAGGCCAAGACCATTGGCCAGAAGGCGGGCGTCTTCGCCCGCTTGCGCCCGGCGCAGCTGTTTTCGCCGGTGATCGGGCTGCTGAAGGGTCTCACCGATCCGGTCATTGGCCTGCTGATGGGGCAGACCGCCGAGAACCTCGCCTGGCGCTTCGGCATCTCGCGTCAGCAAATGGATCAATTTAGTGTGGGCAGCCACCAGCGTGCCGTCGCTGCGCTTGCTGCCGGGCATCTCGGCGAGATCGTTCCGCTGGTCGATGACCAGGGCAGGGTGTATGGCGAGGATGACGGGGTGCGCGCCGATTCGAGCGTCGCTGGCCTGAGCAAGCTCAAGCCGTTCTTCGATCGCCGCTACGGCCGGGTGACCCCGGGCAACAGCTCGCAGATTACCGATGGCGCCACGTGGCTGATCCTGGCTTCGCAAGCTGCAGTGGAAAGATGGCAGCTGGAACCGCTCGGCAGGATCACCGACAGTCAATGGGCGGGCCTGGATCCGGCACAAATGGGTCTTGGTCCGGTGCATGCGGCGACGCCGATCCTGCAGCGGCATGGACTCGGGCTCGATGCCGTCGACCTCTGGGAAATCAACGAAGCTTTTGCGGCGCAGGTTCTCGCGTGCCTCGCCGCCTGGGAGTCCGAGGCGTACTGCCGTGAGGAGCTCGGCCTGCCGGCAGCTCTCGGTGCCTTGCCGCGGGCGCGTCTCAACGTCGATGGCGGAGCAGTGGCCGTCGGTCACCCGGTCGGCGCTTCTGGTGCCCGCATCGTCCTGCACTTACTGCACGCCCTGCGCGCGGCCAATGCAAAACGCGGCGTCGCCGCCATCTGCATCGGTGGCGGCCAGGGTGGGGCGATGCTGCTTGAAACGATGGCCTGAGGATGCACATGGAACACAAGGAGGAGCGATGAGCAGTGACGGAAGCAGCTACCAGAACTGGCAACTCGACGTCGACGCCGCAGGCGTCGCCTGGGTGACGCTGGACAAACCCGGCGAGTCCGCCAATTCGCTTTCCGGCGCGGTGATGAGCGAACTCGCGCTGATTCTCGATCACTGCGACCGCAGTCCTCCGAAAGGGCTGATTTTCCGTTCCGGGAAGTCGGCCGGATTCATCGCTGGTGCCGATATCCAGGAGTTTACGACGCTCGACACGCCTGGAAAAGCCGTTGCTCTGGTTGCGCGTGGCTGGGACCTGTTCAATCGGCTCGCGGGCGTCCGGTACCCGACCTTGGCGCTGGTGCGCGGTCACTGCCTCGGGGGCGGGCTGGAACTGGCGCTGGCGTGTCGCTACCTGCTGGCGGTGGATGAGCCCACGACGCGGATGGGATTGCCCGAGGTCATGCTGGGCATCGTACCGGGGTGGGGAGGCATGTTGCGCCTGCCCGAGCGGATCGGTCCGCAGGCAGCTCTGGATATGATGCTCACCGGCAAGACGATCGACGGCCAACGTGCCAAGCGGCTCGGTCTGGCTGATGACTGCGTGCCGGCCCGGGTCATGGACAACGCCGCGGCTGTGCTGGTGCTTGCGGATCAGCCCCGTCGCCGTCCGCCCTTGTTGCAACGGCTGCTCAATGGCCCGTTGCGACGCCTGGTCGCGCATGGCGCGAGAAAGCAGGTGGCCAAGCGCGCGCGCGTCGAGCACTACCCTGCACCCTACGCGATCATCGATATCTGGGCGCAGCACCAGGGCAATGCGCTGGCAGCACCGGAACTGATCGACAGCATCGTGCGTTCGTCGACAGCGCGCAACTTGGTACGGGTGTTCTTCCTGCAGGAGCGTCTCAAGGGTTTCGGGAAGGAGAGTGACTACCAGGCGAAACGCGTGCATGTCGTTGGCGCCGGCGTGATGGGTGGCGACATCGCTGCCTGGTGCGCGCTGCGCGGGCTGACAGTGACCCTGCAGGATCAGGGGATGGACCGCATCGCCCCGGCGCTGCAGCGTGCCTATGCAATGTATCGCCAGCGGATCAAGGGCCCGCACGAACGACGCAACGCCATGGACCGGCTGATTCCCGATCCCGAAGGGCATGGCGCCAGGAGTGCCGATGTGGTGATCGAAGCGATTTTCGAGAATCTCGAGGCCAAGCGCGCGTTGCTGCAGCAACTCGATGCCGTGATCAAGCCCGACGCTGTCCTGGCGACCAATACCTCGAGCCTGAAGATCGAGGACTTGAATAGCGTGCTGCGCAACCCAGAGCGCCTGATCGGCATCCACTTCTTCAACCCGGTGGCGAAAATGCCCTTGGTCGAAGTGGTCGCCGCAGGGGGGGCCGATCCGGAGATGCTGCGGCGTGGCACCGCTTTCGTCAAACAGATCGACCGTTTACCACTACCGGTGAAGAGTGCGCCGGGTTTCCTGGTCAATGCCGTCCTCGGACCCTACATGCTCGAGGCGATGCGTGCAGTCGATGAGGGACTCGCGCCGGAAACCATCGACGAAGCGATGCTCGCCTTCGGCATGCCGATGGGGCCAATCGAACTGATCGATATGGTCGGACTTGACGTGGCGATGGCCGCCGGCAAGAGCCTTGCCGGAAGCGATGCCGAGCCGCCGAAGTGTCTGCGTGAACGGTTCGGCGCGGGTCATCTGGGCAAGAAGACGGGCAAGGGTTTCTACGACTATCGCGACGGCAAGGCGGCCAAAGGCCTGGCAGGAGAGGTGCCGAGCGGCCTGGCTGCGCGTCTACTGAAGCCGCTGCTCGACCGCACGCAGCAATTGGTCAGCGACGGGATCGTCGCCGACGCCGATCTGGCCGACGCCGGGGTCATATTCGGTACCGGCTTTGCGCCGTTTACCGGTGGCCCCCTCAACTACCTGAGGAATCAAGATGCCTGACACCATCACCGAATTGCCGGACAAGCAACCCATCCTGCGGGTGATGCCGATGCCCGCCGACGTGAACCCGCAGGGCGACGTTTTCGGAGGCTGGATCATGGCGCAGGTCGACGTCGCTGGCGCGATTCCCGCGATGCACCGGGCGCGCGGCCGAGTGACGACGGTGGCGGTGAATTCCTTCCTCTTCAAGCAACCGGTGTCGGTTGGCGATGTGGTGAGTTTCTATGCCGAAGTGGTGGACACAGGTCGGACGTCGATAAAGGTCAATGTCGAGGTCTACGCCGAACGCCACCCGGCCCATCCGATCACGGTGAGGGTTACCGAAGCGGTACTCACTTATGTTGCAGTTAACCAACACGGAGAGAAGCAGTCATTGCCAAACATCGAATAGATAAAGCTTTTTCTCGCGGCTGGTCTTAGCATGAGTCTGTATACATCTTTTCAGGCGTGGCACGTAGATCACGCACCGACGGTATCCAGGGAGGGTGCAAAATGTCACAACAGGTTTCGATGAGGCTGATCCCGGCGCTTTTGCTGGTGGCGTTTTCGGGCACGGCGGGGGCGTCTGGTTTTCAATTGCTGGAGCAGGGCAGCGGTCTGGGCAACGCCTACGCTGGTTCTGCGGCCAAGGCCAACGACGCCAGCACGATTTTCTGGAACCCGGCGGGGATGACCCAACTGCAGGCACGCGAGGTTTCCGGTGGCCTGACCGCGGTGAGACCGAGCTTCAAGTTCAACGACAAGGGTTCCTCGGTCGGCGCTTTCAATACGGCCGGTGACGGCGGTGATGCCGGTGGCTGGGCGTTTATCCCCAATGGCTACGTCTCCTGGGCGCTGAACAAGGACCTTTACATCGGCCTGGGAATCGGCGGCCCCTTTGGTCTGGCGACCAAGTACGACAAGCCGTGGAAGGGTGGTGCGCAGTCGGACGAGTTCGATATCAAGACGGCCAACATCAACCCGTCGATCGCCTATCGGGTCAACGACAAGGTGTCGCTGGGCGGGGGCTTCAGCTGGCAGAAGATCGAGGCCGACTACTACCGTCAGGTGGCCATCAGCACCCCGGGCCTGGCCGGGGTACAAAGCCACATGAGCATTAGCGACGACGCCTGGGGTTGGAATCTTGGCGCGTTGTTTACGCTTTCGCCCTCGACGAAAGTCGGTCTGTCGTATCGCTCGGCGATTCAATACCATACGGACGGCGATGTCAAGCTGAGCAGCAATGGCACGGCGGCAGCCAACGCCACGGCGAACGCCCTTATTGCTGCCGGCGGTGCGAGCGACGTGAAAGCCGACCTCAAAGTGCCGGATACCTTCGTTTTGAGCGTGGCGCAGCAGTTGAGCGATCGCTGGGAGATGCTGGGTGATGTGTCCTGGACCGGCTGGAGTTCGATCCAGAACGTGAACATCGTCCGCACTTCGGGGGCTCTGTCCGGCGCTAACGCACAGGTTCTCGAGGCAGATTTCCAGGACACCTGGCGTGTTGCGCTGGGTGCCAACTACAAATACACGGACACGATCAAGTTCATGTTCGGGATTGCCTACGACCAGACTCCGGTCAAGAATTCCAGCACGCGTTTGGCGTCGCTGCCGGACAACGACCGCACCTGGTTTACCTTGGGAACA
>NZ_JAVTWB010000155.1:0-5080 GCF_032229525.1 Accumulibacter sp. | reverse complement strand
CACGCGTTTGGCGTCGCTGCCGGACAACGACCGCACCTGGTTTACCTTGGGAACACAGTGGAAGCCAGCCAAGAATCAGACCCTGGAACTCGGTGGCGCCTATCTGTACCTCCCGAACACCAAGATCAACCAGAACGAAACCAGCACCAATCCGACACAGAATCGTGGCACGCTAATCGGCGCCTATGATTCCAGCGTCTGGATTCTGGGTGCGCAGTATTCGCTGGCCTTCTGATCGCCCCCAGGCTGTTTCAAGAAACCCCGGCTTTCCGGGGTTTTTTTTCGCGTGCTTCGCCTCCTTGGCCAACCGCGAGAAGTGCTCGGGCCAGCCTGTCTATTGCCTGTATGTTGACGAGAAGATCGGGGAGGGTATAATTCAAACGTTCGTTTGAGTTTTTCTGCAGGGTCGCTCAGGAGACTTCCAAACGAGCAGGGATAACCGAGACACGAACAGGAGGACAACTTGAGCAACTTCATCGTACGCAAGGCCGCGGTACTCGGGGCAGGCGTGATGGGCGCACAGATTGCGGCGCACCTCGCCAATGCCGAAGTGCCGGTGGTGCTCTTCGACCTGCCGGCCAAGGAGGGTGATGCTAATGGAATCGTCAACCGGGCGATCGACGCGCTGCGGAAGCTCGAGCCGTCACCGCTGGCCAGCAAGGATCGCGTCACCTACATCGACGCTGCCAACTACTCGCAGCACCTCGAACAACTGCGGGGCTGCGATCTGATCATCGAAGCGATTGCCGAGAAGACCGAGTGGAAAGACGATCTCTATCGCCAGATCGCACCCTTTATCTCGCCCAACGCGATTATCGCTTCCAACACTTCCGGCCTGTCGATCAATCGCTTGTCGGAGGCGCTACCCGAGGTGCTCCGTTCGCGCTTCTGCGGCATTCATTTTTTCAACCCGCCGCGCTACATGCACCTGGTCGAACTGATCGCGACCAGGGCCACCGACGCCGCGCTGCTCGACAATCTCGAATCGTGGCTGGTCACGCGTCTCGGCAAGGGTATCGTCCGGGCGCGCGACACGCCGAACTTCGTCGCCAACCGCGTCGGTGTCTTCTCCATCCTGGCGGTGATGCACCACACCGAGCGTCTGGGGCTTGGCTTCGACGTCGTCGATGCCCTGACCGGCCCGATCATCGGCCGTCCGAAAAGCGCTACCTACCGCACTGCCGATGTGGTCGGTCTCGACACCCTGGCGCACGCCATCAAGACCATGCAGGACACCCTGGCCGACGATCCCTGGCATGGCTATTACAACGCCCCTGCGTGGCTGCAGGCATTGATTGCCAAGGGGGCACTCGGTCAGAAAACGCGCTGCGGCATCTTCCGCAAGGAAGGGCGCGCGATAAAGGTTCTCGACCTCGCTGCGCAGGACTACCGCGAGACCGCGGCCGACATCGACCCAGCGGTATTGGCGATCCTCAAAAACCGCAATCCGGCCGAAAAGTTCGCACAGCTGCGCGCCAGCGACCATCCGCAGGGACAATTCCTGTGGGCCATTTTCCGCGACATCTTCCATTACGCTGCGTTTCACCTTGCCGAGATCGCCGACAACGCTCGCGATCTCGATTTCGCCATGCGCTGGGGTTTTGGCTGGGCACAGGGTCCCTTCGAAAGCTGGCAGGCCGCCGGTTGGGCGGCGATTGCCGAAGCGGTTCAGGCCGACGTCGACGCGGGCAGGGCGATGAGCCAGGCAGCGTTGCCGGCTTGGGTCTTCGGCCGCGTCGCGGATGCCGGCGTGCACACTCCCCAGGGGTCGTACTCGGCGAATGCCGACGCCTATCAAGCGCGCTCGCCCTTGCCCGTCTATCAGCGGCAGCTATTTCCGGAGCGCGTGTTGACCGAGCAGGAGGTTACGGGCACTACCGTATGGGAGAACGAAGGTGTTCGCCTGTGGGTGCTGCCGCAGGTGGACGACGGAGTTGCCATCGTCAGTGTCAAGACGAAGAACCATACGCTCGGGCGTGAGGTGATCGTCGGTTTGCAGGAAGCGGTCGCCCGCGCCGAGGCCGATTATCGTGCACTGGTGCTGTGGCACGAGGCGCCGTTCGCCTTTGGCGCCAACCTCAAGGAAGTCAGCGAAGCGATCGCCGCCGGCGAGTTTGATCTGCTGGAAAAGTACGTCGCCGAGTTTCAGAACACCTCGATGGCGCTGAAGTACGCCAAGGTGCCGGTGATTGCCGCGGTCCAGGGGATGGCCCTCGGCGGTGGTTGCGAGTTCCTGATGCATGCTGCCAAGCGGGTGATCGCGCTCGAGAGCTACATCGGTCTGGTCGAAGCGGGCGTCGGTCTGATCCCGGCCGGTGGAGGCTGCAAGGAGTTCGCCATCCGCGCCGCGCAGCACGCGGCGAAGACCGCCGGTAACGACCCCTTCGAGTTCCTGCAGCCGGTGTTCATGACCGTCGCCATGGCGACGGTGTCGAAGAGCGGCGCGCAGGCCAGGGAGCTTGGTTTTGCCGTCGAGTCGGACAAGATCGTCTTCAACGCCAAGGAGTTGCTCTACGTCGCGCTGCGCGAAGCGCGCGGTCTGGCCGAGGCAGGCTACTACCCGCGCCTGTCGCCGCGCCGGATCAAGGTTGCCGGCCGTAGCGGTATCGCCAACTGCGAAATGATGCTGGTTAACATGCAGGAAGGCGGCATGATTTCAGCGCACGATTACGCGGTTGCCAAAGCGGCAGCCACAGCGTTGTGCGGTGGCGACATCGAGACCGGATCGCTGGTCGATGAACAGTGGCTGCTGAGCGTCGAGCGCAAGCTTTTCGTCGAACTGCTGAAAAACGAGAAAACGCAGCAGCGCATCCGGCACACGCTGGAGACCGGCAAGCCCTTACGTAACTGAACAACTGAGCAACTGAGCGAGCAAGGAGAACAGATCATGAGCAAACAGATTCAGGATGCCTACATCGTCGCCGCCACGCGTCTGCCGGTCGGCCGGCGCAAAGGAATGCTCGGCCACGTTCGTCCGGACGACATGCTGGCGCACGCCATCGTTTCGGTGCTGGCGCAGGTGCCGGGGATTGACCCGGCACTGGTCGAGGACGTGATCGTTGGCTGTGCGATGCCCGAAGCTGAGCAGGGAATGAACGTCGCCCGTATCGGCCTGCTGCTGGCCGGCCTGCCGAACACCGTTCCCGGGGTCACGGTCAACCGCTTCTGCGCCTCGGGTGTGCAGGCGGTGGCGATGGCTGCCGATCGCATTCGTCTCGGTGAAGCCGAGGTGATGATCGCTGCCGGCACCGAAACGATGTCGCTGATGAACCAGATCATGGGCAACAAGGTCGCCCTCAACCCGGCAATTTTCGAGAAAGAAGAAAACTGCTCGATTGCTTTCGGGATGGGTCTGACGGCAGAGAAGGTCGCCGCGCAATGGAAGATCTCGCGCGAAGATCAGGACGCCTTCGCTGTCGCTTCGCACCAGAAGGCCTGTGCGGCGATCGCAGCAGGCCATTTCAAGGCCGAGATCTCACCGTACACGGTCACCGCGCGCCTGCCGAATTTGCACACGGGCGAAGTGCAGGTCCAGCACTACCTGGCCGAGAACGACGAGGGGCCGCGCCCGGACAGTAGTATCGAGGGCCTTGCCCGCTTACGGCCGGTATTCGCCGCGCGCGGGTCGGTGACCGCCGGCAACAGTTCGCAGATGTCCGATGGCGCGGCGGCTGTACTGGTGGTTTCGGAAAAAATTCTCAAGCAGTTCAATCTGCAGCCGCTGGCGCGTTTTGCCGGTTTTGCCGTGGCTGGTGTGGCGCCAGAGATCATGGGTATCGGTCCGCTCGAGGCCATCCCCCGGGTGCTCAAGCAGGCCGGAATTCGCCAGGACGACGTGGACTGGTTTGAGCTCAACGAGGCGTTTGCCGCGCAGGCACTAGCCGTGGTGCGTACGCTCGGCCTCGATCCGGCAAAGGTGAATCCGCTCGGTGGTGCGATCGCGCTCGGCCACCCGCTCGGCGCGACCGGCGCGGTCAGAACCGCAACCCTGGTGCACGGGCTGCGTCGCACCGGACAGCGCTACGGCATGGTAACGATGTGCATCGGCACTGGAATGGGCGCTGCCGGGCTGTTCGAATCGATCCGCTAGATTGTCCCGGGAGGGCTTGCGCTATTGTCTTCCCGTTACCCATAGGCTTGCAAGATCGCGCTTGAGGCGGGCCAAGTGTCTGGCATAATGTCTGTCGAACGCAGTCACTGGGGCGCGCAATGGATCTCGAGCTACTGGGCAATCTGGGCTGGCGCGAAGGCCTGATCGCCGTCATCGTGGCGCTGTTGGCGTACATAGTTGTCATGTTTGTGCGCATGCGGCGGATGCACAATGACCTGCATGTCGCCGCCGTGCCACCGTCAGTCGCCCAATCGGCGCTTGCCGTCTACACCGACATTGAAAATGCTGACTCCGCCGTCGCTACCGAATCAGCTCGGGCTGGTGATTCGGAAACGCTCGTTGCGGCGGCCGACTCGCCCTCGCCGCTCGACGCTGGCGAACGCGATTTCGCGTGGAATGAGCCGCCGCCGGAGATTCCGGGGCAGGCAATGATCGAGGCCCTGCAAGGGGACGTCCGTCAGTTGCGCAGCGACCTGGACGCGTTGGTCGGCGATGTGGGCGACTTGCGTCGCGAGTTGCTGACTGCTCGCGACGATTTTCGACGCCAGCTGACACAGCTCTCGGGGTCGCCGCCGGCGGCATCGCCGCTGTACAACGATGCGATGCAGATGGCGATTCAGGGGCAGGATGCAAGTACCATCGCTCAGCGCTGCGGCATTGCCCGTGCCGAAGCGGACCTGGTGGTGGCGCTGGTGCGCAATCGCAACGAGGACCTTAGATAGAGGAGCAGAGGCGGGAGATGGCGACGCGACAAGGAAGCGATGCGAGCCGGACACGCCGCAGCGATGGTGCACCGGCGGTCGCTAGGGTTCAGGGAGCGGCGGTGGGGCCGCCCGAGCTGAAGCGAAAGCTGGTCTGGCGGATGGGTTTTGCCGCCCTGATGATCCTGGCGCTGCTTGGCGCCTTGGCGCTGTTTGACTACGCCACCGTACCGGATGATCTGCAGCCTGCGGGGCAGCAGTTCACCGA
>NZ_JAVTWB010000154.1:0-7700 GCF_032229525.1 Accumulibacter sp. | reverse complement strand
ATCTTGTACATTTTCAGCCAGTAGTCGATGGCGCCACCCTTGGTATCGACACCGAGCAAGGCCAACCAGGAAGAATCCAGGAGCACCAAGCCGTAGAGCATGCAGCAGGCTGCGCCGAACAACGACAGCGCTTTGGTCATCGGCGCGGGAACGGCCTTGATGATGATGTCAACACCCAGGTGCAGGCTGGTTCTCAGGCCATAACCCATCCCCAGCAGGATCAGCCAGGAGAACATGGTGGTGTTGAATTCCAGAGCTGCGGACCAGCCGGTATTGAATCCGTAGCGGGCGATCACCTGGAAAAAGGACACTGCCATGATCGAGGTGATCACCAGAACGAGAAGCGACTCCTCGGCGTGCGCCATCGCCTTCGGGAATTTCTTTTCGAGCGCCCAGAGAACTACTAAGAAGAGTACGAGGTAAACGTGAAACCAGTAAGCTCCCATGGCAAACACCTTTAGTCATGTTCTTGAACGAATGTCATCGCGCCGAACGAAGCGATCTCGCGACCGACTGCAGCGCAGAGAAAAACCTCTGGGAATTCAGGCGATCCGATTGATGACGTTTTTTCTTGCGGGTCCAAGGAAAAGGGCCAGAAGAAACCTGGCCCTTTTCTACCTGCTCGGTTATGAACCAGCCGCAGCCTTGATGGTGTCTGCGCCGATCTCTTTCTCGAACTTCTTCCAAACCGGAGTCATGGCTTCCACCCACTTCTTGCGTTGCTCGGGCGTCAGCTTGTTGACCTTGCCGCCCGCCTTGATGATGTTATCGCGGTTCTTCGCTTCGTCCGCTTTGACTGCCAGGTTGGTTTCGTTGGAAACTTCGTCGACGATCTTCAGGAACTGATCGCGAACAGCAGGCTTGAGGCTGTTGAGCCACTCGGCCGAAGTCAACAACATGTACGCCAGCAATTGATGGTTGGTCTCCGTCGTGCTGTTCTGGACCTCGAAGAACTTCTGGGTATAGATATTCGACCAGGTGTTCTCCTGACCATCGACAACCCCGGTCTGCAGCGCGCCGTAGACTTCGGCAAAGGCCATCGGCTGCGGCGAGGCACCCATGGCTTCGATCATCGCCTTGGCCACGTCGGAGGTCTGCACCCGGAACTTCATCCCTTTGGCGTCGGTGGGCAGGATCAGGGGCTTGTTGGCCGAGAAGTACTTCATGCCGGACATCCAGTAACCCAGGCCGACGAAGCCGACGCCTTCCATCGACTTCAGTAGCTTCTTGCCCTCGGGCGAGTTGGTAAAGCGGATCGCCTGGTCAATATCGACAAAGATGAAGGGCAGATCGAAGACACCCAGTTTGGGCGTGTAGGAGCCAAACTTGGACAGCGAGGGCGCCAGCAGCTGCACGTCGCCGACCAGCAACGCTTCAAGCTCCTTGCTGTCACCGAAGAGTGTGCTGTTTGGGTAGACCTCGATGCACAGCTTGCCTTTCATTTCCTTGTTGACACGTTCTGCCAGGTGATTCGACGCCACCACCTTGGGATGCGTCGAGCCGCCGGTCACGTGGCTGAGCTTGGCGATAACTTCGCCCTTCTCGCATTTCGCCGAGGCGGAAGTGGCGGCAAAGGCCAGGGCCAGGGCGGTCAGGGCAACGCTGATCTTTTTCATGTGCTTCATGGAGTCTCCTATCCAGAATTACTACTACATATGAATTTATCGTCTTGTTTATAAGACAAGGTTGGTACCTTGTGGCGCAAAGGACAAACATCTTGCCGTCGTAAGCGCGAGCAACTTCGCGCTTTGCATCCTCACTCAATGTCGTTTTTCCCGCCTTGCATGCTCGCAGGAGGCTGTGCTGCCCCCCCTCTCGCACGTATGGCGTCATACGATCTATCGAGTGGGCACTGAAAACCGGGGTCGGTCTGCGCCCAACTCGCAAGCGCATGGAACACGAGGACAAGTTGTCGGTCACCCGACGTCACTCTGATCAACCTCGGCTTTCGGTTCCAAGCGGATTCTAACAAGTCCTGTTTCGCTTTCAAGCAGATTCTGACAAGTCCTGTTTCGATTCCAAACAGATTCTGACAAGTCCTGTTCGCAACGGCCATTGTGGATTTCCGCAATGGCTTGCACTGTGGCAGTCCGTCAGCGAAAGCTGAGCCGTACCTGTTGGTGCCGGCGAAGACAACTTGCGTCCGACCAGCGAGATGAAAATGCACCGTTTCCCGGAGACGTTCGAGGCCCCGGGCGCGCCAGACAGGAAATCCGAGGGGAAGATGGCCGGCTGCTGCCAGGCGCGTCGAGGTTGACGCTGACGAGAAGCAGAAATATGCATTAAGCAAGCTCCTGGTCTCGCACCAGGCGCCCGTGGCCCCGACTAGCGTGAAAAGAGCCCACGGCGATGCGCATCGCGCGCGGCAATCGACTCGCCGATCAAGTGCCGGACCAACTCGAGCACCTAGTCAGCACTGCAAGTTTGCAGCCCCACAACGCGATGGGGCTCGCTCGTCCGCCGCCAAACATCCGATAAAACAAGCAGAAAGCCCGCCAACGACCGGCCTCACCGCTTCTGGCAGTCAGCTTGCCTGAAAATCCGGAAATTCCTCCGGGACGCTCGGCAGATGGTCCTTGATTGACGACGGTTGCCACCGCTCCCTATACTGCCGGCCGGCCCGCTGAACTTCCCGCCCCGCTCGGGAACCAAGACAGGCTGTCGAAGCGATTGAGGAGTACCTGATGCGCCGAACGAAAATCGTGGCCACGATCGGCCCCGCCACAGCCGCACCGAAGACCCTGCGGCAACTGCTGGAAGCCGGCGTCGATGTCGTGCGACTCAACGCTGCCCACTCGGACATGCTAACGCACAGCAACAACGCGCGCCTGGTTCGCGAGGTTGCGAATGACCTTGGCCGCAGCGTCGGGGTCCTGGTCGACATGCCCGGCCCGAAGATCCGTACAGGTCTCGTGGCGGGTGACGAAGTCGAACTCGAGTCTGGCCAGGAGTTCGTCCTGATCGGCACCGACGGTGGCATCGGCGATGCGCATCACGTCGCCACGACCTTGCCCGACCTTGCCCAGTGGGCACGCCGAGGCGACGAAGTCTACCTTGCCGACGGCGCGATCGTCCTGCGCGTGCTGGAACCGGTTGGCAGCGACGTGCGGACAGAAGTGGTTCGTGGTGGCACGCTGCGCTCACGCAAGGGGATGCACCTGCCGCGCGCCGAAGCCCATGTCGAGCCCTTCACCGCCCGCGATGCCCTGGCGCTCGAAATGGCGATTGCGGCGAAAGTCGACTTTCTCGGCCTGTCGTTCGTACGCCACGCCGACGACGTCGAGCGAGTGCGTGCGATGCTCCCGAAGCGCGGCATGCGGCCAGCGCTGGTACCCAAGATCGAAACGGCGGCGGCGGTCGATAACCTTGCGGGCATCATCAACGCCGCCGACGCGGTGATGGTCGCACGCGGCGATCTCGGTATCCAGATGCCGGCGCGGCGCGTACCCCTGCTGCAGAAGGAGATCATCCGCGCCTGCAACATGGCTGGAAAGCCGGTGATCACCGCCACCCAGATGCTCGAGTCGATGACGCGCTCGCCGTTGCCGACGCGCGCCGAGGTCAACGACGTCGCCAACGCCGTACTCGACGGCACTGACGCTTTGATGCTTTCGGAAGAGACCGCGGTCGGGCTGTTCCCGTGCCAGACCGTGCGGATGATGAGCGAAGTCGCGGAGTCGGCCGAAGGCTGGCCGCACGAGCGCGTCGATCCGGCGTCGATCGCTGGCGCCGATGCCGATCGGGTAGCCTGGGCGGTAGCCCACGCTGCGGTCCAGGCGGCAGAAGATCTCGGTGTCGCGGCGATTCTCTGCCCGACGCGCAGCGGGCTGACCGCACATCGCATTGCCGCTTTTCGACCCCGCGTGCCGATCGCCGGTATCTCCACGGCCCCTCCGGTCCTCGGTGGCCTCTGCCTGGTATGGGGCGTACAACCGCTGCTGGTCCCCGAGAACATTGAGGGAGAGCAGCTGCGGCTGGCCATCGCCGCTGCACGCGCCGCCGGAATGGTGCGCGACGGCGACCTGGTGGCAGTGGTCTTCGCATCGACCGGACCACGTGCCGGCAGCACCGACAGCGTGCGCATTGTCCGCGTCTGACGGCGTCTGAGACAGGCCAGCGAGAACACCATCCGCCGAACGGGCAGAAGTGACGCGGGTCAGGGTCGAATCCTGATCGGCGATGGGCAGTGGAACGATGCCCTACACCCTGCGCAACGGCGTTTGGTGCATGGCTGGAATTGCCTTAGAATTCAAGGTTCGATCTTTTGAGGGTGATTCATGTACGCTGGATTAGTCGATTGGCCTTGGTGGGCCTACGTGCTGGCAACGTTGGCTTTGACCCACGTGACGATCGCCTCGGTAACCATCTTTCTGCACCGGCATCAGGCGCATCGAGCGCTGGACCTGCATCCGCTGGTCGCCCATTTCTTTCGCTGCTGGCTGTGGTTGACCACCGGCATGGTGACCAAAGAATGGGCCGCCATCCATCGCAAGCACCACGGCAAGTGCGAAACGCCTGACGACCCACACAGTCCCCAGGTTTACGGCATCCATCGTGTCCTCTGGACCGGGGTGTTTCTCTACGTGAAGGAAGCCAGGAACACCGAAACCCTGCAGCGCTACGGCCATGGCACCCCGAACGACTGGATCGAGAATCACCTCTACACGCCCTGGCACAAACTCGGCGTGGTGATCCTGCTGGCCATTGACATCACCTTCTTCGGCGTGCTTGCCGGTTTGCTGATCTGGGCCGTACAGGTGGCCTGGATTCCGTTCTGGGCCGCCGGCGTGATCAACGGTCTGGGCCATTTCTGGGGCTACCGCAATTTCAGCACACAGGATGCCAGCACCAACCTCTCTCCTCTGGGCATTCTGATCGGCGGTGAGGAACTTCACAATAATCATCACGCTTTTCCAACCTCGGCCAAGTTGTCCAACCGCTGGTACGAGTTCGACATCGGCTGGCTCTATATCCGGAGCCTGGCTGCGCTGGGCCTCGCGCACGTCAAGAAGGTGGCGCCGGTACCGCGTTTGGGCACGCTGCGGCCAGAGGTGGACTTCGACACCTTGCAGGCGGTAATTGCCAACCGTTACGATGTGCTGTCGCGCTACACCCAGTCGCTGAAGCAGGTCTATCGCGAGGAAGTGGGCAAACGGCAGGATCGCCAGCGCTTCAAGGGCCTGAAGCCCTGGCTGGCCGAGGATACCGGCGACGTTCCGCATGAGCTGCGCGGGCGGCTCGAATTGCTGCGTGGCGAGAGCCGCGCGCTGCACACCCTGTACGCCATGCGCCAGGAGCTGGTGGCGGTCTGGGAGCGCTCGAATGCGTCGCGCGAGCATCTTCTCAAGAACCTGCAGGACTGGTGCGAGCGGGCTGAAAACTCCGGTGTCCGCCAGTTGCAGGAACTGTCGATGCGCTTGCGCAGCTACGTACCCAGCTGATCGATTACGCTGATGCGCGTTTCGCTGCGAGCCCGCTTTGGCCTGCTGGCGCTGGCCACCCTGGGCTTGACGGCGACCGGCATCATGATCGGCGAAGTGATGCGGCTGCAGCCCTGCCCCTTGTGCATTTTTCAGCGGCTGCTCTATCTCCTGATCGCCATTTTTGCGCTAGGCGGCGTCCTGCTACCCGGCTGGTCTCGTCTTTGGGGACTACTCGTCGGCTTGACGGCAACGGGTGGCCTGGGAACCGCGGCGTACCAGAGCTGGCTGCAGTTTTTCCCCGATGCCAGCCTGGCCTGCGGTTCCGGCGAGCCGACATTGATCGAGCAAGTGGTCAACTGGTTTGGCGTACGCTGGCCCGAGCTGTTCCTCGCCACCGGCTTCTGCTCGAGCAAGGATTGGCTATTTCTCGAGCTGTCGATGGCCAACTGGTCGGTCTTGTGTTTCCTGCTACTGATGGTCGTCGCCGCACACCTGGTGGTCAGCACGGAAAGACGGCGCTAGAGGCGGCCTGACTCAGGAGCGGCCGGTACTACCGAAACCACCGTCGCCGCGCGCGCTGGCAGCGAAATCGTCGACCACGTTGAAGGCTACCTGCAAGACCGGCACCACCACCAGTTGTGCCAGGCGGTCGAGCGGTCGCAGCGTAAACGGTTCCTGGCCACGGTTCCAGGTCGACACCATGATCTCGCCCTGGTAGTCGGAGTCGATCAGGCCAACCAGATTGCCCAGAACGATGCCGTGTTTGTGGCCAAGACCCGAGCGCGGCAGGATCATCGCCGCCAATCCCGGATCGGCGAGATGAATCGCCACCCCGGTCGGAATCAATACCGTTTCCCCCGGCCGGATTTCTACCGGAGCAGCGATACACGCCCGCAGGTCCAGTCCGGCCGAGCCGGCGCTGGCATAGTGCGGGGGGTTCTCGCGCAAGCGCGGATCGAGCAGCTTGACGTCAACCGGAAGCGCCAGGTTTGCCATCAGCGCTTGCCGAGCAGGACCGCGATCCGTGCCACCAGCTGACGCGCCAGCTGCAACTTGGGCGCGGGCGCTAGCGGGTGCTGGCCGTCGTCGTCGAAAAGAATAAGTGTGTTCTCCTCACCACCGAAGCCATCCTGGATGAGATTGCCGACGACCAGCGGGACCTTCTTGCTGCGCCGCTTGCTCTCCGCGTATTCGGCGAGGTTCTCGCTTTCCGCGGCAAAACCGACGCACAGGGGCGGCACCGGCAGCGCTGCAACTTCGGCAAGGATGTCCGGGTTCTCGACCAGTTCGATGGTCGGTGGTGAAGAGCGCTGGCCTTTCTTTATCTTCTGCTCCACAAACCCGGCCGGCCGGTAATCGGCGACGGCCGCGACGGCGACGAAAACATCGTTCTCGGCGACGTGACGGAACACCGCCTCGTGCATCTGCAGGGCACTGGTCACCGCGATTCGGGTCACGCCTGCCGGACACGGCAGGCAGACCGGACCGGAGATCAGCGTCACCTGTGCACCGGCTTCGCATGCCGCGCGGCTGATCGCATAGCCCATTTTCCCGGTCGACAAATTGGTGATGCCGCGCACCGGATCGATGGCCTCGAAGGTCGGGCCGGCGGTCAGCAGGACGCGTTTGCCAGCCAGCAGCTTGGGCTGAAAATGCGCGATCAGTTCGGCCAGAACTTCTTCGGCTTCGAGCATCCGACCCGGCCCGGTCTCGCCGCAGGCCTGATCGCCAGAGGCCGGACCGACGATGAACACGCCGTCTTCACGCAGGGCCGCAATGTTGCGGCGGGTCGCCGGGTTGTCCCACATCTGGCGATTCATGGCCGGGGCCACCAGCAGCGGGCAGTCGCGAGCCAGAACCATGGTGGTCAACAGATCGTCGGCCAGCCCGTTAGCCAGCTTGGCGAGAAAATCAGCCGAGGCAGGGGCAATCAGCAACACATCGGCCTGACGCGACAAATCGATGTGCGCCATGTTGTTGGCAACCCGCGGATCCCACTGGTCGGAGAACACCGGCTTGCCGGAAAGCGCCTGGAAAGTGACCGGTGTGACAAAGCGTGTCGCTGCCTCGGTCATCGCCACCTGCACCGTCGCGCCCGCCTTGACCAGCAGGCGAACCAGTTCGGCCGCCTTGTACGCCGCAATGCCGCCCGTGACGCCAAGGACGATGCGTTTTCCCGCTAATTCCATGCGCTGTGCTCTTGAGCTCGTTCGGAGTGTCTGGCGGCACATTCTACTTGAGATTGGGAGAAGGCGATCAGAGACCACCCCCCGGCAC
>NZ_JAVTWB010000153.1:0-7703 GCF_032229525.1 Accumulibacter sp. | reverse complement strand
GCCCAGGCCAGGGCCGACACCGCTGCCTGTTGACAAGCCCAAACCGCCGCCAGCGCAACCCTTTGACCCGTGGGAGAAGAAGTTCGACCAACAGGGGCTGCGCTTTTACGATTCCCAAGCGCAGCCAGGACGAGGCGGCGGTCGTTAATTGGCGCAGCGGGCCCGGGTTGTCTTCTTTGAACGCGCGCCGTCAGCTGCTGTTGCAGTTGCCATGGGGGGGCCTTCTGGCGACCGGCGAGTCGTAGGCGATCCGCGCAGCACGCTCAGGCCGAAACCTTACGCAGGAACTCCCCGCCCTGCACCAGCAGCTCTCCCGAGCGGCCGGGTACGCTTCCCCAGAGGATTTCGTGGCGTGGCAGCCTGTCGGGATCGAGGCCGGCGCGGACCTGGCGCAGGGTGCTCAGCGTGTAGCCCTGCTCCTGCCAGCCGAGCAGAAGCTTTTCGAGTACCGGCAGCAGCTTCATTCCTTCGAGTTCGGCGTGCAGGGTGAACACGTGGCCGCTGGCCGGCGCCTCGCGGGTCAGCGCCAGCAGGTGTTCGTGCACGTTGTCTTCGTTCAGGCCATCGATGCCGATCAGTTCGTCGAGGGTGGGCAGGGTGGTGGGGAGCTGCGGGCAGGTGACGATTTCGGCGTTCCACACCGGGATGAAGGGGTGGCTGCCGCGGCAGTCGGAGGCGTGGCTGAAGTCGAGGCGCTGGGTCAGGCGCAGGGCCTGCGCGTTCATCTGCCAGCCGGCGGCGCCGTGGACCGTCGCCGGCTCACCGAAGATCTCCTGGTAGCGCTTGCCGGCCAGTTCCATTTCACGATCGGTCCAGCGCACGTTGGCGTGGCGAACGCCGTCCTGCCAGCGGATATGGTCCCAGCAGTGGATGCCGGTTTCGAAGCCGGCGTCGCCAACGGCGCGCAGGATGCCGGCGCAGCGGCGGCCGATGTCCGGGCCGGGCAGCAGGGTGCCGTACATCAGCGTCTTGAAACCGTAGTGCGAAACCACCGAGGTTCGGGACACTTTCTGCATGAAGCCGCGCCGGAAGGCGCGCTTGATGGCGCGGCCGGTGTGGTCCGGGCCGAGCGAAAAGAGAAAGGTGGCGTTGGCGCGGTGCCGGCGCAGCAGGTCTACCAGACGCGGCACGCCGATCAGCGTGCCGCGGTAGGTGTCGACGTCGATCTTGAGGACCAGCGAGGGCATCGCCCTCAGTCCATCAGCTGGCGCGCGGCAGCGACGTCGCTGCGGTAGGCCTCGAAGATGCCGCGCAGGGCGTCTTCGAAATTGACTTTCGGCTGCCAGTCCAGGTCGGCCATGGTGTTGGTGATCTTGGGTACGCGATGCAGGGTGTCCTGGTAGCCCTTGCCGTAGTACTCGGCAGAGGTGGTTTCGAGCACTTTGACCTTGGCCGCGGATTCGGCGTATTCCGGGTAGTGGGCGGCCAGATCCAGCATCAGGGTGGCCAGTTCGCGAATCGAGTAGTTGTTCTTGGGATTGCCGATGTTGTAGATCTTGTTGTCGGCAACGCCATCCTTGTTGTCGATGATCTTCATCAGCGCGTCGATGCCGTCGCTGACGTAGGTGAACGAACGCTTCTGGGTGCCGCCGTCGACCAGCTTGATCGGTTCGCCGCGGACGATGTGGCCGAGGAACTGGGTGATTACCCGCGACGAACCTTCCTTGGGGGTGTGGATCGAGTCCAGGCCGGGGCCGATCCAGTTGAACGGGCGGAACAGGGTGTATTGCAGTCCCTCCTGCTGGCCGTAGGCGTGGATCACCCGGTCCATCATTTGCTTGGCGCAGGCGTAGATCCAGCGTGGCTTGTTGATCGGGCCGTAGATCAGCGGTGAGCTTTCGGGATCGAATTCCGGGTCCTGGCTCATGCCGTAAACCTCGGAGGTCGACGGGAAAACCACCCGCTTCTTGTACTTGACCGCCTGCCGGATGATCGGCAGATTGGCCTCGAAGTCGAGTTCGAAGACACGCAGGGGCTCGGTGACGTAGGTCGCCGGGGTAGCGATGGCGACCAGCGGCAGGATCACGTCGCATTTGCGCACGTGATACTCGATCCACTCCTTGCTGATCATCAGGTCGCCTTCGAAGAAATGAAAGCGCGGATTCGCCATCAGGTCGCTTACGCGTTCGCTGCTGAGGTCCATGCCGTGGACCTCCCAGTCGGTGGTGGCCAGGATGCGTTGCGAGAGGTGGTGGCCGATGAAGCCGTTGACGCCGAGGATGAGGATTTTTTTCATGAGGATCAGACCAGAGGAACAGGATTTTGGCCCAGTCGGGCAGGCAAGGCGGCGGGGGCAACGGCCTCGCCGTCCACTTCAAGCGACAGAATGTGCAGCACGCCGCCGTCACCGCAGCGGGCGAACAGCCGGCCGCCTTCGGTATACAGCTCGGGATGTCCGGGAGCTTCGCTCCCGCCGGCCCGGGAAAGGCTGCGGGTGATGACGATGCGCTGCCCGCCGAGGACGAAGAAGGCGCCCGGGTAGGGCGGCGCGACGGCACGGATCAGGTTGTGCACCACGGCCGCTGGCTGGCTCCAGTCAATGCGGCCGTCTTCGGCCTTGCGGCCGCCAAAATAACTGCCGGCCGCCAGGTCGGCTGGCACATGCGCTGCGCTGCCAGCGAGCAGCGCTGGCAAGACCTGGTCCAGCGCCAGTTCGGCAGCCAGGGTCACTTTGGCGAAGACCTCACCGGCGGTGTCGTCGGGCAGGATCGGTACCGCCTGCTGGGCGACGATCTCGCCGGCATCGGGTTTTTCCACCATCCGGTGCAGGGTCGCGCCGGTTTCTCGCTCGCCGTGGATCAGCGCCCAGTTCACCGGCACCCGCCCGCGGTACTTCGGCAGCAGCGAACCGTGCATGTTGTAGCCGCCCCTCGCCGGGATGGCCAGCAGCGCCGGTTGGAGCATCTGTCGGTAATAGAAGGAGAAGAAGAAATCGGGCCGCAGCGCTTGCAGCCGGGCGACAAACTCCGCCCTGTTCGGATCCTCCGGCATGGCCACCGGGATGTCGTAGTCGCGAGCGAGATCGGCGACCCGCTCGAACCAGATGTTTTCCGCCGGGTTATCCTCGTGCGTCACCACCAGCGCCACGTCGACGCCGTGCGCCAGCAACACGCGCAGGCAGCGGGCGCCGACGTTGTGGTAGGCGAAGACGACCGCCTTCGGCGCGGCAATCACTCCTGGTGTTCCAGCACCGCGTCAATCACGTAGCGCGGGCGCAGACGGACCTGCTGGTAGACCCGGCCGACGTATTCGCCAAGCAGGCCGATGCCGAACAGGGCCAGGCCGATCAGGAAGAACATCAGCGCGAAGAGGGTGAACAGCCCCTCGGCCTCGGGGCCGACGATCAGGCGGCGAATGATCAGCAGCACGAACAGTGCGGCCGAGCCCAGCGAAACGAGAATGCCGAGCATCGAGAACCACTGCAACGGTACCAGCGAGAAGCCGGTCATCAGGTCGAAGTTGAGGCGGATCAGGCTGTAGATCGAATACTTCGATTCGCCGGCGGCCCGCTCCTCGTGCTCGACCATCACCTCCGCCGGGTTGCGGGCGAAGGTGTAGGCCAGCGCCGGAATGAAGGTGCTGACTTCCTTGCACGAGTTGATGGTGTTGACGACGTTGCGCGAATAGGCGCGCAGCATGTTGCCCTGATCGGTGATGCGGATACGGGTAATCTTCTCGCGCAGGTGGTTCATCGCCTTCGACGCGATGCTGCGAAAGGCGTTGTCGTGGCGCTTGCGGCGGATGCTGCCGACATAGTCGTGGCCTTCGTGCATCTTGGCGATCACCTTGCCGATCTCCTCGGGCGGGTTCTGCAGGTCGGCGTCGAGGGTGACGATGATCTGGCCACGGGCGTGTTCGAAGCCGGCCATGATCGCCATGTGCTGGCCGGCGTTGGCGGCCAGCAGGATGGCGCGGGTGACGTCGGGGCGCTTCTCGAACTGCTCGCGGAGCAGTGCCGCCGAGCGGTCACGGCTGCCATCGTTGATGAAGATCACCTCGTAAGGGGTGTTCAGTTGGTCGAGCGCCGGGTAGAGGCGCGCGAAAAGCGGTGGCAGGCCGTCCTCCTCGTTGTAGACCGGGATGACGACGGAGATTTCAGGGCTGATCATGGTCGATGGCTCAAGGCTTGAGAACGCGGGTCAGGGCGGTGGCGACGCGATCGACGTCGGCGTCGTTCATCGCCGGAAAGAGCGGCAGTGTAACGGTTCTCGCGCCGACACTCTCGGCGTGCGGGAACTGACCGGCCGTGAAACCGAGACCGCGGTAGAGGGTGAACAGGTGCAGCGCCGGGTAATGGACACCGACGCCGATACCCTGATCCCGCATCGCCGCGATGAAAGCACCACGATCGGTGCCGGCGGGCAGCAACGGCTGGAACATGTGCCAGTTGCAGTTGGTGAAGTCCTGCGCTGGCAGTTCGAGGTTCAGCGCCGGGTCCAGGATGGCGAAGTAGCGCCGCGCCAGGGCGCGGCGCCGTTCGGTGAACTCATGCAGATGCCTGAGTTGCCCCAGGCCCACCGCGGCAGCGACGTCGGTGAGGTTGAACTTGCCGCCGAGCACGTCCACGTCCATGCCGCCGTCGGCGAAGCGTCGGAAGCCTTGCAGCCGATACCGTTCGCAGAGGCCCGGGTCGACGTCCGCCGGCAGCACCAGTGCGCCCCCTTCGCAGGTGGTGAGGTTCTTGTTGGCATGGAAACTGAAGGAAACGAAGTCGCCGCTGCTGCCGATCGCCTGGCCGTTCCACGACGCGCCGAAGGACTGCGCGGCGTCCTCGACCACCCGCAAGTGGTGGCGCTTGGCGAGCGCGTAGAGACGGTCGCGGTCCACCGGCAGGCCGGCGAGGTCGACCGGGATCAGTGCTTTCGTGCGCGGCGTGATGGCGCCTTCGATACGCGCGAGGTCGATGTTTCTTGTGATCGGATCAATGTCCACCAGAACCGGTGTGGCGCCGACTTCGAGGATCACGTTGGCGGTCGCCACCCAGGTCAGCGGCGTCGTGATCACTTCGTCGCCAGCGCCGACCCCGGCCAGCCGTAAGGCCACCTCGAGGGTCGCGGTGCCGGAGTTGAAGGCGCGCACCGGACGGCCGCCGCAGATTTCCGACAGCGCGGCTTCGAAGGCCAGTACCTTGGGGCCGCTGGTGATCCAGCCCGAGCGCAACACCTCGGCGACCGAGGCGATGGTCTCCTCGTCGATCGACGGACGGGTAAATGGTAGCAGCAGCGGGGCGCTCATGAGTTGGCCACCAGGACCACGCCAATGATGATGAAGCCGATGCCCAGCATTTTCTGCAGCACCAGGATCTCGCCGAACCAGTAGTGCGCGATCACCGCGTTGACCACATAGCCGATCGACAGCATCGGGTAGGCAATGCTCACCGGCACGCGCGACAGGGCCAGGATCCAGATCACCACGCTGACCACATAGCAGGCCAGGCCACCAATGATCGACGGCTGTGCGGCCACCTTCATGGCGATCGGGATCACGTTGCCGAGCGAGAAGTCGAAGTGGCCGATGGCATTGGTGCCGGCCTTGAGCAGCAGTTGTGCGCCGGCGTTGAGCAGCACACCGGTGAGGACCAGGGCGAAAGCGATAGCAGTCATGTCAGTTCGGGGTTCCGTCGCAGGCCCGGCCGGGAGCCGCGCCGGTGGATGAAGAGGCGGGCAGGCCGGGCGTGGCGGAACAGTCTCCGCTCTTGCCCATCGCCTGTGGGGCAGGGGAGGTGTCTGGTTTCTCGACCATCACGTAGCGGCGGTCACGGGCGATTTCGGTCATCGGTACGCCTTCGGCGAGCAGTTTTTCGAAAACATCGATCACCATCACGGCGTAGGCCTGACGATCGTCGTGCCAGCGCAGCTTGAACTCCTCGATGGTCGGGATCCATTTCTGCGGCTCCTGGTCAATGCCGAAGGATAGCTCGTTCTCGGTCGCGACCATGGTCAGCGTGCGCTGGATATAGAAGGGCAGCGTCTGTTCGTAATAGTCCACGCTGTAGAAGGGCCGGCCGGGCTTGAGGCGGGGCAGCGCCTGCGCCGCCAGGCTTCTGGCCGAACTGAAGGTCGACAGGTGGTCGTGGCCGAGCAGGCCGGCGCTGGTGCTCAGGACGCCGCCGATGGCGAGGACGGTGGCGGCAGCCGCATGGCGGTGCTTCCAGACCAGGAACATGGCTGCCAGAACGCTGGCCAGCGATACGGCGGCAGCGCCGAGCAGCCAGTCGCGCACGCCCTGCAGCATTGCCAGCGAATAGGACTGGCCCGCCATGCTCAACACGCGCGGAGCCAGGGCCAGTGCCGCGGCCGCCAGCACGGCCAGAAGTGCCAGGTGGAGGAGCCAGGCGCGGCGTGAGAGCGCGGCGATATGCTGGCCGCCGAGCAGGGCCAGGGCCGGGAAGATCGGCAGGATGTAGGGCGCCATCTTCGAGCCCGAGACGCTGAAAAACGCGAAGGTGGCGACGATCCAGAGCAGCAGGAAGCGCTCCGGACTGAAGCTGCCGGCAGCGTGCCGGCCCCAGGATTTGAGCAGGGTGTGCACCAGGAGCAGCGTCCACGGCAGCGCACCCAGCGCGTAAACCGCAAAAAAATACCAGCCTGGCTCGTCGCGGCGGTGCACCGTCGACAGAAATCGGTCGAAATGCTCGTGGATGAAGAAGAACTGCGGGAACTCCGGGTTGGCCAGCGAAACGGCGACGAACCAGGGCGCGGCGATGACCAGAAACAGTGCCAACCCGGCCAGCGGCGACAAGCGCTTCCACGGTGACAGGTCGCGGTTGAGCAGCGTGTAACCGACCAACGTGGCGCCGACCAGCACCAGCGCCACCAGCCCCTTGGAGAGCACCGCCAGCGCCAGCCCTGCCCAGGCCAGCAGCATCCAGCGGCGGCTCTCGCTGCGCTCGCCCTGTTGCGCAAAGAGGAAGCCGGTCCACGCCACCTGCAGAAAGAACGACAGCCCCATGTCCAGCGTGATCAGGTGGCCGAGAACGACGAACAGCAGCGAACTGGCCAGGATCGCTGCCGCCAGGTGGCCCGCTGTCGCGCCCCACAGCCGGCGCCCGGTCCACCACACCAGCAGAATGCTGAGGAAACCGGTCAGCGCCGGCCACAGCCGGGCGGTCCATTCGCCGATGCCGAACAGCGTGTAACCGGTCGCCGTCGCCCAGTATTGCAGGGCGGGCTTTTCGAAATACTTGAAATCGTTGAGGCGAGGGGTCACCCAGTCGCCGCTGGCGACCATTTCGCGCGGGATTTCGGCGTAACGGCCCTCGTCTGGCCGCACCAGCGCGCGCTGGTCGAGCGTGCCAAACCAGACGGCGGCGAGCGCGATCCAGAGGATCCAGATCAGGCGCCTGCTCATCCGTTATTCGGCACGCAGGATGGGCGTTTCGCGATGAGCGGCAAACGGGCAATGCGCGCAGCCGCAGCCGCTGAGGGGGCGTAGTGTCATCGGTGCGGGACTGTGTGTTGCGAGAGGAAGGGGAAGAAAAACTGCGTCCTGTGCCATCGGGCGGAATTATACACTTTCGCCAACGCCGTCCCGATGCCTGGAAGCGGCGGCGAGGTCGCCGCAGGCCCGCATGTCGCCAGGCTACGGACGACAACACTCGCTATCGACAGGCTTCGAGATGGGACTTCAGGAGGGCTTTCCGGATCGGGGCCTGTGGTGCCTGGTGAACTCTTGCGGAAGCCGTCGATGGTGGTTTTTTCTGG
>NZ_JAVTWB010000152.1:0-7781 GCF_032229525.1 Accumulibacter sp. | reverse complement strand
TACGCAGCAACCTGGGCACCGCGCAGACTTATCTCGACAAGCTTCGCCAGCTGGCCTCCGGGGTCAAGGCGCTGCCGGGTGGCGAAGCGATCCTGGCGGAGACCGATACCGACTTCACACTTGAAGATTTTGCCGAGCTGCTGCGCGACAGCATCGATGGCATCGACCGGGTAGCCCGCATCGTCAATGATCTCAAAGGTTTTTCCCACGTAGACCAACCGGAGGAGGACGTCGTCGATGTCAACGGCCTGCTCAGCACGGCGTGCAGAATGGCCGAAAAGCAACTGCCTCCTGGCGCTGCACTGATCTGCGAGCTGGGCGTTCTGAAACCGCTCCTTTGTCTGCCCGGACATCTGGCGCAAGCGTTCCTGGCGGTACTCACCAACGCCGTGCAGGCGATAGAAAAGAAGGGGGCGGATGGCGAGCTGCGGGTCTGCAGCCGCTCCGATGGCCAGCAGACGGTCATCGCAGTGCGGGACAATGGCGTCGGCATCGAAGCACAGGTCCTGTCAAGGGTCTTCGACCCGTTCTTCACCACCCGGCCGGTGGGCAAGGGAACAGGCCTGGGGCTGACGGTGGCGCGCGATATCGTGCGCGCCCATGGCGGTGAGATCGAGTTCGACAGCACCCCCGGGCTTGGCACCACGGTCACAGTGAGCCTGCCCGAATGACGACGAGCACAGCACGCGCCAGCAAGCGAAAGGCGCATCCGCTCGCCGACCCGCTGCTGCAGGTCGCGCTGGTCTGGGTAAGCGCCTTCCTCGTCGGTTGGCCACTGATCCAGATTGCCGGGGCACGCGGCGTGATTGCCATGTTTCTCTACGTCTTTGTGATCTGGGGCGTGCTGGTCGGCCTCATCTTTGCCGTTTCCCGAAGCCTGCGTCGCAGCCTGCCTCCAGCGGCGAGCGGCGAAGAGCCCGAGGACGAGCGATGATTACCCAGCACGGCAGCTTTTCGCCACTCTGGCTGCTGGCAGCGATCGTCGCCTACGTCGCCACTCTCCTCGCCGCTGGCGGCTGGGCCGAGCGCCGGGCAGCGCAGGATCGCCGGATGGTCGGCCAGGGTTGGCTCTACGCCCTTTCGCTGACCGTCTACTGCACCTCATGGACCTATTTCGGCAGCGTCGGCAGCGCGGCCAACAGCGGCATGCTCTACGCCACCATCTATCTCGGCCCGACGCTGGTCATGCTGGGATCGTGGGTAGTGGTGCGACGCATGATCCGCCTGCGCCACCGTTACCGCTTGTCCAGCGTGGTTGACCTGATCACGCAGCGTTACGGCCATTCGGTGAGCATGGGCGCTTTCATCACGCTGGTGCTGCTGATCGGCATGGTGCCCTATATCGGCCTGCAACTGCGGGCCTTGGTGGAATCCTTCGCTGTGCTCACCGGCGTCGAGCACGAGCATCTCGCTGTCTGGCAGTACGCCGACGAAATGATCGTCGTGCTGGTGATCTTGCTCACCTGCGCCTTCGGACTCCGGCGAGTCGATTCGCTGGAACATCAGCACGGGCTGATAGCGGTGCTGGCCGTCGAATCGATGATCAAGCTGGTGGCCTTCATCGCTGTCGGCGTGTTTGTCACCTGGGGCCTGTTCGATGGCTTGACCGACCTTCTGGCGCGCCTGGCCGCCGACCCCGCGCTACAGCAGCGCTTTGTCGACACACCTCTGGCGGGCAACAGCTATGTGACCTGGATGACCTACCTGGTCATGTCGATGGCAGCCATCATCTTCCTGCCGCGGATGTTTCACGTGATGATCGTCGGCAATCAGGACGAGCGCCATCTGATGACCGCGATGTGGGTCTTTCCGCTCTACCTGCTGCTGATGTCCTTCTTCGTGCTGCCCATCGCGGTCGGCGGTCTGCTCCTCGGCTATCCACTCGGCGAGGCTGACTGGTTCGTGATTCGACTGCCCTTCGACCGCGGCGGCCCGGCCCTGACCCTGCTGGCGTTTCTCGGCGGATTCTCCGCGGCCCTCGGCATGGTGATGGTCGCCTGCACGACGATGGCCGTGATGTTCTCCAACCACATCGTCCTGCCACTGATCGACCGTGGCCTGATCGGCGAACATCTGCGCGGCGGCCTGCTGCCGATCCGCTGGCTGTTGGTCGCTCTCATGCTCACCGCAGCGCAGCTCTTTCAGCAAGGCCTGGAGGACAGCTACCTGCTGATCCAGATGGGCCTGATCTCGTTTGCCGCGCTGCTGCAGTTCGTTCCCGCCGGAATTGGCGGCCTCTACTGGACCGGCGGCAACAAGCGTGGCGCCTGGTGGGGGCTGGCGCTGGGCTGGGCAACCTGGGCTTACACCCTGCTCTTGCCCGCCGTCGTACGCAGCGGCTTTGGCGATACGCAATGGCTGACTTCCGGACCCTGGGCGATCGAATTCCTGCGGCCGCAAGCACTGTTCGGCCTCGATCTGGGGTCGCCGTACGCCAACACCGCTTTTTGGTCGCTGCTGTTCAACGTCTCCGGCTACGTCGTCGGCTCGCTGCTCGGCCAGCAGGACAGCGACGAAGCGGCGATAGCGCACGCCTTCAGGGCGCCGTTCGACAAACCGCAGAGACGCGAAAGCGACAGTGCCGGCAAGCTGCGCATCGCTTGCGCGACGGTGCGCGAGCAGATCGACAACCTGTTTTCGCGCTATCTGCCGAGACAGGAAGCGACGCTGGCCATCGAGCGGGTGCAGCAGGGTGCGTTTGCCGAGGGAGAGACCAGCCTTTCCGGAGCAGCCTATCTCGAACTGACTGCCCGGGCAGAGCGGACCCTGGCAGGTGCGATCGGCGCGGCCATGGCGCGCAAGGCGGCCAGCGAAACCCTGCGCCTCAGCGACCGCGAAACCGCAGCGCTGCAGGCCACCCTGGCCAGCCAGGTCGCCGATCTGCAGATCACGCCGCAACAGCTGCGCGAGCAGGTCGACTACTTCCGCTCGCTGCAAACGATGAGCGACACGCACGGGCAAGCGATGGAAGAGAAGATTGCCGCGCTCGAGGAAGCGGTCCGGGCGCGCGATCTGGCCGATGCGAGCCGCCGCGAGAGCGAACAACGCTTCCGCTCGCTGGCCGACAGCGCACCAGTGATGATCTGGATGACCAGCAGCACCCATGGCGAGTGCTACTACAACCGCGCCTGGGTGGCGTTTGCCGGGAGATCGGCCGGCGAAGCGGCGCGCGAGGAGTGGACCCAGGGCATTCACCGCGACCAGCGAGCCGACGCGCTGACCCTGATCGAAATGGTGAAAGCGCAGAAAAGCGGCATCGAGCAGGTCTTCCGTTTCCGCCGGGTCGACGGCGAGTATCGCCATCTCCGGGTGCACATCCTGCCGCGTCACGGCGTCGATGGCACTTTCCTCGGCATCGTCGGTTCGGCGGTCGACATCTCCGACTTACTTGCCGCCGAGCAGACCCTGCGGCGCAGCAACGAAGAACTCGAGGCGCTGGTCGGCGAGCGCACCCGGGAATTGCAGCAATCCTACGCCGACCTGCAGGAACGGGAACACACCATTCGCACCATCACCGACTCGGCCCAGGATGCGGTGGTGATGGTCGACGACGCCGGTCTGGTGTCGTACTGGAACCCGGCGGCCGAGCGCATCTTTGGCTGGACGAGTGCCGAAGCCCTGGGCCAGCGGCT
This sequence comes from Accumulibacter sp., assembly GCF_032229525.1. Taxonomy (GTDB): domain Bacteria; phylum Pseudomonadota; class Gammaproteobacteria; order Burkholderiales; family Rhodocyclaceae; genus Accumulibacter. Next base: position 4,149 of record NZ_JAVTWB010000152.1, on the reverse strand, counting down.
CTCCGATTTTCTCTTGCCCGGCCGCTTTCGTGCCGCGCACCTGGCCGCCTACGAGCGTTTCCAGCAGGGTACGCCGGGCAGCATGCTCGGCGGAACAGCCGAGATGGTGGCGCTGAATCGCGCCGGTGACGAGATCCCGGTTGATTTGTCCTTGTCATCGACCGTGCTAAGGGGCAAGCTCCACGCCATCGGCCTGCTACGCGACATTACCGAGCGCAGACTGGCTGCCGATGCCCTGCTTCTGGAAAAAGCGTGGTCAGAAGAGGTCGTCCGCCTGGCACCGAGCTTCATCATCGGTCTTGGCCGATCGGGCGAGATCATCCTGTTCAACGACCACGCCGAGCGATTGACCGGTTATGCGCCCGATGAAGTGATCGGCCAGCGCTGGGTCGACGTCTTCGCCACGCCCGAGGGCCGGGACGAGGATAGCACCGCCATCGACCATGCCCTGCAGACCGGCGAGGCGATCCAGCACCAGCCGGAGAACTCGATCGTCATCCGCGACGGATCGCGACGCCTGGTAAGCTGGAGCTCGCAGGTCATGCGCGAGAACGGCGAAGTCAAGATGCTCCTTTCCTTCGGCGTCGACGTAACCGAGAGCCGGCGTGCGGCAAGGGAGTTGGAAGACAACTACGCCGAGCTGAAGTTGCTCAACCAGCGTCTCGAAGAAGCGCAGAATCAGCTGCTGCAATCGGAGAAGATGGCGTCGATCGGCCAACTGGCGGCCGGTGTGGCACACGAGATCAACAACCCGATCGGCTTCGTCAGCTCCAATCTGCAAACGCTCAAGACCTACAGCGAACAAATGCTGCAAATGATCGTCGCGTATCAGGCCGCCGAGCCGACGATCGGGGATGTCGACACCCTGGCCAGGATCGCCGACCTGAAGGAGACACTGGACCTCGAGTTTATGCAGCAGGATCTGCCAGCCCTGCTCAAGGAAAGCGAGGACGGCCTGCACCGGGTGAAGAAGATAGTCGTGGACCTGAAGGACTTCTCGCACGTCAGCGAAGCGGAGTGGCAGCATGCCGATCTCAACGCCGGCCTGGATTCCACCCTCAACGTCGTATGGAACGAGGTCAAATACAAGGCGCGGGTCGACAAACACTACGGCACGATTCCTCCGGTCGAGTGCCTGGCGGCGCAGCTCAATCAGGTGTTCATGAACCTGATCGTCAACGCCGCGCACGCCATTGATGACCGCAAGGGGATGGGAACGATCACCCTGTCGACCGGCCATCAGGACGACTGGGTGTGGGTTGAAGTCAAGGACACCGGTCGCGGCATGACCGAGGAAGTACAGCGGCGAGTGTTCGAACCGTTCTTCACCACCAAGCCGGTGGGTAAGGGAACAGGACTGGGCATGTCCCTTTCCTATAACATCGTGCACAAGCACAATGGTCGCATCGAGCTCAGTTCGACGCCGGGACAGGGCACTCGATTCAAGCTCTGGGTGCCGGTCGAGCACCGCGACCCTGAGGTAACGGTCATGACATGTCGAGATACCCCAGATCATGAAAGTCATGACCGTCCCCCTCTTCCCCGGCCCTTCTCCCGCGCTGGGGAGAAGGGAGATTCGTGAGTCGCGTACGCGACTTTCACATTAATCACATGATCCAGGGAGGATGAGATGTCGGTTTCGGTTCTGGTTGTTGACGATTCGCCGATGGCGCGCAAGATGCTGATTCGCGCGCTGCCACCGGATTGGGACATCACCGTCACACAAGCCGCGAATGGCATCGAAGCCTTGTCGGCCTACCGGCAAGGCGGACTCGACGTGATCTTTCTCGATCTGAACATGCCCGACATGGACGGCTACCAGGTGCTCGAAGCACTTCGTCGCGAGGACCTCAACTGTCTGGTGATTGTCGTTTCGGCGGATATCCAGGACGCGGCGCAGGCGCGCGTCCGTTCGATGGGCGCCATCGCCTTCATCAAGAAGCCGGTAGATCCCGTCCGGGTCAAAGCCGTGCTCAAGGAATATGGGCTGGTCGTATGAGCATGGAAATTATCAGCAGCGACCAGCGCGACGCCCTGCAGGAGATTGCAAACATCGGCATGGGACAGGCTGGCGCGTCGATTGCCCAGGTGCTCGGTACCTTCGTCGAACTCTCGGTGCCGCAGATCAGCGCCGTGGACGCCGCCGAGATTCCGGCGGCGCTGGCGGCGCTGGCGGGCGACGGCGTCGCCTCGGCAGTGCGCCAGGCTTTCCTCGGCGAATTGCGTGGCGAGGCGATCGTCATCTTTGCCGAGCATTCGGCAAGCGACCTCGCCGAGCTGCTTTCCTACGGCGACGCACTCGATGCTCCGGCCAGCCGCGAGCTGTTGCTCGATATCAGCAACGTGCTGGTGGGCGCCTGCCTCGGCGGCATTGCCGAGCTGCTGCGCGCCGAGATCGGTTTTTCGGCGCCGTCGCTGCTCGCCGACCAGGTCGCGACCAGCAAACTGTTGCAGGCGGACGCCATTGCCGCGCGCTGCGCGCTGCTGGTGGAAGTGCGCTTCGGGCTGGAGAAGCGCGCCTTCCGCTGCCATCTGGTGATGCTGATGCCGGAAGACGCGATCGCCGCCCTGCGGCTGGCCCTTGACCGCTTCATCGAGGAGCTCTGAGTGAACTCACCAGCCCCCTCCGCCGAGTCGGTCGCCCTGCTTCAGTCCCTGGTCGAGCGCATCGACGTCGGCATCTTCGCCGTCGATCGTTCCGGCAGCGTGGCGCTCTGGAACCGCTTCATGGCGGTCCACAGCGGCAAATCGAGCGCCGCGATGCTGGGACAGAACCTCTTCGTCATGTTTCCCGAGTTACCGCGCCCCTGGCTGGAGAAGAAGCTGGAAAGCGTCTTTGTTCTCGGCCACAACGCCTTCACCTTGTGGGAACTCCGCCCCTACCTGTTTCGCTTCCCCCACAACCGGCCGATTACCGGCGGCATGGAGTCGATGCGCCAGAACGTCACCTTCCTGCCGCTGCGCCTCTCCGGCGGTGAGGTGTCGCTGGTTTGCGGCACCGTCTTCGATTACACCGACACCGCGATGGCACAGCTTGGTCTGCACGACGCCATTGCCGCCCTGAACCAGGAGAAGGACGCGCAGCGGCAACTGATCGCGAAACTCGAAACCGCGCAGAACCAGCTTCTGCAATCGGAGAAGATGGCGTCGATCGGCCAGCTGGCGGCGGGTATCGCACACGAAATCAACAACCCGGTCGGTTTCGTCAATTCCAACCTGCAGACACTGAAGAAATACTGCGCGCAGATGTTGAAACTGATCGCCGCCTACCAACCGGCTGAAGCGCGGATCGACGACCCGGAGATTCTGGCCGAGATCAGGAAAATCAAGCGGGCACTGGACCTCGACTTCCTGCAGGAAGACCTGCCGGATCTGATCAAGGAAAGCGAGGACGGCCTGTTCCGGATCAAGAAGATCGTCGAGGACCTGAAAGACTTCTCGCACGTCGATGAGGCGGACTGGCAGCACGCCGATCTCAACGCCGGCCTGGATTCCACCCTCAACGTGGTGTGGAACGAAGTCAAGTACAAAGCCACCGTCGACAAGAACTACGGTCAACTACCGCCGGTCGAGTGCCTGGCCGCGCAACTCAATCAGGTGTTCATGAACCTGATCGTAAACGCCGTCCAGTCACTTGATGAAAGCCGGGGCATGGGCACCATCACCCTGTCCACCGGACACCAGGATGACATGGTCTGGGTCGAGGTCAAGGACACCGGGCAGGGCATGAGCGAGGATGTCCAGAAGCGGATTTTCGAGCCCTTCTTCACCACCAAGCCGGTTGGCAAGGGAACCGGACTCGGCATGTCGGTATCCTACAATATCGTACAGAAGCACCACGGGCGTATCGAACTCACTTCGGTCGTTGGAGAGGGTACACGCTTCAGGATCTGGTTGCCGGTCAAGCAGGGTGAACCAGCAGCGCAGTAACACCGAAGCGTCAGAAAACCAGGAACAGCCAATGCCTTGCCTTGCCAAGGCAAGGCAAGCCAGCGATCGCACCCCGACAGGAGCGCCATATGAGGCTCCGGAAAGAGCAACATGACGATCGACAAGTCCGCCACGGATCAAAGCCCGCCGGAAGCAGCTGCGGCGGGGCGGCGCCCCCCCCCCCCCCCCCCCCCCCCCCCCCCCCCCCCCCCCCCCCCC
>NZ_JAVTWB010000151.1:5318-7805 GCF_032229525.1 Accumulibacter sp. | reverse complement strand
CCCGCGCTGGGGAGAAGGGAAATTCGTGAGTCGCGTACGCGACTTTCACATTAAGGCGTCGATCGGCCGCGCCGCCCGCGCATTGACTCAATCGTCGAGGCGGCGCACCCAGAACAGTTCATGGCGACGAACGGCTTTGCGAAAGAACTCGTTTTCACCGCTGGCAGGCCAGCGGCGGCCTGCCAGCAGTTGCTGAATGGTGCGCCGCAGACGTTTCTTGAACGGCAATCGCTCCTGCAGGTCGTGCTGCATGGCCAGTGCCATCGCCTTGTCGAGCTGCACTTCGGCGCTCAGGCACGGGCTCCACAAGGCGTCTGCCGGCAGCGACACCAGCGCCGGTGGCAAGGCGATGCCGCAGCCCGCCGCACCCATCGGCCAGCGGTCATTGTCGTGCAGGTGGTTGGCGTAGAGCAGGGCCACCTCCGCTTTCCAGGACGAATTCTGCAGCGCCAGCAGGAGCGCCTGCGTGGTGGCGACGTGGTCGGCGTGCGCATCCAGTTCGGGGTGCGGCGCAACGATGACTTGCGGGCGAAAGTGCTCGAGCAAGGCGACCAGATCGGCGCGCAGATTCTGCCCGGACGGCAGGCCATCGGCGTCGGCCGGCAGGAGCAGCGGATTGTGCCGGCGCGCGCTACGCACGTCGGCCTCGCCGGATTCGCGCGAAGCAAACGCCCGCGTCGGTTCGGCAAGCATCGCCGGCAGTTGCAGGCAGTAGTAGCCGAGCTGCACGCAGCGGCTTTGCGGCACACCACCCCAAAGCGGAACGGCGAGGCTGTCCCAGGTGCGCAAACGCCCTTTCAACCGCGCCGCCGCGACGCCATCCAGCCCCAATCGGCGGTAAGTGCCGGCCTCGATTTCGCCCTGCGTCACGGTGACGATGACGACCTCGGCAGTGCGACTATAGAGGGCGAAGGCGGCCAGTTCGGCGTCGTCGGCGTGCGGTGCGAGGATCATGACCCGCCGTTTGGCGTAGTCCGAATTCTCCAGCGCGTAGAGCCTGGCGGTGGACGGCAGGCGGCAGAAGCGGCCGCTGATCGACAGCTCGCCCCTGCCAAGCGCCGCCGCCTGGCCCGACAGGTTCAGGTAGCGCCGGCCCCGCAGGCCGCGTTCGAAGTCCTGCCGGTCGTCGCCGAGCAAGACCTGCGGATCGAAGCAGGAACCGAGCACGGTGCTGTGCAATTCCAGTTCGAGAATCAGGGTCGCGCCATCGGCCAGCGGCGCGCTCAGCGTGACCCGTCCATCGAGCAGCGAGACGTCCTGCTGCGCGGTATCCGGCGGAAAGCGGTACTGGTAGTCGTCGCGCGGCGAATAGAAGAGGTGGTCGGCAAACCACGCTTCGTGGGCGATCCAGCCCACCGCCAGCAAGGCCGGCAGCAGCCACCAGGCGACGAAGACCGCCAGGGCGGCGAGCAGCACCAGTGCGATCAGCAGGGCCAGGCGCTTGTGCCGACGATGACGACTTAGCAGTTGTTGTTTGCGTGCACTCATGAGCGGTTCCAGGCCGTGCCCCCCGCGGACGAGGCAGGGGATCGTTCTGCGGCCAGCGTGCGCTGGCTTTCTCTAAAGCTGATACGCCGGCACCCGGTGGCACCAGCGATCCTTGTATTCGCGATCGGCGCGACCGAAGGAAAAGCGCAAGGGTTTCCCCAGAGCGCGCGCCTCTGCCCAGGCGGCTTGCGTGTTGACCAAGCTGAGCACGCTTCCCGGGCTGAAGGCGTAGGTTTGCGGGTCGACGCCGCCATTGATGTATTCCAGCGAGATCCACGCGGGGGCTTCGACCCGGTAGAGAATCTGGATCGCCATCGGCTGCCCGTCGCGCAACAGCACCGCGCCGGTCATGAACTCGCGCAGCAGCGCGAACACTTCGTTCAGGTGGTCCGCGCCCCGAGCCGCAAAGCCCCAGCGGCGCTGAAAAAGGTCGCCATAGATGGCGGCCAGCTCCAGCGGCGAAAAGTCGAGTATTTGCCGCACGCTTCCCCCTGCCTCCTGCAGCAGCCGCAACTCACGCCGCTGATTGTAGAGGAATTTTTTCGAATACGCCTCCGGCGCACGCGCCAGCGCCAGGCCTTCCGGCTGTGCCTTGAGATCGCTGATCCGCCCCGCATTGAGCTCGGAAACATAACGCATCTGCTGACGCACCGGCACACAGGCCTGCGGATCGATCGGCAGAATGACTTCCGCATTGCCCAGATCGAACAGGTCGCGCTGGCCACGTTTTTTCAGCACCTCCTTGGACAGCGCCAGATGGCGCCCCCAGCAGGGGATCGCCGCCAGCAAGCGATCCTCGCCGTCGGCAGGCCAGCCCAGGTAGCGCACCGGAATACCGGCCAGCCCGGACAAGCGCTCAACGACCGTTGGATGGGTAAACACGCTGCCGCCGAAGTGCCGCCAGGTCGCCGCATAGGCGTCGGCGTCGATCGCCGTCCAGCCGCGCTCGCGCCAGGCACGCAAGCGGTTCAACATGCGCAGTCGATCCTCGGTGTTCGC
>NZ_JAVTWB010000151.1:0-5218 GCF_032229525.1 Accumulibacter sp. | reverse complement strand
ATCCGAAGATCCGAGCACCCCGGTCGCCCGCCCTGGGGCGCCCAGCGCGCCCCGTGACTGCGGGATGCGGCAAGGCGAGCAGGCGCTGATCGGCCCGGCGGATAGAAATCATGGCCACTGAACCGCACCGCGTGCTGCAGTTGTGTCATAGCTATGGTGCGCCCTTCACCGATGTCGCCCAGCAGTGGTCCAAGCTGTTCGCCGACAGCGGCTGGACAATGACTACGGTCTACCTCACCGGGGAGCCCGACGACGACGTCGTGCGCGACTCGGGAGGTGACGAGGTGCTCTTTCTCGGCTTCAACTCGCGGCAGGTCCGGGGACTGAAGCTGGCTGCGCTGTGGAAATTGCGCAAGCTGCAGCAGGCACGCGGCTTCTCGCTGGCCATCGCCCACCGCTTCAAGCCCATTTACGCCTGCTGTCTGGCGCTGGAGATCCCGGTGATCGGCGTGCACCACGCTTTCGGCGACTACCAGCGCCTGGCGCGGCGCCTCCTCGCCGGTGCCTTCTCCACACGGCTGGCCTTGCTCGGGGTCTCCGATGCGGTGCGCGACGACATCCGTGCCAGCCTGCCGCGATGGCCGGCAGACCGCATCCGGACCCAGTACAACCATGTCGAGTTGGCGACCCTGCAGGCCAGGCAGGTAAGCAGGGAGGCCGCGCGAAGCGCACTCGGCCTGCCGCCTGAAGCCTACATCTTCGGCAACGTCGGCCGCCTGCACCCGGACAAGGACCAGGCGACGCTGATCCGCGCCTTCGCCGGTCTGCAGCCGGCCAACGCGCTGCTGGCAATCGCCGGGCGCGGTCGCCTGGATGAGTCGCTGCAAGCCCTGGCCGCCGCACAGGGCGTCGCCGACCGCGTCCGCTTTCTCGGCCAGGTGCCAAGCATGGACCGCTACTTTCGTGCCTTCGACAGTTTCCTGCTGAGTTCCGATCACGAGCCCTTCGGGATGGTCTTGCTGGAGGCGATGGCGGCGGAAATCCCGGTGATAGCAAGCGACTGCGGCGGCGCGCGAGAAGTGGTTGCGGCGGACGAGTGGCGCTTTCCGCTGGGCGATGCCGAGGCCATGTGCACGCGCATGGGCGCCGTCAGAGCGTTGGACGATAGCGCCCGGGCCGACCTCGTGGCCGCGCAGCTAGCGCATCTCGACGCCAATTTCTCGCTGGGCGCCGCTCGGCGCCAGTTCTGGGAGCAGCCCTTCGTGCGCGCGTGGACCGCAACCAACGGCATCGCCTGAATCCCGGCCACCACGCCACTCGCACGCCGCTTCGCTGAGCGCGGGGACGCGCTCCGCTCAGGCGCCAGATCGTTGCCGGGCGCGTTGCCGCGCATAGTCCAAAAAGACCTCGACCTGCTCACTACAGAGTAAGGGGCTGACCTTGCGCACCTCGTGCTCGGGCCACTCCCACCACGCGGCCTCCAGCAGTGCTTGCCGCGTCGCCTCGGGAAAGCGCCAGCGAATGTGCCGCGCCGGATTGCCGGCGACCACGGAATAGGGCGCAACGTCCTGGCTGACCACCGCACCGGCGGCGATCACTGCACCGTGCCCCACGGTGACCCCGGACAGGATGATGGCCTTGCTGCACAACCAGACGTCGCTGCCAATCAGCACGTCGCCCCGACTGACAGCATACCCCTGAATGCCGGCTGCCTCAGGGACCATCGCCGGAAACGGGTAGGTACTGACCCACTCGGTACGATGGTGACCACCCAGGAAGATTTCGACCTGCTCGGCAATTGACGTGTAGCTGCCCAGCGTCAGCGTCGCGCCTTCTTGCCAGTCGTGCACGATCGGGACACCGTAGGTTCCGCGACCCACCTGATACTGCGGATAGCGCCGCAGGAACCTCGCCGGGCCACGCTGCAACTTGGGCAAGCGGCGAATCTGCTTGCGGGCGCGTCGCTCCAGGAATCTTGCCCACCACCCCATCTCGCTTCAGCCTTTCTGCAAAGGTGACAAGTAGAGCCGCATCAGACCCCGCCAGGTTTTTTTCGACCAGCGTTTGAAGGGAATCTGTGCCAACAGTTCACGGGCCAAACCACGGTCACGATTGGCGCACTTGAGGAACATCGAGTTGAGAAAGCGGTAACGTACCCAATCGTACTGCGGATGCTCGCGGAACAAAGCATAGGTCTTGAGAATGCTCTCGATCATGAAGCGGTGGTTCTTGTACGAGTTGCTACCGTGCTTGCGATAACGCGCCAGTACTTCGCCCAAGCAATCGATGTAAAAGCCGGCATGGGTGATCTTCAACTCGATCAGCAGATCCTCCAGGCGGATTTCAGGGTCAAAACCGCCGACCTTGGCCAGCGCCTCCTTGCGGAACATCAAAGTTGGCGCGGGCGGATAGGGCTTGCGCTCCATGAACACATCTTCGAAATCCAGCCGACGGAAGGGCACGTCGCGACGCTGGCGTTTTTCCGGAAACAAGTCGCCCGCCGCGTCGATGAGCTCGATGTTGCCCGCACAGATGCCCACCTCCGGCTTGCCCTGAAGGTAAGCGACCTGTTTGGCCAGGCGCTCCGCAAGCATGATGTCGTCGGAACCGAAAGGCACGATCAGACTCCCTTTGGCTCGCTTGATCGCCGCGTTGAGGGTATGGGTCAAGCCCTGGTTGTTCTGCACCGCGAAGTCGAACCCGTGTTCAGCCTGCAAGCGGCGGATACGCTCGACACTGTCATCGGTGGAACCATCGTCGATAACCAGCAACTCCACATGCGGATAGCTCTGCGCCAGCACGCTGCGAATGCACTCCTCGATATAAGGCCCATGGTTGTACGAGGCGATGATCACGGTGACCACTTCCTGAGGCTGATTCATGGCGATGGCCTCGCCCGATTCAGCGACTCTTCGATAAGCCGCAGATACTGTTGGCGAAACGTTTCTATGTCGTGGTTCGCGCACAAATAGGCATAAGCCCGGTCACCCTTTGCCCGCAGCTGTTCATCGCTCAACTGCAGGTAGTCGCCCAGGGCTGCGGTCAATGCATCGACGTCCGCTGGCGGCACCGCAAGACCGCCGGCGCCCTGGATCAACGGCAGCATGGCAGGCACATTAGAGGCAATCACCGGCAAGTGCCCGCTCATGCCTTCGAGCAAGGCCAGGCCCAGACCTTCGGCCAGCGAGGGCATGGTCCAGATATCGAAGGCGCGAACATACTGCAAGGCGTCTTCTCGGAAGCCAAGCAGGTGAACCCGCCCGGTCAAGCCCAGGCGGTCGACTTCGGTCAGCAGTCGCGCCTCTTCACGCCCTTTGCCGATGATCGCCAGATGCACCTGCGGATAGACATCCTTCAGCCGGGCGAAGGCCTGCAGCAGATAGATATGTCCCTTGATCCGCACCAGACGGCCAAGCGCACCCAGCAAACGGGCGTGCAAGTCCAGCCCCAGCAAGCGGCGCGCCTCATCGCGGGGAAGCTGCAGAGCCTCTGCCTGCGGGATATCTATGGCATTGGTAATAGCCAGCGTATTCCGTCCCGTAAAGCCGCAATGACAGTCGAGCAGGTATTGCTTGACCGCCGGCGAGACGCCCACGAAGCGCCATGCACCATCGACCAGGCACCTGGTTTGAAACCGCCGATAGTAGCGATCGTACTCGCCAAAACCGTGCGAAATGCCGATACACAACGGCACTTTTAGCCAGCGGTTCAACTGCAGGAGCATATTGACCGGCTTGAAGCGGTTGCAGATCACCACATCGAACTTTTCCGCCCGGCAGAAGCGATACAGTCGCCACAAGGCCCCTAGACGCAGACCTTTGAGCTGCCTGTCGGAAAACTCGAAATAGACCGAGCGGTCCGCCCGACTGGCTGGCTCGCCTGGCTGCGGCTTGCCTCGCAGGAATGCCGCCAGCACCTCATAACGCTCGACCGGTAGCGCCTTGACGATCTGCTCTGCGAGGTCGGCAAAATCGTGGACCTTGACATTGTAATCCGGCTGCAGCTGTAACACCTTGATTCGGCTGGTCATCAATGCTCACACTCGAAGCCTTGCTCACTGATCGACCAGGACGAGCTCCCGGCAAACCTGCTGGAAGCGCTCAGTTTATCGGCCTCGAGCTTCTCCCATGCGTGCTTCTTCCAGACGATAAAGTGGAAATATGGGAACTCGCGATCGCCATTCAGATTGTTGGTAAGCTTGCCACCGGCCCACAACCAACGGTCTGGAAAATCACGACTGCCGTCGACCCAGGCGATGCGAGCGTAGGGCGTGCTGTAAGCCTCGATGAATTCGCTGCGCCGGTACCACGGGTTAAACACCGTACCAATCAGCCGCTGAAGAATGAGCGGCAGATTTTTGTTGCGCAAGAATATCCGCGTAAAAGCTCCTTCATCCAGCGCCTGATGTTTCTCATCGCAGAAACGCTCTTGCCAACTCGGGATGCGCTTGAAGGCCTCACGCATTCGCAGCGTGTTGCGAATCAGGCACAGGTGGCCGGATATACGCCGAGCGTGAGTAGAGTAAAGGTCGTGCTCTTGCAAACGCTCATTCGTGAAGTACGCACGCAAGTCACCGTAAACCAGATCGATATCGCCAAACCCCCAGAAATCGTACCCCTGTAGCACATCCTCATGGATCAGGCCCAACGCGGGACGAATGTCGCAGAGCTTGTAGGCTTTCGTCGGCATGAAGTGGATGTCCAACTTTGCCGACACCTTACGGCAATAGTCGTTGAAGCTCATCCGCACTACGCGCACATTGGCTGGACAATCACCGAGTGGCTCGCAGTCGGTATAGAAAAGCCAATCGACGCTCGGATTAAACCGGCAACTCTGGAGAAAAAACGGCATCCAGAACGGCCATTTGCCAAAATACGGCATCACTAGACAGATGCTTGGTGACGTACTCATAGACATCCGAGCCTCTTGCGAAACACGCACTGCAGGGCTGATTTCTTCATGGTTTGGGCAGAGCTGGAGGGCGCGGGCGGCCATTTCCGGCATGATGAAGTTCTCAAGACCGCCATCATAACGCCTAGAGGATCGATACTACCCAAGGCGCACTGATGACGCAACGCTGACAGTTACCGGTTAACGGCGCGGACAGACAGTAGAGGGGGCCGTGGAATCTGGGACAGTTGTATAAGCTTTATGTTCATCTGTCCACCAAGAGGTATGGTGGGCAGGATGCTCACGCTTGACCCCCGCGGTCAGCAAGGCGGGGGGGTAGAGCGCTGAGGTGCGTGATGCGGAGGTGCGTGATGCGGAGGTGCGTGAT
>NZ_JAVTWB010000150.1:0-7806 GCF_032229525.1 Accumulibacter sp. | reverse complement strand
GAGAGCGAATGTGGCGGCGCAGCAATTCCAGCGAAGGAGTTTTGCAAGAGGCTCCTTTGTGTCATTGAGCTCAACGACAAGTCGCACAGCCAGACGAAACGCCAGCGGCGCGATGACTTTCTTGAGTCGGCGTGCCGGGCAGCCGGGCTACCCCTTCTGGTATTCGCCGCTCAGGCCACCTACTCTCTCGAAGACGTTCGCCGCAGGCTCGCCGAGCTGCTACCCGCAAAGGCTACTGAGACTGCGGTTCTCTCGCCTGCCGCCAGCGTTGCGCCAGCCGAGACACCAGCGAGTGCACCGACGCCTGCAGCCGAAGCCACCGAACAGCCAGAGGCGCCGGCTTGCCCGAAGTGTTCCCGCGCCATGCTCAGGCGGACTGCCAAGGGTGGCGAGAATGCCGGTCGTGATTTCTGGGGGTGCCCTGACTTCCCGAACTGCCGAGGAATGCTGGCGCTTTCGGCACGATGACCGGAAGTGGCCGATGGTAGGCTTTCAGCACTCGACCAGAAAGCAGCCATCGGGAACCGACAAGTCACGGGCGCGGGCCGGGCAGCTTGCCGTCGGCGCTCCGTTTGAGCGAAGGGTTGGACGATAGCACCTGCCAGTCTTGGCTCCCCATCTCTCTGAACATGATCGGTCGGTCAATGCCGGAGTCTTCCGGAAAGTGCCACGCTCAGTGCGCCAGCGCACTGAGCGCGGCACGGTAATCCGTCATGATCAAGTATCGTGGCCAGGAATTCATTCACGGACCCGATTCGCCGCACGGCCTGTTAATGTGAAAGTCGCGTACGCGACTCACGAATTTCCCTTCTCCCCAGCGCGGGCCGGGGAAGAGGGGGGACGGTCATGACTTTCATGATCTGGGGTATCTCGACATCTCATGACCGTTAGCTGAATGGAGCATCACTCTTGCAGGATGAGTGTCTATACAGGTGAGCAACGGCTCAAACCTTGGGTCATGCACTGCGCCAGACCGATTCACGCTTATTTCATTGGGGTTGGACATGCCCGGGGAAAATTCAAAGTGACCATCAGCAACAAGGACGCTGGCAGGAACGCGGGCCGTTCTCTCGCGAAAGCGACGCATAAAACGCAGGCCTGGTTCGTTGCCGCGGTCCTGCTGGTGGTGCTGGGGGTTCTGTTATCGCTGTGGACGTTCAGGCAGATCGAAGAAGCGTCCGCTGTGCGGAAACATACCTACGCTGTCATTTCGGATGCCGGCCGTTTTCTGTCTGCATTGGTCGATGCCGAGACCAGTCAGCGCGGCTACTTGTTGACCGGTGACGAATCCTTTCTGGAACTGTATCGGGTACAGCGCGCTATCCTCAGTGGCCGTCTGCAGGAATTGCGGCACCTGACCTTGCTTCCTGCGACCCAGAAACACCTTGACGCCGTCGCTCCATTGACCGAAGCCAAATTGGCTGAAATGTCGCAGTCCATCGAATTGCGTCGCCAGCAAGGGATGCCGGCCGCACTGACGCTGGTACGCAGCGGTCAGGGCAAGACCTTGATGGATTCGATCCGTAGCGAAATGCGCGGCTTTATCGAACTGGAAGAAAACCTGCTGGCGCAGCGCGAAGCGGAATTCCAGTCTGAAATGCGGCGCATGTTTTCACTCATTGTGGCGGCCAGTCTGCTGGCCTTGCTGTTTGCCATTGCCTTTGCCTGGTTGATCTATCGCCAGACACAACAGCGCTTCAAGGATTTGATGCATCTCGAAACACGGCATTTGCTCGAGATTCAGGAGGCGATGAATGGTCAACTGCAACAGGCCAACGCCGCGATCGGTGACCGCGAGGAAAAGCTGGCGGTGACGCTTGACTCCATCGGCGACGCGGTGATCGCCACCGATGCCGAAGGACGCGTGACCCTGCTCAACCCCGTTGCCGAGCAACTCACCGGGTGGACGCAGGCGCAGGCCATCGGCCTCCCAGTGGGCGAGGTTTTCCAGATCATCAGCCAGAAAACACGTGAACCCGCCACCCTCCCGGTAATCGAAACCCTGGCGCAGGGCACGATCCAGGGCCTGGCCAATCACACCGTACTGATTGCGCGTGATGGCCGCGAGAGCGATATCGCCGACAGTTGTGCACCGATTCGCGACCGCGACGGTCAGGTGGTCGGTGCCGTGCTGGTGTTCCGCAATGTCACCGATGACTATGAATTGCAGCATGCCCTGGAGGTGCAACAGATCGAACTGGAGATGCAGAACGAGGAACTGAGCCAGTCGCGGGCGGCACTGGAAACCTCGCGCTTGCGCTATTTCGACCTCTACGACCTGGCACCGGTCGGCTATTGCACCCTGAGCGAAGCGGCGGCCAATCCGGGGCTGATCCTGGAGGCCAACCTGACCGCCGCCACCTTGCTGGGTGTGGCCCGGGGCAAGCTGGTCAAGCAAGCCTTCTCCCGATTCATTTCCAGTGAAGGCGCGGATACCTTCCATCTGCTGCGCAAACAGCTCAGTGAGACCGGTACGGCGGCGCCGTGCGAGTTGCAGATGGTCAGGCAGGACGGCACGCCTTTCTGGGTGCGTCTGGAAGCCACGGCGGCACAGGACAATGCCGGATCGCTCACGCGCATCGTGATCAGCGACATCAGCTCGCGCAAGGAGGTGGAAGACGCGCTGTACAAGGCCGGCGCCCTGCAACGTGCGATTTTCAACAGTGCCAATTTCTCGAGTATCGCCACCGACGCCAGCGGCGTCATTCAGATCTTCAACGTTGGCGCGGAACGCATGCTCGGCTTCGCCGCGATCGACGTGATGAACAAGATCACACCGGCGGATATTTCCGACCCGCAGGAAGTCATCGAGCGCGCACAGACACTCAGCGCCGAGCTGGAAACGCCGATTGCACCGGGCTTCGAGGCCCTGGTGTTCAAGGCCTCACGCGGCATCGAGGACATCTACGAGCTGACCTACATCCGCAAGGATGGCAGCCGCTTCCCGGCGCTGGTCTCGGTCACCGCCCTGCGCGATGCCCAAAACTCGATCATCGGCTACCTGCTGATCGGCACCGACAACACCGCGCGCAAGCGCATCGAAACCGAGCGGGCACGGCTCGATCAGGCTCTGAAGGACAAGAACGTCGAGCTTGAGAAGGCCAAAACCGTGGCCGAAAAAGCCAATCTCGCGAAATCGGAGTTTCTCTCCAGCATGAGCCATGAGTTGCGCACACCGCTCGGTGCGATCCTTGGTTTTGCCCAACTCCTCGAATCCGGCACGCCCTTGCCGACGTCCTCGCAAAACAAAAGCATTGCTCAGATCCTCAAGGCCGGGTGGTATCTGCTCGAGCTGATCAATGAAATCCTCGATCTGGCGCAGATCGAGTCCGGCAAGCTGTCGCTGTCAATGGAACCGGTCGCGCTGAGCGAAGTGATGTGCGAATGCGAGGCCATGATCGAGCCGCAGGCGAAAAAAAGTGGTATCGATCTGACTTTCGAGCGTTTCGAATTGCCGTGTTTTGTCCAGGCCGACCGGACACGGGTCAAGCAGGTACTCATCAACCTGCTTTCCAACGCCATAAAATACAACAAGGAGGATGGATCGGTCAGCGTCACGGCTACCCTGATCGATCAGAATTTGATTCGTATCAGTGTCCGGGACAGCGGCGCAGGACTGTCTCCGCAGCAGCTTGCGCAACTTTTCAAGCCGTTCAACCGTCTTGGGCAAGAGGAAAATGACACTGAAGGCACCGGCATCGGCCTGGTAGTGAGCAAGCGGCTGATTGAATGGATGGGGGGCAAAATCGGCGTCGAGAGCACGGTCGGGGAAGGCAGTGTGTTCTGGATCGAATTGAAGCTGATCCCTGAACCGCAGGTGCTCGCTGCTGCGGCCGAAACGCTGGCGCCTGATCAGTTGCCGGTTGAAGGCGCCGCACCGCTGCGCACCCTGCTCTACGTTGAGGACAACCCGGCCAATCTGATGCTGGTCGAGGACCTCGTCGCGCGGCGGCCGGATATTCACCTGTTGAGCGCAGCGGACGGCTACCGGGGCATCAAGATTGCACGCGACGCCGTGCCGGATGTGATCCTGATGGACATCAACCTGCCGGGCATCAGCGGCCTGCAGGCGCTCAGAATACTGGCTGAAGACCCGGCAACAGCCCATATCCCGGTGATCGCGCTCAGTGCCAATGCCATGCAGCGCGACATCGACAAGGGGCTCGAAGCCGGATTCTTCGGATATCTCACCAAACCGATCAAGGTTGCGGAATTCATGTCTACGCTGGATGTGGCCCTGCAATTTGCCGCTGCAGAGCGCAACAACGCCGCCCATAAGGAATCCGCATGTTGATCACAGAATCCGAAATACTTGGCGCCAGAATCCTGATTGTTGACGATCAGGAATCCAATGTCAGTCTGCTTGAGCAAATGCTGCTTGACGCCGCTTACCTCTCTGTTAGCTCGACCATGGATCCACGCGAGGTCTGCGCGCTGCATCGAAAAAACCGCTACGACCTGATCCTGCTCGACCTGCAGATGCCCGGCATGGATGGTTTCCAGGTGATGGAAGGCCTCAAGACCAACACGGCGGACAGTTTTCTGCCGGTGCTGGTGATCACCGCCCAGCCAGGCCACAAGCTGCGCGCCCTGCTGGCCGGTGCCCGGGATTTCATCAGCAAGCCCTTCGATCTGCTGGAAGTCAAGACCCGCATCCGCAACCTGCTGGAAGTTCGGCTGCTGTACGGGAAGCTCGAAAATTACAGCAAGGAGCTGGAAGAGACCGTGCAGGAACGGACCGCCGAACTGCGCGAAAGCGAAGCCCGCTATCGCAGCCTGACCGAACTGGCTTCCGACTGGTATTGGGAACAGGACGAGAACATGAACTTCACCAAGGTTTCCGGCCCGGTGCTGGAGATGCTTGGAATCCGGGTCGACCAGCTGGGCGGCGATGCCGATGATGCCGTCGGTAAGCAATTGGCCGGCTGGAATGAGGCGGAACGGGATTTGCTACAGGCGACCATTGCCGCCCGGCAACCTTTCCTGGACTTTGTGTTCACCCGCGTCAATGCCGATGGCTCGCAGCAGAAGTTTCAGGTCAGCGGGGAGCCGATGTTCAATCAGTCCTGCCGCTTCCTCGGTTACCGAGGAATCGGCGTCGAACTCACCGGCAAGTATTGAAATGAACTCACGGGGTGGGCCCCTGGCCATGTCAACTGCGCACAGTCCGAATCAGAACCATCTTCTCGCCGCCTTGCCGACGGCTGAATTCGAGCCGCTGGCGGCGCAACTGGAACTGGTTCCGATGCCTCTAGGGCAGATGCTTTACGAACCCGGCGGACAGTTGCAGCACGCTTATTTCCCGACCACCTGCATCGTCTCGCTGCACTATGTCACCGAGTCTGGCGCGACGGCCGAAACCGCCGGCGTCGGTAGTGAAGGCGTTGTCGGTGTTTCGCTGTTCATGGGCGGCAACACCACATCGAGCTCGGCCGTAGTGCAAACCGCAGGCCACGCCTACCGGCTGGAGAAACACAAATTGCTGCAGGAGTTCAATCGTGCCGGCCTGCTGCAGCGCCTGTTGCTGCGTTACACGCAGGCCTTGCTGACGCAGATGGCGCAGACGGCGGTGTGCAACCGGCGCCATACGCTTGAGCAGCAATTGTGCCGCTGGCTGCTGATGACCCTGGACCGCCTGCCGACGAACGAGTTGGTGATGACCCAGGAACTGGTCGCCAGCATGCTCGGCGTGCGCCGGGAAGGGGTTACCGATGCGGCCGGGAACCTGCAGCGCGCCGGCTGTATCAGTTACCGGCGTGGCCACATTGCCGTTCTTGACCGAACCGGTCTGGAGACCCGCGCCTGCGAGTGCTACGCCGTGGTCAAGAAGGAAATGAGCCGCCTGCTCTCCGATGTGCAGTATCGTCAGGGAATCTAACTGTCGCCAGGCAAGCGCCGCCTGATTCCTCATGGGCTAATGGGTGACTCTTGCGCGACGGCGTTGGCAAGCGCGGCCACGTGGGCCGTGCCGACATTACATCAGCTCGTTCCTTGTCGTCACTACGCCCACACGACGCCGGCCGCGAAGGCATGACGTCGTTCGAGCCGCTGGCAGTTCGGGGATTCGCCTGTTGCCCCGGCCGCACTGGTTGCTACGGGGGGTCAGGGACGCGCACCGCCCGCTGCTTCGATCCCGGCTTCGACGAGGCAGTTTTGGATGCGTTCCGTGGTCTGCGCAATATCTTCATCGAGGCCGATCGAAAAGCGGATCAAGCCCTCGCGCAAGCCTGCCGCCTCGCGTTCTTCGGGCGGTATCTCCGATGAGGTGCTGTGGCCGGGGGTGTTGAACAAGGTCTTGAAGTAGCCGAGGCTGACCGCCAGATAGCCGACCTTGTCGCGTTGCATCAGGGTCATCAAGCGGTTGGCGGCGGCAAGGTCGCCGGCGTCCAGGGTCAGCATGCCACCCCACCCGTAGCCCGGGTTCATCAGCCGACCCAGCAAGCTGTGATGCGGATGGCTCGCCAGTCCCGGGTAGTGCACGGCGTGACCCAGTGCTTCGAGCCGGCTGGCGATGTGCAGCGCGTTGGCACCATGTTGACGCAAGCGGATGTGCAGACTGTGCAGGTTCTTCAGGATGCTTGCCGCGCGCGTGCTGTCGAGCACCGGGCCCAGGAGCATGCTCGGCCCGGCGTTGATGTCGGTCAATC
Source organism: Accumulibacter sp. (assembly GCF_032229525.1). Taxonomy (GTDB): domain Bacteria; phylum Pseudomonadota; class Gammaproteobacteria; order Burkholderiales; family Rhodocyclaceae; genus Accumulibacter. The sequence goes on along the minus strand of NZ_JAVTWB010000150.1, from coordinate 1,159 downwards.
GGGCAATGAACTCGTGCGAGGAGACGACGCAACCGGCGACGCAGTCGCTGGTGCCGTTGACGAACTTGGTCAGGCTATGCACGACAATGTCGGCGCCGTGGCGAAGCGGTGAAAGGATCATCGGCGTGAAGGTGTTGTCCACCACCAGCTGCGCGCCGTGTTGGTGGGCGATGGCGGCCAGCGCCGGCAGGTCGGCGACTTCGAGCAAGGGGTTGCTGAGTGATTCGCAGTAGAGGACGCGCGTTTGCGGGGTCATCGCCGCGCGCACGGCGGCGTGGTCGCGCAGGTCAACGAAGCGGGTTTTTACACCGAAGCGCGGTAGCAGGTTCTTGAGCAGCGCATAGGTGCCACCGTAGATGCTGCGGCCGCAAACGATCTCGTCGCCAGCGCCACACAGGGTCATCAGCGTGGTGCTGATGGCCCCCATTCCCGATGCCATGACCTGTGCCGATTGGCCATCCTCCATGCGCTCGAGGGCGCTGGCGAGGTACTTGTTGGTCGGGTTGAAGTGTCGTGAGTAGAGAAAGCAGCCTTCGATCTCGTGCTCGAACAACTCCTCCATTCGTTCCGGGCTCAGGAAAGTATAGGTGGACGAGTCGGTGATCGAAGGGTTGACGTCGCCGAACTCGCCGAAGACCAGGTAGTCCTGAACGCGGGAGGCTGGACTGAAGGCCATCTTGGTGTCCTCCGGGTGGTAATGAGGGTGACAACCGTAGCACGTGTTCCGCGGTAAGGGTATAGCCACTTTACGCTGGCGCATTTTCGGCGGCAGTTCGGTGATCAGCCGACGCGTGCCGTGGGCGAGCTGCTCTCTGGCGATGTCGTAGCGGCGGTGCTCGAAGAGGAAGTCGCTGCGTGTCGCCAACGGATCTATCCGCCGCTGACGACCCTGGGATGGTTCATTGGCCACGCAGTCACGTCCTCGTTTCCCAACTCATGCGGGATGACCGGCTTGACCATCGCATGCGGGGGGTACGGACGCGGTCACGCAGTTCAGGAAGGTAGCCGGCAGCGCTTGGCCCTGCCGGCCGAGACGATGCCTCCGCCAATGACGCTCAGCTCGGCGAGATCGTCTGATCCAGGCCGAGCACCTGGTTGCGGCCGCCCTTCTTGGCGAGATAGAGCTGCTTGTCGGCAAGGGCTACGATGCCTGCCGAAT